>NZ_JBIUCH010000009.1:0-290135 GCF_044548625.1 Micromonospora sp. NPDC051925 | reverse complement strand
GCCTCGCCCCATCGCCGCCGTCCAGTTAGCTCCTCGAGTAGCCCCCGAAACCCCGGTCAAACCCTCGGCGGACGAAACCTCTCGAATCAACCTCTGACGCCACCCGGAAGAACTCACACTCCGCGAGTGACAGCACATTGGTCTGGACTGATGTGGTCTGTCCCCTCCGGATCAGCCGCGTGACCTCACGGGCATGGTTCAGCCCCACGGACAGCGACTGCCAGGCCAGGTTCCACGCCAGGTCCTCCTCGGCCGCACCGGCCGCCGCCGCCACAATGTCGTTGGTCATACCCCACCCCTTCGCGCGAGCCCCGGACCGATGGACGCCGGGATCTGCCTCGTGCATGCCGGTCGCACAGGCCGCACGGCAACTCCTGACAGCGCGTCTTGGCGGACGAGGGTCGCACGGAGGTCGCAAATCAGATCGAAGGTGGCGGAAATGCGCTGCCGACACCTGCCTGCATCACCGAGTGTCACGGTCGTCCACCGTAGAGGGACGCACCGGATGGAGCACGCCGTTCCAGGGTCCGATAGCGGACAACGGAACGTCACCCGGGCTGCGCCCGCCGGCAACGGGTGGATCCGCCACGGCCGGGCGGCGGCGGCCGACGCCGACGGTGTGGACGGCAGACGGTCAGGAGGTGCAGAACGGTGCCGGCCGGGTGAGGCCGAGCTCCCTACAGTCCCATTCGGTGCCCTGTTCGTAGTACCGCCAACCCGTATCGGTCGTGAAATGGAACAGGTAGCGGACGTTGCCGCCGGCCGGGCGCAGCACGTCGGCTGCCGCCCAGGTCTCCGCGCACTGCACCCCTGCGGACGCGAAGGACCAGTCCTGCGGCAGTTCGACCAGGTCCCCGAGGGTTTCGATCGATGGACAGTCGGGCTTCCCTGGCCCGGCACTGCTGGGGGCGGCTGCGGGTGTCGCCGGCAGGTCGAGCCGGTGGCTGGCGGCGAAGGCGACCGCACCCCCGAGGGCGAGCACCACCGCAGCGGCTGCCACGCCGGTGGCGAGAGTCGCCCGCCGTTGCGACTGCCGCGACTTGCGCAGGGACCGCTCGTACAGGTCGGCGCTGCCGCCGTGCTCGCTCAGATCGGACATGGCCTGACGCAACGGTCCGAGGTTGTCGGTCATCAGGCCTCCTCCATCACAGCCGAGAGCAGCTCGGGCGCTATCTCCCGCATGCGGGCCGGTGCCTTGCTGGTCTGACTCTTGATCGTGCCGACCGAGCACTGCAACAGATTCGCCGCCTCCGCCTCGCTGCGGTCCTCGAAGAAGCGGACCACCAGCACCGCGCGCTGTCGCTGGGTGAGTTGGGCGAGAGCCTGGTGCAGGGCGAGCTTGAGATCGGTACGACGGGCGTGGTCACTGCCGGGCTGGACCACGTCGGTCAGTTCCCCGGGCAGGGACTCGGCCACCTTGCGCCGCCGCCACCAGCTCACATGCTGGTGGTACATCGCGGTGCGGGTGTACGCCTCGAAGTGCCCCGGATCGTTCAGCCGCCGCCGGCCTCGATGGGTTCGGGCCAGGGCATCCTGCACCAGGTCCTCGGCGAGGTGCCGGTCACCGGTCAGCAGGAACGCCGTCCGGAGCAACGCCGGCGAGCGGGTCCGGACGAACTCCCGGAACTGATCGTCGATCGAGTCCGCCATGCCCCGCTCGCGCCCCCCACGTACCACACAGGTTGTCAGGGCACGGCGGCGTCGCTGCGGCCGGCTGACTGTGGTGCACACCGTAACTGGTGTGCACCACAGCGCGCGACCGCGGTCACCCTGATCACTAGGAGATGCAGAACGGTGCCGACTCTGTGAGGCCGAGGTCCTTGCAGTCGTATCCGCTGCCCTCGCCGTAGTACTTCCAGCCCGTACCGGCCTTGTAGTGGAACAGGTAGACGCCGTCACCGACGTTCGCACCCTGCGGGTCGGCCCCCGCCCAGTCCTTCACACACTCGACACTGCCGAAGCTCGCGCCCTTCGGCAGCTCGACCAGACTCTGCAGGATCGTCCCCGAGGGACAGTCGGCACTCTTGATGTCCCCGGACGCCTCGGTGGTCACCGTGGACGTGCCACCGGGGGCGCCGTTGGCCGGGGCAGCCGAGGCCGGAGTAGATGCGGTGGAGTCAGGACCGGCTGCCTCCGTGGCGCCACAGGCGGTAAGTGCGAGCAGAACGGCGGCCGCAGGCAGCAGCAGAAGTCGACGTGCAGACATTTCCGGACCCCTATGGATCGTGGCGATCGTTGCTTACATCCGGGTACATGCGATCCACCGCCCGCAGGTTGCCGCCAACCAGAACTTTTTCTCAGATCTTCTGGGCGACCCGTGCGCCACGAGCCGGAACCGTGACCTGTCCCCACTCGTGGCCACCCGGGGCCGGGTCGGTCAACTGCCGGCGCTGGTGAGTCGATCCGGCTGCCGCCGTCGGGCGGCGCGAAGACCGGTAGTTCCGACGGCGCTTGCGGCCCCACCCGGTTTTTGGGGGCCGACCTAAAGACATGAGCCCCTGACCAGCACTTCTGCTGGTCAGGGGCTCATCTGGAGCCGCCTGACGGAATCGAACCGTCGACCTACGCATTACGAGTGCGTCGCTCTAGCCGACTGAGCTAAGGCGGCAACGACCGCCAAGTGTACGGCACGACCCACGCCGCGCCAGAGGGGGTTCCCGACGACCCGACCCGGACATCGGGGGACATCGGTGCACAGCGGGCCGGTCTAGGCTGCCTTGGTGAGCGACGACCACGCCACGGGCGACCAGGCCGCAGCCGCCCCCGTCCCGCCGGCCCCGGACGCCGAGCACGCGCCCGGCGAGCGGGCCGTCCGTCGGCCGCACGGCACCGATCCGGTGGAGCTGGGCTTCACGCCCCGCAAACCGGTCCCCTGGCTCGCGCCGCTCCTGCTGATCAGCACCGGCATCCGGACGCTGCTGGCGATGCTGTTCGGGGCGTACCTGGACAAGCGGGAGTTGCAGAACGCGCTCGACTCGAGGATCGGCGAGCAGGTCGGGCCGGACGGCGGGCTCTGGTTGGACTACGTGGCCGACCTGGGCGACGGCTTCGACGCCACGTACTCGGTGGCGTACCTGCTGGCCCAACCGGAGCTGACGGTCGACGGGCACCGGCTGCCCCGGGCGCAGACCCTGGTGATGGGGGGCGACCAGGTCTATCCGTCGGCGGCCTACGAGGCGTACGAGGACCGTTGCAAGGGGCCGTACCAGGCGGCGCTGCCGGTGGCCCCGCCGGAGCGGCCGACGCTCTTCGCCGTCCCCGGCAACCACGACTGGTACGACGGACTGACCGCGTTCCTGCGGCTCTTCGTCCGCTCCCGGGACCGGAACTTCGGCGGCTGGCGCACCGGCCAGTCCCGGTCGTACTTCGCGGTGCAGCTGCCGGCGGGGTGGTGGCTGCTCGGCCTGGACGACCAGTCGGGTTCGTACCTGGACGATCCGCAGCTCGCCTACTTCGACGAGGTGGCCCGCCGGCTCGGCCCGGACTCCCGGGTGATCCTGGCGGTGCCGGCCCCGACCTGGGTGAAAGCCGTCGACCACCCCACCGCGTACGACTCGATCGACTACTTCGTCCGGACGATCCTCGCGCCCACCGGCGCGCACGTCCGGCTGCTGGTCTCCGGCGACCTGCACCACTACGCCCGGTACGCGGGCCCGGAACGGCAGTTGATCACCTGCGGCGGGGGCGGCGCGTACCTCTACCCGACGCACACCCTGCCGGAGCGGATCGAGGTGCCGCCGAGGGACACCCTGTCCCGGCGGGCCAGCCGTACTCGCGCGTACGACCTGGTGACCCGGTTCCCGGACGCAGCCCGCTCCCGCCGGTACGGCTGGGGCATCTTCCACCGGCTGCCCCGGCGCAACCCGGGCTTCGGCACCCTGCTGGGCACCCTGCACGTGCTGCTGATGCTCGCCATGGCCGGTGTCGCGGCGACCCGGTCCGGCACCGAGCAGCGGCTGTTCAGCGTCCCACTGGTGATCATGTTGGGGGTGACGCTGCTCAGCGCGGCCTTCTTCGCCAAGCCGCCCAGCGCCGGTGGGAAACGGCACGCCCGGCACTGGATCCTCGGCGTCGGTCACGGGTTGGCGCAGGTGGCGCTCGCGGTGGCCGGCACCTGGGCCTGGCTGCAGCTGCCGTTCTACCACTGGCCGTGGCCGCTGCCGGCGGTGGCCGCCGCCGTGCTCTACGGCCCGGTGATCGGGTTGGTGGCCACTCAACTGGTGGCCGCATACCTGTTGGTGGCCGGGACCTTCGGGGTCAACGTCAACGAACTCTTCGCCGGCCAGGGCATCGAGGACGCGAAGTCCTTCCTGCGGATGCGCATCGACCCGGACGGCACGCTGACCATCTACCCGATCGCCGTCGACCGGGTCTGCCACGACTGGCAGCTCAACCCCGACCAGTCCCCCTCCGCCTCCTGGCTGACCCCCCGCACCCCCCTGACCCCCCGCCTGGCCGAACCCCCCATCACCCTCCCCTGACCCCCACCCCCCACCCCCACACCCCGGCCCCCGGGCCGAGTCGGGTGATCAAGAGGTTTCGGTCAGAGAGCCGATCCACAATGACGTAAACCTCTTGATCACCCGACAGGGCGGGGCAGGCCGCGGGGGTGGGGGGCGCGGGGGTGGGGTTAGGGGGTGTAGTGCTGGTCGTGGGCTTGGCGGGGGGCGCAGACGGAGGCGCGGGAGCAGGAGCAGCGGGAGCCGTCGGCGTCGAGGCGTACCGTCACCGCGTCCTTCGGGACACTGTGGCCGACCACCCTGCCGTCGCCCTCCGGGGTGCTGACCCGGCTGCCAATCGCCGGGGCGGACTCCTGGAACCGCTGGTAGAGCGGGTGCTCGTACTTCAGGCAGCACATCAGCCGACCACAGGCGCCGGAGATCCGCAGCGGATTCAACGGGAGATCCTGGTCCTTGGCCATCCGGATGGTCACCGGCTCGAAGTCGTTGAGGAAGGTGGCGCAGCACAGGTCCCGGCCGCAGGAACCGATGCCGCCCTGCACCCGGGCCGAATCCCGGGCGGAGAGCTGCCGCAGCTCCACCCGGCAGTGCAGGGTCGCGCCCAGGTCCCGGACCAGGGAGCGGAAGTCGACCCGGTGCGGGGCGGTGAAGTAGACGGTCGTCCGCTCCCCGCTGCCCTCGACGGCAGCAAGGACGTGATCCACCGCGACCACCTTCATCGGCAGGCCGTGCTCCCGGATCAACCGCTTCGCGGCCACCTTCGCCTCGGCCTTGCGCCGACGCAGCAGCTCGTCGCGGCGCAGGTCGTCGTCGCCGGCCAGCCCGGCCAGCTTGGGGAAGCCGTCGGTCTCCTCGGTGACCCACTGCGCGGCCCAGACGCACTCCGCCACCTCGGGGCCGTCGTCGGTGGGGACGAGCACCCGGTCACCGACCTGCGGGCGGAACTCCCCCGGATCGAGGTAGTAGAGCCGCCCGTACCGGTTGAAGCTGACCGCGCAGAGCATGCCCATGTCTTCAGCCTACGACGGATCGACGGGACACGGCCGGGCGCGGGCGAGCGGGCACCCCGCCGAAGGCCGGCCCGATCACGGTCAGCCGACGCACCGGCCCGATCACGGTCAGCCGATCCGCAGCGGGCCACCGTGGTACGACGGGCCGCCCGTCGACCGCCAGGTCGACTCGGCCAGGCTGGGCGACCACTGGCGCAGCAGCGTCTCCGCCCCGTCGTAGGCCACCCCGAGCACCGAGAGCACCCGGGTGGCGATCTCGGCCGCCGCACCACCCCCGGCGGCGGGCTCGGCACCGGGGGCGGTCGCCGCCCGGACCCGGACCGCCTCGGTGGAGCCGAGCACCTCGGCCAGCACCCGGGCCACCGCCAGCCGGCTGCCCTCCACCCAGTCGGCCAGCGCGTCGGCGTAACCGGCAGTCGACTCCAACCGGCCCACCAGGCTCTCCGGCCCCTCGTCCAGATGACGCAGCAGGGCGGTGCGGGCCTCGTCGTAGGACGCCCCGGCCGGGCCGGACCAGACACCCTGGTCGGTGAGGGCGGCGCAGGCGTCGTCGTACCCCCGGACGAGTCGGCGCACGGCGTGCCCGGCGGTCGCCAGCGGCGCGGGATGCAGGTCGAGGAAGGCGCGCAGGGCCTCCCCCGGCAGCAGCTGCATCCGGCGCAGCAGGGGCCAGACCGGGTGTGCCTCGGGGGCACCGGCGGCGAGCAGCGTGTCGACCCGGGAGAGCAGGTCCAGGCCGGGCTCGGCGAGCCGGTCCAGCGGATCCATCACGCCTCCCCGGCCAGCCGGCGGTGGGCGGTGTCGTCGGCGGTGGCGTAACGGTCGGCGGCGCTGCGGACGGCCGACGCGGCGGCGGCCAACCGGGCGGCGGCGGCACCCGCCTCGCGGGCCCGGCCGTCGGTGGCGGTGGTCCACTGCCGGTGCAGGGCCCGACCGACCTCGCCGGGACGCCCGGCGGCGTGCGCGCCGAACGCCGGGTGCGGCGGATCACTGACGGTGACCGTACGGGCCAGCACGGCGAGCGTGGCGCTGGCCTCGTCGAGGCGGTCGGCGAGGGCGCGCAGGGCGTCCACGTCAGGCCCCCGTCAGCGGACGGTAGGCGGTGAAGGTCTCGTTGTGCAGCTTCTCCCGGGCCCACTGGGCGGCATCGGCGGCGGCCGTGACGGCAGCCTGCACCGAGCCGGCCACCTCCCGGGGGTGCCGGGCGTGCAGGGGCCCGAGGAAACGCACGTCGGTGATCCGCCCCCCGGCGGTCACCACCACCTCGACCAGCCCGTCGGGCGAACGGACTGTCACCTCGACGGTCTCGACCGCCTGGTCGAACTCGGCCTGGAGGGACTCGATCCGGCGGTACCGGCGTACCGCCTCCTCGATCCACGCCTCGTCGATCTCGCCGCGCGGCATCCGATCTCCCCCCAGGTCGACCTCACCCTGCGTACCACCACGGTGACCGCGGCCCCACCGGGACCGTACCGCACGCCGTCAACACGTGTCGATGCCCGACGATCAGGGGTCAGCCCCGCCAGAGGGAGAGCATCATCGCCTCCACGGCGATGCGTGGTTTGACGTTCCTCTCGATCGCCGCCCGGCACTCCAGCACCGCCTCCAACCGGCGCAGCGCACCCTCGGGGGCCCACTTCTGCCCACCCGCCTCGGCCAGCACGGCGGTGTCGGCGTGCACCGGGGCGACCGGCGCACGCAACGCCGAGGCGAGCGCGTCCCGGTAGAACCCGGCCAGGTCCACCAGGGCCCGGTCGAGGGCGTCCCGCTGCGCCCGGGTCGCCCGGGACTTCTGCCGCTTCTCCAGATCCTTGAGCTGGCCGGCGGAGCCCCGCGTCGCGCCCGCCGCGCCCCGGCCGGTGCCACCCGCGCCCAGCGCGGTCTGCAACGCGGCCCGCTCGGCCGCGTCGATCTCCGCCACCGATGCCTCGGCCTCCGCCTCGGCCGACTCGATCAGCGCCGACGCCGCGTCCAGCGCGGTGCCCACCCCGGTCAGCCGGCGCGGCACCGCCAGCACCGCGTCCCGGCGCTGGCGTGCCTCGGGGTCGCGGGCCAGCCGCCGGGCCCGCCCGACGTGCCCCTGCGCGGCGGCTGCCGCCCACTGCGCCACGTCGGGCGCGATGCCGTCCCGCCGGACCAGCACCTCGGCGACCGCCGCCGCCGAGGGCTGCCGCAGCGGTACGACCCGACAGCGCGACCGGATGGTCACCGAGACGTCCTCCGGGTGGGTGGACGGGGCACAGAGCAGGAAGACCGTCCGGGGCGGCGGCTCCTCGACGGCCTTGAGCAGCGCGTTCCCGGCCGCCTCGGTGAGCCGGTCGGCGTCTTCGATGATCACCACCTGCCAGCGTCCGCCGGACGGGGTGCTGGCCGCCCGGAGCACCAGGGCGCGCATCTCGCCGACGCCGATGGAGAGGCCCTCGGGGGCCACCAGCCGTACGTCGGCGTGGGTGCCGGCAAGTGTGGTGTGGCAACCTGGGCAGCTGCCGCAGCCGGTGCCGTGCACGCACTGGAGAGCGGCGGCGAAGGCGCGGGCGGCCACCGAACGACCGGAGCCGGGCGGCCCGGTGAAGATCCAGGCGTGGGTCATCCCGGCGGCCGGGTCGACGGTCGTCGCGCCGATGCCGGGGTCGGTCCCGACCGCATCGGGGGTGGCCCCGAGCGCGTCGGCAGTGGCATCGGCCACGTCGGCGGCATCGGCCAGGGCGTCGAGGTCGTCGTACTCCTCGTCGTCCGCGACGGCGGAGACGGCGACGGGTGGCGGAAGGTGGGCGGCGCGCAGCACGGCGGCGGCCGACGTGGCGGCCCGGCGCAGCGTCTCGACCGCCTCCTCCTGCCCGACCAGCTCGGCGAAGACGTCCGACATCAGGTGCGATGCTCCATGCCCACCAACTCCGTGTCGGATAACTCGGGCTGGACCGAGGTGTCCGGCCCGTGCGCCGGGCGGGGGTGCACGATGCCGGCCGGGTCCACCAGGAACTCCTCGACCCGGCGGCCGACCAGGCCGGCGATCTCCTCGACCGGTCGGGCGGCGTCGAGCACCAGGTAGCGCTTCGGGTCGTTGGCCGCGAGGTCGAGAAAGGCGTAGCGGACCCGCTCGTGGAAGGCGACGGACTCGGCCTCCAGCCGGTCGGGCCCGTGGTTGCGGGCGGCCACCCGGGACAGCCCGGTGCGCGGGTCGACGTCGAGGAGCACCACCAGATCGGGCTTGAGCCCACCGGTGGCCCAGGAGGAGAGCCAGGACACCTCCTCGACCGGCAGCGTACGGCCGGCACCCTGGTAGGCCAGGGACGAGTCGACGTACCGGTCGCTGATCACCACCGCGCCCCGGATCAGGGCGGGCCGGACCACGGTGGCGACGTGGTGGGCCCGGTCGGCGGCGTACAACAGCGCCTCGGCGCGCGGGGACGGCGCGTCCGCGTCCTCCAGCACCAGGGAACGGATCCGCTCCCCCACCACCGTGGCGCCCGGCTCGCGGGTGACCACCACGTCCCGGCCCTGCTCGCGCAGGCGGGCGGCGAGCGTCTCCAACTGGGTGGACTTGCCGGCCCCCTCACCGCCCTCGAAGACCACGAAGAGCCCGTTGGAGACGAACGGCTCGGCCGGCAACAGCGGCCGGCCCCGCATCGAACCCCACAGGTCGGCCAGGACCGGCACGCCCTTCTTGTCGTCCATCTGACCGAACGCGCTGATCCCGGCGAAGATGCCGGCCACCCCGGCGGCGAGCAGCAGCAGCCGGGTGGAGGAGACGGAGATGCCGAGGTCCGCGATGGTCAACTGGCGCGAGCCGCCGACCCCGACCAGCAGGCTGCTCAGCGCGATGGCCAGGATCAGCACCAGCCGGGTGCCGATCTGCACCACGGCGAAGACCCGGCCGCGTACCTCGTCGGCGACCTCGCCGCCGAGCAGCGTGGTGCCGGCGAGGAAGGCCATCCCGGCGCCCGCGCCGACCAGGATCGCGCCGAGGATCGCCATCGACAGGTGGATGGCGAAGGCCAGCACCAGGACGGAGGCGCTGGCCAGCACGATGCTCATGCCGAACCAGCGGCGGCGGGACATCTCCCGGACGATCATCGGGCCGAGCCCGATGCCGATCGCCAGGCCGATGAAGATCGCGCCGAACAGCATGTAGAAGGCGGCGTCGCCGGCGCCGAGCGAGGCGGCGAAGAACTTGGCCGTGCCGATCACGATGCCGCCACCGGCGAACGCGCCGAAGATGCCGAGCACCAGGCCCCGGACCAGCGGGGTCTGGCCGATGAACTTCCAGCCCTCGGTGAACTGGCTGAACATGCCCTGCTCGGCGCGCTCACCACGCTCCCGGGCCTGGGCCTGGCTGATCTCCTTGATCCCGAAGGCCACCACCAGCGCGGTGGCCAGCCGGGAGAAGGCGTTGAACCAGAGGGCGAGCTGGGCCGGCTCGGCCCAGGTCGGCATCTCGCCGCCGGTGACCCCCCGCACGGTGCGGTCCAGCACCGCCAGGCCGACCGCGGCGGCGACCGGGGTCAGGCCGTACGTGGTGATCAGGGTGAGCTGGTTGGCCGTCTCCAGCCGGGCGCGCGGGATCAGGTTGGGGACTGCGGCCTCCTTGGCCGGAATCCAGAGCAGGGTGATCGACTCGATCAGGAAGGTGGCGATCGCCGCCCAGCCGACCACCACGCCGCCGCGGACGCCGAGCAGCGCGACCAGCGGGATCGAGGCGAAGAGCAGGAACCGCAGCAGATCGCAGATGACCATCGTCCAGCGCCTGTCGAACCGGTCGGCGAACACGCCGGCCACCGGCCCCAGCACCAGCGCCGGGAGCAGCCTGATCGCGATCACCCCGCCGAACGCGGCGCCCTGGGCGGTGCTGCCGGACACCTGCGCGGCGGCGAACACCGAGGTGGCGAGCAGGCCCAGCCAGTCACCGAAGGAGGCCGCGCCGAGCACGATCCAGAGCCGGCGGAACGGCCGGATGCGCAGCACCGACCGGATCGCCGCCGCTCCGGACCGGTCGGTCTGGGCGGTGGCGCCGCCGGGCGGTGTCCCGGACGACTCGCCGGACGACTCGCCGTTCTGCTGGCTTTCGATGGCCGTACCTCCACGTGCCGGCCCAACGCTGGGCAGTCCCGGTGGAACACTCTAGACCCGGTGGGGGCCTCCCCACCGGCGACATTCTCCTGTTCGCCGAGCCTAGGCCGCGGATGCCACCGGCCGCAGCCCGGTAGGATGTGAGGAGCTTTCGCATTGCCGCCCGGACAGTTAGCGTGCATTCGTGGTCATCGACAGCGACACCCTGCGCGAACGCCTCGACAAGGCGACGGCCCACCTCGACCCGCCCTACGCCGTGGTGGACCTCACCGCCTTCGACGACAACGCCGCCGCGCTGGCTGCCCGCAGCGCCGGTAAGCCGGTCCGCGCCGCCAGCAAGTCGGTCCGGGCCCGCGACCTGCTCGGCCGGGCGCTCGGTCAGCCCGGTTGGTCCGGCGTGATGGCCTTCACCCTCCCGGAGGCGAACTGGCTGGTCCGCTCCGGCATGACGGAGGACGCGCTGGTGGCGTACCCGACCGCCGACCGGGGGGCGCTCGCCGAACTGGCCGCCGATCCGCAGCTCGTAGCGGCGGTCACCCTCATGATCGACAGCACCGAACAGCTGGACCTGATCGACGGGGTGTGCCCCCCGGGCCGCCGCCCCGAGCTGCGGGTCTGCCTCGACCTGGACGCCTCCTGGCGACCGCTGCGCGGGCGGGTGCACGTCGGCGTACGCCGCTCGCCGGTGCACAGCGCCCGAGCCGCCGGCGCGCTGGCCGCCGCCGTCGCCCGCCGGGCCGGCTTCCGACTGGTCGGCCTGATGTCGTACGAGGCACAGATCGCCGGTCTCGGGGACGCCCCGCCCGGTCAGGCCGCGCTCAGCGCCGCGATCCGGATCGCCCAGCGCGGGTCGTACCGGGAACTGCTGGCCCGCCGGGGCGCGGCGGTCGCCGCCGTCCGCGAACACGCCGACCTGGAGTTCGTCAACGGAGGCGGCACCGGCAGCGTGGCCGCCACCAGCGCCGATCCGGCGGTCACCGAGGTCACCGCCGGATCGGGGCTGTACGGTCCGACGCTCTTCGACGCGTACCGGGCCTGGCGGCCCGCCCCGGCGGCGTTCTTCGCCTGCGCGGTGGTCCGGCGGCCGACACCGGAGATCGCCACCGTGCTCGGCGGCGGCTGGATCGCCTCCGGACCGGCGGCGAAGAGCCGGCTGCCCCGACCGTGGCTGCCGGCCGGGCTGGAACTGGTCGGCAGCGAGGGAGCGGGCGAGGTGCAGACCCCGCTGACCGGCGCCGCCGCAGCCGACCTGCGGATCGGTGACCGGGTGTGGTTCCGCCACGCCAAGGCGGGCGAACTCTGCGAACGGGTCAACGAACTGCATCTGGTCGACGGCGACGCGATCGTCGCCACCGTGCCCACCTACCGGGGCGAGGGCCTCGCCTTCCTCTAGCTGGACGCGACCGGCGGCCGGAGTCGGCCGCCGGTCAGGCCCGACCTCGGTGGTACGGCGTGCCCGCCGACGGTCCGACCAGGGCTGTGGGACGGTCAGGGCTGTGGAGCGGGCTCGCTCGGGGCCTCGACGTGCCGGTGCAGGTACTCGCGGATGAGCGCCTTGGCCTCGGCCAGGACCCGCTCGTCGCCCTCCTGCTTGCGCCGGAACGCCAGCTTGATCAGGGCGTCCGCGGCCTCGACGGCGACCTCCAGGCAGAACCGCAGGCGCGGCTCGTCGGTCATGCCGAACCGCTCGGTGAGCACCCGGGCCAACTGGTCGGCGATCACGCCGTTGTTGTCCCGCTGATCGTCGAGCAGGTGCAGGTCGACCACGTCGCCGAAGTGCAGGGTCCGGAAGCCCGGGACGGTGCGGTGCATCGAGATGTACTCGTCGATCCCCGCGTCGACGCCGTCCCACCAGTGGGTCAGGTCGTCCGAGGCGAACCGCTCGTCGAGCCGCTGGAGGTAGGACTCCATGGTGCGCAGGGTCAACGCCTGCACGATCGCCCGCTTGTCCGGGAAGAACTGGTAGACCGACCCGATCGCCACCTCGGCCCGCTCGGCGAGCAACGTGGTGGTCAACCCCTCGTACCCCACCTCGTCGACGAGTTCGGCACAGGCGTCCAACATCCGTTGGACGCGCGCGACACTTCGACCCTGCACCGGAACGCGGCGCAGCGGCCCGGTCGTGGCGGCTGGTGTGGACACTCGACGCCACCCCCCTTCGACGAAAGAACATATCCACATGTCACGTGGCCGTGACTACCGGTACAACGAGCGGACCCCGATTGCGGTATTTACCAGGCACAACGTTCCTGATATGAAGTCAGTTCACATTCATGTCGAGGAGCGCCGATGGCCGGTACCGCCACCGCTTGGTCCAACTGGGCCGGCAACCAGCACAGCGTCGCCACCGCCATCCTGCGCCCTACCACCGTCGAGGACATAGCCGAGGCGGTCCTCGACGTGGCAGGCGCGGGGGAGCGGATCCGGGTGGTCGGCAGCGGCCACTCGTTCACCGCCATCGCCCTGTCCGACGGGCGACGGATGGAGCTGTCCGGCCTGCGGACCGGTGTCCGGGTGGACCGCGACGCCCGACTTGTCACCGTCCCCGCCGGGACCACCCTGCGGGCGCTCAACGCGCTGCTCGCCGGGCACGGCCTGGCAATGCCCAACCTGGGCGACATCGACGCGCAGACCATCGCGGGGGCGATCTCCACCGGCACCCACGGCACCGGTGCCGCGTACGGCTGCCTGTCCACCTTCGTCGAGGCGCTCACCATGGTCACCGGCACCGGCGAGGTGCTGCGCTGCTCGGCCGAGGAGCACCCGGAGATCTTCGCCGCCGCCCGGGTCGGACTGGGGGCGCTCGGCGTGCTCGTGGACGTCACCCTGCGCTGCGTGGACGCCTTCACCCTCCGCGCGCACGAACGGCCCGCCCCGCTGGACGAGGTGCTGGGCGACCTGTCCGGGCTCGTCGACCGACACGATCACGTCGAGTTCTACTGGTTTCCGTACACCGACCGGGTGCAGCTCAAGACCAACGACCGGGTACCCACCGACGACCGGCCGCTGCCCCGCTGGCGGGGCTGGCTGGACGACGACTTCCTCGCCAACACCGTCTTCGCCGGGGCCTGCCGGTTGGGCCGGACCGTACCGGCGCTGGCCCCCACCATCAGCGCGATCTCCGCTCGGGCGCTCACCGAACGCACCTACACCGGCCGCTCCGACACCGTGTTCTGCACCCCGCGCCGGGTCCGCTTCATGGAGATGGAGTACGGCGTCCCACGCGCCGCCCTGCCGCAGGCGCTTGCGGAACTGCGCCGCATCGTCGACCGGCTGCCGTTCAAGGTGCTCTTCCCCGTCGAGGTGCGGTTCACCGCCGCCGACGACATCTGGCTGTCCCACGGCTACGGGCGTGACTCGGCCTACCTCGCCGTCCACCAGTACGTCGGGATGCCGTACGAGCCGTACTTCCGGGCCTTCGAGGAGGTCGCCAGCGGACTCGGCGGCCGACCCCACTGGGGCAAGATGCACTACCGCGACGCGGCGTCCCTGGCGACCGTCTACCCGAGGTTCGCCGACTTCCAGGACCTCCGCGCCCGCCTCGACCCCGGCCGGGTCCTCACCAACCCCCACCTCGACCACATCCTCGGCGGGTGACCGGCGCGTCGCCGACGGCCCCGCCCGACGGGGTAGCCTGCCTGACGATGTCCCGAACCCACGCCAACCGCAGCGGCCTCCTCGCGCTCTGTGTGACCCTGTCGCTGGGCCTCGCCGCGTGCGGCGAGCCACCGGGCAGACCCACCGGCACGCCGCCCGCCGCGGTCGACCCGGGCGTGCTGGTGACCGACTTCGTCGGCCGGCTGAAGCCCACCGATCCCTACCGGAACCCGGACGCGGACGAGCGGCGGGCGGCGCGCAAGGCGATGACGCTGCTGCTGGCCAAGGACCGCGCCGGGCTGGACGAGGCGAGCGGCATCCTGGCCGGACTGGGCTTCACCGCCAGCAGGGGCCACGACCTGCAGACCGGACGTGACTACGCGCTCTTCGTCACCGGGGCCGGCGGGGAACGCCCCTGGGGCCTGATCATGATGGATCTGTCCCAGCCGGTGCGGCTCGCCGTCGAGGTGCCCCATCCCAACTCCGATCTCCACACGGAGGACGTCGGGCTGCGGCTGTTCCGGGCGGTGCCCGGCAGCATCATGCTGGTCGCCGGGGCACACCGCCGGGCCGGCAACCAGCAGGCCGACGCCGCGCACAACCCCGACGGCCTGTTCCACCTGGTCAGCGACCGGTTCGCCCGCAACAAGATCAACCAGATCCAGCTACACGGCTTCGCCGAGCAGAGCCTCCCCGACGAGGAGGTGGTGGTCTCCAACGGGCAGAAGCGGTCGAACCCGGCCCTGCGCCGGACCGCCGACGCGCTCGCCGGCGCCGGTTTCGTCACCTGCCGCGCCTGGTCCACCAGGTGCGGAGAGCTGGAGGGCACCACCAACACCCAGGCCGAGGCGGCCCGCAAACAGGGCGCGGTCTTCCTCCACCTGGAGATCACCTGGGTGGTACGCCGCGACGAGGACCGCCGGGCTGCCCTGGTGGAGGCGCTGGCCGCCGCCGACCTCCCGCACGCCTGACGCCGGCCGCACCCGCGTTCCCGCGCCGATCGGGGTCGGGCCGCCCGGGGCGACCCGACCCCGTATGCGTCAGATCCGGCGAGCGGAGAGGAACCGGCCCGACCAGTAGCCCGGCCCGTCCAGCAGCGACTCGCCGCCGAAGTCGCCGAACGTCGGGCCGTCCGCCTTGACCCGGCTGGAGAAGAACCGGTGGTGGCCGGTGTCGTCGACGCCGAGGTAGATGCCGGAGTGCTCGATGCTCGGGCCGGCGTTCGCCCCGTGGTTGAAGAAGACCAGGTCGCCCTCCTGGAGGACGCCGTAGTCCCGGGCCGCGCGGCCGGTGTTCGGAATCAGCAGCGCGCCCGGCCCGAACCCGGCGATCGCGTACGCCCGGCGTGGCAGCCCGGCACCCTTGGTGTTGGTGCCGCGCAGCGGGTACTTCATCCGGTAGCCGTAGACCATCCGGATGAAGCCCGAGCAGTCCAGGCTGCGGAAGTGGTCCTTGGCCGGACGCTCGTGCTTGCCGTCCGGGAAGTCCCACTCCACGCCCAGGTAGTCGTAGAAGTCGGAGTTCTCCGCCCGGCCGTCCGGGTCGGCGGCCGACAGCGGGCCGAACGAGGCGTCCCCGGCGTACTGGCGTCCCTTGGCGTCCTTCCTACCGGGCGCGCCGTCCAGGTAGTCCATCGAGATGGCGAGGGCGTCCTTGCTGTCGTCCTGCACCGCCTTGTTCAGCCAGGGCCGGAACCAGGACTCCGTCTCCGCCCCGGCCTTCCACGGGTTCGGGGCGAGCCGGATCCAGGCGTCCGTGGTCACCGACGACTTGGTGAACCGGGGCTCGGTGAAGGTCCGCTCCGGGCCGGAGATCCGTACCGTGCGGGCTTTGTCGGTGAACACCGCCAGCACCCGGCCGGCACCGTCCTTGACCTGGGTACGGGCCGGTTTGGTCAGCCGGGTGAAGGTCAGCTCGGCCGAGTCGACCGACACCGGGCCGGTCTCCACGGCCGGCGCGGCGCTCGAAGGGGACTGGTCGGGGCGGATCGCCACAGCGACGATCACACCGGCGGCGATCAGGACGACGGCCAGCGTCGCCCAGATCCACTTGTTGCTCTGCGACACGGTGGTTGCCTGCTTCCGTGGGCTCGGTCGGCGCGGTCGGCTCGGACTCGTCAGCTCACCGGCACCAGGCCGGCCAGGATGCCGCTGACGATGATCAGGTACGAACCCACGGAGACCGCGCCGGTGGCCAGCATCGTCGCCACCGGCGGCTGGCGGACCAACTGGTAGGCGATCAGGCCGGGCGCCACGAATCCGAGGGTCTGATGCGAGAAGAGGAGCGGGAAGTCCTGCTGGATGATCAGAAAGAGAGTGGTCTGGAGCAGCACGCTGAGCAGCACGATCGCCGCGAACAGCCGCTTGCCGTACAGGATGACCACTCGCTGCATGACCTTGGTGAGACCCCAGGTGACCCCGGTCATCGCGATGATCACCACCACCTGCCAGTACTCCTCGACCAGGGCCAGCGCCAGCCAGCCGGGCGTGATCATGCCGCCCGGGGAGAGGTTGGTGGTGAGGTAGCAGGCCAGCGCGAGCACCAGCCCGACACCCAGGCAGAGCGTCGACAACTCGGGCGTCAACTCTCCGTTGGTCATGGGGCACTCCGGTAGACGGACGGCCGCTGCGGCGGCGGTGACGGTGGTGGTGGTGGATCAGCATCAGGATCGGGGCGTTCGGCTCCGGGGACGGGCGGCCGGGTCGGCCCCCACCCTCGGACGACCGCCTGGGCGGGCAGGGTCCGGTCGGGGTCGTACCCGGGCGGCGGCATCTGCTCGGGCGGCGGACCGTAGGACGGCGGGACCTGCCGAGGCGGCCGAGCCGACTGCGGCACGGGCCCCGGCGGCGGTGCCTGCTGCGGGCGGCGCGGCGCGGGACCGGGGTACTCGACAGGCCGGCCGGGGGTGCCGTGCGGGTCCACCGCGTCGTACAGGTCCTGCAGCCCCGCAGAACCGGCGCTGTCCCGGTCCAGCTGCTCAGGGGAGAGCGCGCTGTACCGGTCCGACACGTCGTACGGCCGGGTCGCCGGGTCGCCGTACGGCCCGACGGGAGGCGGCCCGACGGGTTGGCCGGCGCGTACCGGCTCCGGCGACGCGTGCCGGGCGGGCATCGCGGGCCGGTCCTGGGCAGCGGGCCGGGCGGGCGTCGCAGGCCGGTCCTGGACGGCGGGCATCGCGGGCCGCCGGTCCTGGAGAACGGGCGTCGCGGGCCGGTCCTGGGCGACGGGCCGGTCCAGGCCGCCGAGCTGGGCGAGCAGGATCTCCCCCTGGCCGTGGATGTTGCCGATCGCCAACACCGAGGCGAAGCCGTCGATGCTGGCGAGCACGCCGTCGAGCAGTTCCTGGGCGCCGATCCTGCCGCCCAGGTCGACCACCCGGTCCTGCCACCCGTCGTCGATCTTGACGCGGGCACTCCGCGTCGGCTCGCCGATCAGGATGATCTTGTCCGGGTCGATCCGGGAGATCAGCGAACCCATCTGGCCGTTCCGTTCGACCCGGTCCGGCCGGCAGTTGATCAGTACGTGCAACGGACGCGGGATGGACCCCTGCTCCTCCAGTTGCTGGATGTTCATGAAGGTCGACTCGGGGTCGTTGGCGGCGAAGATGTTCGCGAAGCGCAGTGACTTCTCGCCCCTGCGGTACTCCTCGACGCTGAGCACCCCCGGGTCGGGCGGGGCGGTCCACATGCCGGTCAGCGCCGCCTTCCGGGGCACCCCGAGCAGCTCGGCCACCTTGAGGGCGATGGCCACGTTCTCCTTGAACGTGGTCCAGGTGAAGCCCTTCATCTCCTCGTCGGTGACCGACTCGGGGTCGACCGAGATGAGTTTGCAGGACCGCTTGTCGGCTTCCTCCTGAAGGATGTGCGGTCGGACTCGGCGGTGACGCAGACGCCGTCCACCGGCATGGACCGGCTCAGCGAGCGGGCCACGTCGTCCAGCGTCGGCCCCATCTCGGCGAGATGGTCCTCCCGGACGTTGCAGAGGATGCCGATGGTGGACTGGATCAGCTTGGTCTGGTTCAGCTCCTGCAGCGGCGGCATGACCGCCATGCACTCGATCACCAGTACGTCCGGGTAGTAGGCGGCGGCCCGACGGACGATGCCGATCTGCTCGACCACGTTCGCGATGCCGAACTTCCGGTAGACCGGCTCCTCGCTGGCGTCCGGGAAGATGAACCGGGCCGCCGTGCCGGTCGTCTTGGCCACCACGACGAGCCTGCCGCCGCGCAGCGCGCCGGCCGTGAGCCGGGTGATCGAACTCTTACCGCGGATGCCGTTGACCAGCACCCGGTGCGGGATGCTGTGCAGGCTGCGGTGGTGGTTGCGCTGTTCGATGATGCCGCCCAGCAGCAATCCCAGGCAGGCAAGAAGGAACACCAGGTAGAGGAAGAGCACCTCAGTCCCCCACTCGGGACGACCGGCCGCCGCGGCTGCCCGCCTTTCGCCGCTCGGGGACCTTCGTCATGATCGCGGTGGGCATGCCCTCGGTCCCCCGCAGTCGCGCCGCGCCACCCAGCCGCTGCTCGCCGTGGACCGCCGCCTGGCGGCACACCTCCAGGCAGACCGCCACCGCGCCGATGTCGTCGTGCCAGCGCGGCGAGATCACCCGGGTGGTGTTCCCGCCGGCCAGGGCAGCCGCCTCCCGGGACAGGTTGCGCAGCGGCCGGAGCTGGAAGAAGTAGTACCAACTGAACAGCAACAGGCCGATGCCCACCGCGATGACCACCACGAGCAGCGCACCCTGGCGCAGTTCGTTGCCGGGCAGCGCGTAGTCGGTGACCGGACGCTCGGCCACCACCGTCCACTCCAGTTGCGCCGCCGAACCCTCCAGCGCCACCGGCGCGGCGATCAACAGCTTGCGGTCGCCGTCGACCTCGGTCACCTGGGCGTACGACGTGCCGGTGAGCGCCTCGGCCGCCGCGCTGCGCACCTGCGGGACGGAGATCTGCTCGAAGGCGAGATAGCCGTCCGAGTCCAGGATGTCCCGCTGGTCCA
Organism: Micromonospora sp. NPDC051925; assembly: GCF_044548625.1. Taxonomy (NCBI): domain Bacteria; kingdom Bacillati; phylum Actinomycetota; class Actinomycetes; order Micromonosporales; family Micromonosporaceae; genus Micromonospora; species Micromonospora sp. NPDC051925. The sequence continues at coordinate 271,007 of NZ_JBIUCH010000009.1, read as the reverse complement.
CGTCGAGCACCCGCAGCCGCCCGTCCACCCGCTCCAGGAGCCGGGTCAGGTAGCGCACGTCGAACTCGGCGACCAGCGACCGCCCGTCCGCCAGCAGCGTGTACGCGTAGACGATCGGCAGCCGGCCCTGCACGTCGTGCAGCACCACACCGCCCTCGCCCGGCACCGGGCCGGCAGGCCGCAGTGGGGCCCGCCCCACGCTGGTGACCACGCTGCCGTCCACCGACACGAGGTAGCCGCTGCGGAACCGGTTGTTCTCGTCGAGCAGGCGGCCCAGCACCCGGCGCATCTGCTTGGTGCTTGCCTTACGGTTGTCCGAAGCGAGCAGGACGACTTTGGTGTACCCGTTGTCCAGGGTGTCGCCGATCGCTGCGGCCACGGACCCGACCTGGTTCTCCGAGTCCCGGACCACCTGGCCCGGAAGGTCCTGTTCGTTGGGCGCGAGGGTGGCCATGATCCCGCCAGCGGCCGACAGCACGGCGACGACCGCCGCGACGACCGCCACACCCGCAGGGACACCACCGGTGCCGGAGTCTCGCCGCGCCGCCGCGCCGCCCTGCTGGGCGGCGAGCCCGGTCAGCGCCGAGGCGATCCGGTTGACCTGGGCGTTCACGGTCCGTGGCGGTCCATCGGTGGAGTTTCCGGAGGCCACCGCCTTGGCGTAGGCGAGCAGCAGCCGTACCGGCCGGACCAGGCCGAGCTGGAGGATCAGCAGCACGACGCCGGCGGCCACCAGCAGGGCGAGCGCCGCAACCAGCGGTTCCCGGGTGACCGCGGAGTCGGTGATCGGGGAGTACACCAGGGAGACGACGACGACGCCGAGCTTGCCGACGGCGTCCGCGGTGACCAGCGGGGCCACCGGCGTGGCCGGGCCCTTGTCGGCGACGGACGCGGCCGGCGCGCCGGTACGGGTGGCGGTGGGCTCGCCGGAGGTCGCGCCGACCGCCCCGGCGATCAGCTCGTCCAGCGCGGGATCGGCCTGGATCGGCGCACCCTGCACCAGGGACCGCCCGCCGCCGGGCATGGCGATCAGGACGGCCTGCTTCGCCTTCGGGTCCAGCCGGAGGGTACGGATGTGCAGGTCCAGCTCGGCGACGAGCAGCCGGCCGTCGGACAGCGGCTCGACCAGGAGCAGCCGGGGGTCGTTGCCCTCGACCACCGGCACCGCGACCCGTCCGGCGGCGACGCCGGCCGGCAGGGTGACCGGCTGGCCGACCGTGGCCACACTGGACTTTCCGCCGGCGTCGAAGACGCCGACGCCCCGCCACTTCGGCTGGTCCTTGGTCAGCGCGGCGAGCTGCGCGGCGGCCCGGTCCGGCCGCTCGTTGTAGGCAGTCGCGGTACGCGCGAACTCCTCCCGGCTGCGATCGACCGAGTTGTTGAGGCCACGGGAGATCTCGTTGACGAACTGCCGCTGCGACTCGGCCACGGCCCGTGGCACGCCGGCCGGGCTGGTCCGGCTCAGGTAGGCGAAGGCGAAGATGGCGAGCAGGGTAAGCAGCAGCGCGGCCACCAGCGCCGGGGTTCCCACTCCGGTCAGCAGGCGCGGTTGCGGAAGCTGCTTCTCCAGGCTGATCAGACGCCAGCGGGCGAGTTCCGCCTGCTCGCCACCCGACCGGCGGGCGTCCGGCCGATCCCCCTGTGGCGTGCGGGTCATCCGTCTATCCACATCGGACAGTAACTACCCATATCCCCGTTCCTCCCCTTACCCAGCGTGCGAGGCTAGCAAGGCGCACCCCTCGCGGGCTGGACGGAGTGATCAGCTACCGGACGAATTGGAGGTTCGGGCCGGTGTTTCACCCGTTCGGCGTGGCCGCCTCGGTGACCGGGCCGAGAATCTTCAGACCATCCGCTGCTCCACCCCGCGCCAGCAGGTGGCCCCGGACGCGGTCCTGGGCAGCCTGGTAGACCGCCCGGCGGTTCGCCGGGGTCGTCGGGTCCGCCAGCGCGGCCGGCAGATCCACGAGCCGGATGTCCGGGTTGAGGTCCATCCAGGTCGGGATGGCCTCGGCCAAGGTGACCCGCCACTTTCCCTTGGCCGCCTCGGTGAAGGTGAACCGGCTCATCGCCCCCTCCCGGTTGGCGAAGATCGGTTCGAGGTGCCGGGCGACCTGGTTACCCATCCCGTAGGCGACCCACTTCTGACCGATCTTCTCGATCGGCTGCACCACGTGCGCGTGGTGGCCCAGGATCAGGTCGATGTCCGGGGACGCCATCAGCACCTTCGACCACTGCTCCTGCTTGGCGTCCGGCAGGTGCTCGTACTCGGTGCCCCAGTGCAGGCTCAGCACCACGATCTCCGCGCCGGCGGCCCGTACCTTCCGTGCCGCGGCGACGATCTTCGTCGGCTCGATCAGGTTGGCGATCCAGTCCTTGCCCGCCGACCGCTGGAGGCCGTTGAAGTGCAGGGCGTACGACAGGTGCCCGACCCGTACCCCGTTCTTGGTGTAGATGCGCGGGGTGAGCGCCTCCTTCTTGGTACGCGCGCTGCCGGTGTGCCCGATCTTCGCGGCGTCCAGCGCGGCCAGGGTGCGGTTCACCCCCGCCTCACCCTGGTCGATGGTGTGGTTGGAGGCGGTCGAGCAGGCATCGAAGCCGGCGCCCCGGATCGCGTCCACCACCTGTGGAGGGACGCTGAACTTCGGGAAGCCGACGAACGGCCCGGCCGGCGTGGCCAACGGCGTCTCCAGGTGGCAGATCGCCAGATCGGCGTCGGAGATCGCAGGGCGTGCCTGCCGGAACAGCGGGTTGAAGTCGAGCGAGCCGGGGTGCCCGGAGCGAGCGGCGTCCCGACGGGCCTGGCTGGTCAGCTCCGGGTGCACCAACACGTCACCGGCGCCCAGGATGGTGAACAGCCGACGGCCGGCGGAGTCCCGCCGCACCGTCGGGTCGGCGGGGGTCGCCACCGGGCCGGCACCGACGACCGGCACGCCCGCCCCGACACCCGGCACGTCACCGCCCGAGTCGTCCCGCATCCAGCCGGCACGCCAGACGACCAACCCCGCTCCGGCGAGCACGGCCACGACGAGAGCGACGATGCCCGCCACCTTCACCGGCCTGCCGCCCGCACCCTCCACTTTGGACACCGCGACAGACTAGGTCATGCCCTGCCGCACGTGGGGGCCCGCTGCGCGGGCTCACTCTCCGTCGGCCGCCGCCGTGGCCTTCCTCGGGGCCGCCTTGCGGGCCGGCGTCTTCTTCGCCGTGGCGGCCGTCTTCTTCGCCGCCGTGGTCTTCTTCGCCGCCGTCGCCTTGGCCGCCGTCGCCTTCTTGGCCGGGGCCTTCTTCGCCGGGGCCTTCTTCGCCGCCGCCTTCTTCGGTGCCGGACCCTTCGCCCGCTTCTCGGCCAGCATCTCGGACGCCTGCTCGATGGTCAGCTCCTCCGGGGTCTGCCCGCGTCGCAGCGACGCGTTGAACTCCCCGTCGGTGACGTACGGCCCGAACCGGCCGTCCTTGATCACCAGTGGCTTCTCGGTCAGCGGGTCGATGCCCATCTCCCGCAGCGGCGGCGCGGCGGCCCGACGCTGGCGGGTCTTCGGCGCGGCCAGCAGGGCCAGCGCCTCGTCGAGGGTGACGGTGAACATCTTGTCTTCCGAGTCCAGCGAGCGGAACTCGTCACCGCGCTTGACGTACGGGCCGTAACGGCCGTTGTTGGCCACGACCTCGCCACCGTCCGGGGCGACACCGATCACCCGGGGCAGGCTGAGCAGCTTCAACGCCTCGTCGAGGGTGAGCGAGTCCGGCGTCTGCGTACGCAGCAGCGACGACTTCCGCTCGCCGCTGGACACGTACGGGCCGAACCGGCCGGACTTGAGCACGATCGGCTCCCCGGTGGCCGGGTCGTCGCCGAGCTTGCGCTCACCGCCACCGCCGAGGAACAGCTCGTGCACCTTCTCCGGGGTCAGCTCGTCGGGGGCCAGCCCTTCCGGGATTGGCGCCCGGTCGCCCTGAGGGCCGCCCTCCTCGCCGTCGACCTTCGGCGTCGGCTGCTCGCCGGGCAGCTCCCGTTGCAGGTACGGCCCGTAGCGACCGACCCGGACGACGACCTCGCGGCCTTCGTCGTCGGTGAAGAGCGGGATCGAGTTGACGCTGCGCGCGTCGATCTCGCTGAGGTTCTCGGTGACCAGCTTCTTCAGCCCGCCCGCGTGGGCGATCGCCTGGTCACCGGTGCCGTTGCTGCTGCCGAAGTAGAACGCGGTGAGGAAGTCGACGGCGGCGTGGTCGCCACCGGCGATCTCGTCCAGCTCGTTCTCCATGGTGGCGGTGAAGTCGTAGTCGATCAGGCGCGGGTAGTGCCGTTCCAGCAGCCCGATCACCGCGAACGCCAGGAACGTCGGGATCATCGCCTGGCCCCGCTTGGTCACGTAGCCACGGTCCTGGATGGTCTGCATGATCGACGCGTACGTCGACGGTCGGCCGATGCCCAGTTCCTCCAGCGCCTTGACCAGCGACGCCTCGGTGTACCGGGACGGCGGCTGGGTGTGGTGGCCCTGCGCGGCCAACTCGTCGGCGGTCAGCGGCTGGTCCTTGACCAGGGTGGGCAGCCGACGCTCGGCGTCCTCCGCCTCGGCGTTCTCGTCGTCGCTGGACTCGACGTACGCGCGCAGGAAGCCCGGGTCGGTGATGGTCTTGCCGGTGGCGCCGAAGTCGGCCTCCTCCTGAGCGGCGGAGACCGCCCGGATGCGCACCGAGACGCTGGAGCCGACCGCGTCGGTCATCTGCGAGGCGATGGTGCGCCGCCAGATCAGCTCGTAGAGCTTGAACTCCTCGCCGGAAAGCTCCTTGGCCACGTCGCCCGGGGTACGGAAGTTGTCCCCCGCCGGGCGGATCGCCTCGTGCGCCTCCTGGGCGTTCTTCACCTTGCCGGTGTAGCGGCGCGGCTCCGGCGGCACGCTGCGCTCGCCGTACAGCTCGACGATCTGCCGGCGGGCCGCCGCGATGGCGGTCTCCGACAGGTTCACCGAGTCGGTACGCATGTAGGTGATGTAGCCGTTCTCGTAGAGCCGCTGCGCGGTGCGCATCGTCTGCTGGGACGAGAACCGCATCTTGCGGGCCGCCTCCTGCTGGAGGGTGGAGGTGATGAACGGCGCGTACGGGCGACGACGGTAGGGCTTCTCCTCGACCCGGGTGACGGTGAACGGCCGCCCGTCCAGGCGGGCCGCCAGGCCACGTGCCCCGCTCTCGTCGAGGTGCACCACGCCGGCGCCGGGCCGCACCCGGCCGGTGGTCGGCTCGAAGTCCTTGCCGGTGGCGATCCGGTCACCGTTCAGGGCGACCAGGGTGGCGTTGAACGTGCGCGGCCCCTCGCCCGGCTTCGCCACCGCGAGGGTGGCGAGGATGTCCCAGTACTCGGCGGTCCGGAAGGCCATCCGCTGGCGCTCCCGCTCGACCACGATCCGGGTCGCCACGGACTGCACCCGGCCCGCCGAGAGCCTCGGCATGACCTTCTTCCACAGCACCGGGGAGACCTCGTACCCGTAGAGCCGGTCGAGGATGCGGCGGGCCTCCTGGGCGTCGACCAGATTCCGGTCGATCTCCCGGGGGTTGGCCACCGCGGCCTGGATGGCCGGCTTGGTGATCTCGTGGAAGACCATCCGCTTGACCGGCACCTTGGGCTTGAGGGTCTCCACCAGGTGCCAGGCGATCGCCTCGCCCTCGCGGTCCTCGTCCGTGGCCAGGAAGATCTCGTCGACCTCCTTGGCCAGCTTCACCAGCTTGTTGATCTGCTGCCTGCGGTCGGCGGAGACCACGTAGAGGGCGTGGAAGCCGTTGTCGACGTCCACCCCGAGCCGGGCCCACGACTCACCCTTGTACTTGGCCGGCACGTCGGCGGCGTTGCGGGGGAGGTCCCGGACGTGGCCGAAGCTGGCCTCCACGACGTACCCCGGGCCGAGGTAGCCCGAGATCGTCTTGGCCTTCGCCGGTGACTCGACGATGACCAGACGGGTGGTTCCAGCTTTGCTCGGCACGTCTCTCCCCGACCTCACTCCAGCTCCAGGCCCGATTCGGGCCGCGTTGCGCCCGCCGGACCGCCGTCGGTCCGGATGTCCAACGTAACGCGCCGCCCAGGTTTCGGGTCCTGGGGGCGGCAAACAGCGTCCGCGCGGCGGCACCACCGACGCCGCGCGGGCCTCACCGGCCGGACGGCGACACCGTACACCGTGGGTAGGCCCCGAAGTGGGCCACGGTGACGATGACGGCCTCCCGACCTGGACCCACCCGACTGTTCACACAGCGATACGATCGGCCTACTGTACGCGATCGGACACCCCGGCGGCCCCCGGTGATCGACTCCCGTGGGCCGACATCGCGGTATCGGGATCATGCCGACACCGCGATATCGCCCCCGTCAAGTCGATCATGACCTCCCGAGCCCGGTCACGGCCGGCCGGGCCAGTGGCGGCCGGGCGGTCCGAGCCCGTCGGAGCAGTCACGGCCGTCGGAGCGGTCACGGCACGTCGGAGCCCGGCGGGGCAGTCACGGCCAGAGGTCGGCGGGGGCGGCCGGCGGGCGGTCGCCGACCAGCTCGGCCAGCCGGGCCAGCCGCCGGCCGCCGATCCGGTACGCCGGCCCGCCCGCCTCCGCCTCCAGCAGGGCCGCCGGTAGGCCCACCACGGCGAGCGCCGCCCGTACCACCGGCCACCACGGCTCGTCGCGCGGGTCCAGGCGTAACAGCAGGCCAGCGTCGTCGGCCGCCCCGGCGGCGGCCAACCACAGGCGCAGCCGCCGGCCGTTGAGATGGAAATGGGTCGGTGGGCGCTTGATCCCGCCGGCCAGCCAGGCCGTCGCCAGCGGGGCCAGGGTGGTCAGGTACGAGGTACGCACGACGTAGCGCTGAACGGTGACGGCCGCGCGGCCCTCCACCGCCGCCTTCCCGGTCGACCCCGCCGCGCCGGTCGCCACCGCCTCCCCGGTCGCCACCGCCTCCCCGGTCGCCACCGCCTCCCCGGTCGTTTCCGACGCCCCGGTCGCATCCGACGCCCGGGTCGAATGCGATGCTTCGGTCGCATCCGATGCTCCGGTCGGCACCGACGCCCCGGTCGACTCCCAGCTCGCGGCGAGCCCTCGCCGGGCCAGCTCGGCGACGAGCACGTGCACCCGCCAGGCCGCGTCGACCACGACGGACAGCCGGGCGGTACGTCCCATCCGGTGCACCTCCCCCGGGCCGGCGAGCAGGCCGGCCAGGTCGGCGACGGACGGATCGGCCGCCTCGGTGCCGAACAGCGACAGTTGACGCACCGGTTCCCCGGGCGGGTCGGTACGACTCAGCGACACTCCGGGACCTCGTCGAAGGCCTGTTTGAGTTCTTCCGAGTTGAGCCGCCCGGTGTCCAGCGCGCTCGCGTCGTACTCCTGGTTGAGCTTGTCCACCGCGGCCTGGACGCCGTCGTAGAAGGCGGTGACCTGCCCGGTGTCCAGGGCGTCGATGGTGTCCCCGGCCCGGCCGTAGGCGTCCCTGATCTTCTCCAGGGAGGCCCGGAACCCGCTCGACACCTCGTCGCCGTGGTCGGTCTCCGGGATGCCCGCGTCGGCGATCCGGCGGCGGGCGGTCTCGCTCGCCTCCTCGGCACCGGCGAAGAGCCGCACCAGGTTCTCCTTCGCCTGCGCCGGGGTGGTCTGCGCGGTCATCTGCTGGTGGGTGCTGCTGGTGAGCTTGCTGATCTCGGCCCGCCACGGGGTGAGCGCCTCACACACCGAGGCCGCCCAGGCCCGAGGGCTGGGCCCTCCACCGCAGCCGGCGACGACGAGTACGAACGTGGCGAGGACCACCGTGAGCTTTCCGGCGGCACTCGCCCGACACGTACGCATGCGATGCAGCGTACGGCCTCCGGGTGATTGCGCCAGCGGTCAGGTTTCGCGCTGGTGACCCCGGTTGCAGCGGGCCCCCGGGGCGGCCGGGGGCCCGCTGCGTCGGCACTCAGGCGTTGACCGGTTCGACCCGTTGCGGGTCGTTGCCCGCACCGGTGCCGCCACCGTCCGGAGTGGAGTCCATCGCGACACCCTTGCGCTTGCTGAAGACCACCGCCGCGACCACGATCAGGGTGGCGACCACCGCGATCGTCAGGCGCAGCGGGGTGTTCCGGTCGTCGCCCACGCTCCAGGCCACCACGGCCGGCGCGATCAGCAGCGAGACCAGGTTCATCACCTTGATCAGCGGGTTGATCGCCGGGCCGGCGGTGTCCTTGAACGGGTCACCGACGGTGTCGCCGATGACGGTGGCCGCGTGCGACTCGGAGCCCTTGCCGCCGTACGCGCCGTCCTCGACCAGCTTCTTGGCGTTGTCCCAGGCGCCACCGGAGTTGGACAGGAAGACCGCCATCAGGGTGCCCGCCCCGATCGCCCCGGCCAGGTACGAGGCCAGCGCGCCCGGCCCGAGGCCGAAGCCGACCGCGATCGGGGCGAGGATGGCCAGCAGGCCGGGGGTCATCAGCTCGCGCTGCGCGTCCCGGGTGCAGATGTCGACGACCTTGCCGTACTCGGGGCGCTGGGTGCCGTCCATGATCCCGGGCAGCTCACGGAACTGCCGGCGGACCTCCATCACCACCGCGCCGGCCGAGCGGGACACCGCGTTGATGGCCAGCCCGGAGAAGAGGAAGACCACCGCCGCACCGATGATCAGACCGACCAGGTTGCGCGGGTTGGCGACGTTGAGCGCGTTGAGGATCTCGGTGCCGACGTCACCCACGCCCGCGTCGCCGTACGCGGTGCGCAGCGTGTCGGTGTACGAGCCGAACAGCGCGGTCGCCGCGAGCACGGCGGTGGCGATCGCGATGCCCTTGGTGATCGCCTTGGTGGTGTTGCCGACCGCGTCCAGCTCGGTGAGGATCCGCGCGCCGTCGGCGTCGATGTCACCGGACATCTCGGCCACGCCCTGCGCGTTGTCGGAGATCGGGCCGAAGGTGTCCATCGCGACGATCACGCCGACGGTGGTGAGCAGGCCGGTGCCGGCCAGCGCCACGGCGAACAGCGACAGGGTGATGGAGCTGCCGCCGAGCAGGAACGCGCCGAAGACCCCGGCGCCGATCAGCAGCGCCGAGTAGACCGCCGACTCCAGGCCGACGCTGATGCCGGCGAGGATGACGGTGGCCGCGCCGGTCTGCGAGCTCTTGCCGATGTCCTGCACCGGACGGCGGTTGGTCTCGGTGAAGTAGCCGGTCAGCGCCTGGATGGCGGCGGCCAGCACGATGCCGATGACGACCGCGCCGATGGCCACCACCCGGGGGTTCTGGTCGACGTCGGTGAGGCCGCCCTCGAACTCGCCGAAGGTGGCCGGGAGGTAGAGGTAGGCGGCGATCGCGACCAGCACCGCGGAGAGCACCGCGGAGAGGTAGAAGGCCCGGTTGATGGCGGTCAGCCCGTTGCGGTCGGAGGTGCGCAGCCGGGTGATGAAGACCCCGACGATGGCGATGAGCACCCCGATGGTGGAGATGATCAGCGGGAAGACCAGGCCGTCCTCACCGAACGCGGCGCGGCCGAGGATCAGCGCGGCGACCAGCGTGACCGCGTAGGACTCGAAGAGGTCGGCGGCCATGCCGGCGCAGTCGCCGACGTTGTCACCCACGTTGTCGGCGATGGTGGCGGCGTTGCGCGGGTCGTCCTCGGGGATGCCCTGCTCGACCTTGCCGACCAGGTCGGCACCCACGTCGGCGGCCTTGGTGAAGATGCCGCCGCCGACCCGCATGAACATGGCGAGCAGGGCGGCGCCGAAGCCGAAGCCCTCCAGCACGGTCGGTGCGTCGCCCTTGAACAGGACGACCACCATCGCCGCGCCGAACAGGCCGAGCCCGACGGTGAGGAAGCCGACCACGCCACCGGTCCGGAAGGCGATCTTCATGGCGGCTTCCCGGCCGCCGGCCGCCTCCCGGGCCGCGGCGGCGACCCGCAGGTTGGCGCGGGTGGCCAGCCACATGCCGGCACCGCCGATGAACGCGCTGAACAGGGCACCGACCACGAAGAACGCCGATCGGCCGATCTTCACCGCCAGTTCGCTGCCGTCGGTGTCGTGCACCGGCAGCAGGAAGAGCAGTACGACGGCGACGACCACGAAGATCGCCAACGTCCTGAACTGCCGGAGCAGATAGGCGGAGGCGCCCTCCTGCACCGCGCCGGAGATCTCCTGCATGTTGGTGGTGCCCTTACCGGCTGCCAGCACGGCCTTGGTCAAGGCGGCGGCGAAGACGAGTGCCACCAGCGCGATGACCGCGGCGATGACGACGTACGTCAGGTTCTCTCCGGTGAGGGACAGCGCGCCGCCCTCTGCGGCCAAGGTCCCGGACATCTATGTCCTCCTGTACCGAACACTGTCGCGCCGGCCAGTGGACGTATGACCGACGCCTGGATGCGGTGGCGCACGTGCTCCGGCCCACCCCGACGAGAAGATGATCAACATCCATATTCGCTGGCTGCGGGAAGGATCACGTGCTGACAACCCACAGACTGTAGCCCTGGCCAGTGTTGGAGGTCACACGTGGGGGACGCCGTGTCCGGATGATCTCTGTAACTGTGTTATGAGGAAAAATCTGATATAGGAGGCCATCGACACCACGAGGCCGCGACCCACCAGGGGTCACGGCCTCTTATGCGGAGAGTGACGATCAGCGGCCGATCGGCCACACCATCCGGACCTCGGTCCCGACGCCCTCGGCCACCGGGCGAACCTGGAGATCCTCCACGAAACCGGCGAGCAGCGCGAAGCCCACGCCGGTGGTCAGCGCCTCGTCGGTCAGCGCCTCGTTGGCCAGTTCGTCGGCGTTCAACGCGGCCAGGCCCAGACCCGCCTCGATCGGCGCCCGGTCCACCACCCGCACCGCGTACGCTCCGGAGTCGGACATCTCCACCAGCACCGGCTCGGCCAGGCCGTACTGGTGGTGCAGGGCGACCGCCCGGGTGCACGCCTCGCCGATGGCCAACCGCACCTCGTCGAGCAGATCCTCCCGGACCCCGGCCCGGCGGGCCACGGCGACACCGACCAGGCGGGCGGTGCGCACGTGCACCGGTGCCGGCGAGAAGGAGAGCCGGACCGTCGCCATCACGCGCCGGAGCCGGCGGGGTCGGCGGCGACCGCCGCGTCCACCGTCGGGTGCAGGGGGAAGACCTGGTCCAGGGCGGTGATCCGGAAGATCTTCAGCAGCGGCTCCTTGCCGCAGACCAGGGCGAAGGAACCCCCGGCCGAACGCAGCCGTTTCAGGGCCCCGACCAGCACGCCCAGGCCCGTGGAGTCCAGGAAGTCCACCCGGCCCAGGTCGACGACCACCCGTCGGGCACCACCGTCGATCAACTCCAGGAGCCGTTCGCGCAGTCGGGGCGCGGTGTAGACGTCCACCTCACCGCCGACCTCGAGCACCGTGTGCTCCCCCACCGTGCGGGTCGCCAGCGACAGCTCCATCAGTCCTCCTCCGAGAGCCGTAAACTCTCCTGGGCATCTAACCATCCCCGCCGGAGGCCCCGGCGAGGTCACCGGCGGAGGCTCCTCCATACCCACCGGCCCGGTTGTTCAGCACCGAACACCAGTGCGAGAGTGCAGGACGTGAACCCCGCAGCCACCGTATCCGCAGGCCCCGGCACCGGGCGACCGCCGGCCGAGTTGCTGCGCAGGTTGCGTACCCGGCACCCGACCGATCCGGTCACCCACGTCGAGCGGGTTCCGGCCCGCGCCGGGGAGCAGGCGCCCTGGCCGCAGTGGGCCCCCGAGGAGCTGCGTGCGGCGTTCGCCCGCCACGGCGTGACCGCCCCGTGGCGGCACCAGGCCGAGGCGGCCGAGCTGGCGTACGCCGGGCAGCACGTCGTGGTGGCCACCGGCACCGCGTCCGGCAAGTCCCTGGCGTACCAACTCCCGGCGCTGGCCACCCTGCTCGCCGACCCCCGGGCCACGGTGCTCTACCTGGCCCCCACCAAGGCGCTGGCCGCCGACCAGCTCCGCGCCGTCGCCGGCCTGGAACTCGACGGGGTACGCCCGGCCTGCTACGACGGGGACACCCCGCGCACCGAACGGGAGTGGATCCGCAGGCACTCCCGGTTCGTGCTCACCAACCCGGACATGCTGCACCACGGCATCCTCCCCGGGCACGCGCAGTGGTCGGGGTTCCTGCGCCGGCTGACGTACGTGATCGTCGACGAGTGCCACACCTACCGGGGCGTCTTCGGCTCCCACGTGGCGCACGTGCTGCGTCGGCTACGGCGGCGGTGCGCCCAGTTCGGGCGGCTCCCGAGCCAGCCACCGATCGGCCGGCGCGGCACCGCCGGCCCGGCGGTCGGCGACCGGGGCAGCACCGGTCCGGCGGTCGGGGGCGCGCGGGGTGGGCCGGTCTTCCTGCTCGCCTCGGCGACGTCGGGCGACCCGGCGGTGACCGCCGGGCGGCTCACCGGCCTGCCCGTCACCGCCGTCACCGAGGACACCTCGCCGCGCGGCGGGGTCACCTTCGCGCTCTGGGAACCGCCGCTGCTGCCACCCCCGGCAGACGCCGTCGCCGTCGCCGACGACCTGACCCAGGTCCGCCGGTCGGCGCTGCGGGAGACCGCCGACCTGCTCGCCGACAGCGTCGCCGAGGGGGTACGCACCCTCGCCTTCGTCCGCTCCCGACGCGGCGCGGAGGTGGTCGCCGCGAACGCCCGACGGGCGCTGGACGAGGCGGTGCCCGGCCTCGGCGAGCGGGTGGCCGCCTACCGGGCCGGCTACCTGCGCGAGGAACGCCGGGCGCTGGAACGGGCCCTGCTCCACGGTGACCTGCTCGGGCTGGCCTCCACCAACGCGCTGGAACTCGGCGTCGACCTGGTCGGGCTGGACGCGGTGCTGATCTGCGGCTGGCCGGGCACCCGGGCGTCGCTGTGGCAGCAGGCCGGACGGGCCGGGCGCTCCGGCGGCGAGGCGCTCGCGGTGCTGGTGGCCCGGGACGACCCGCTCGACACCTACCTGGTGCACCACCCGGAGGCGCTGTTCGGCCGGCCGGTCGAGGCAACGGTGCTCGACCCGGCCAACCCGTACGTGCTCGCCCCGCAACTCGCCTGCGCCGCCGCCGAGTCCCCGCTCACCCCGGCCGATCTGGATCTCTTCGGCGACGGGGCGAAGGAGGCGGTCGACCACCTGGTCCGGGCCGGTGACCTGCGGCAGCGGCCCAGCGGCTGGTACTGGCGGCACCGGGAGCGACCCGAGGTCGACCTGCGCGGCGAGGGCGGGACGCCGATCTGCGTGGTGGAGGCGTCCACCGGGCGGCTGCTCGGCACCGTCGACGGCGGCTCGGCGCACTTCCTCGTCCACCCCGGGGCGGTCTACCTGCACCAGGGCGTCTCGTACGTGGTCGACGCGCTGGACCTCGACGACGGCTGCGCGCTGGTGCACGTCGAGGAACCGGACTGGTCCACCCACGCCCGCGACGTCACCTCGCTGTCCGTGGTGTCGGTCCGCTCCTACCTGGACGCCGGGCCGGTCGGGCTCTTCCTCGGCGAGGTGGACGTGACCAGTCAGGTGGTCTCGTACCAGCGCCGCCGGATCGCCTCCGGCGAGGTGATCGACACCCGGCCGCTGGACCTGCCGGCCCGGGAGCTGCGGACCGTCGCGGTCTGGTTCACCCTCTCCCCGCAGTCCCTGGCGGCGGCCGGCGTCGAGGCGGCGGACGTGCCGGGGGCCCTGCACGCGGCCGAGCACGCCGCGATCGGGCTGCTGCCGCTGATGGCGACCTGCGACCGGTGGGACATCGGCGGCCTGTCCACCGCCCTGCACCCGGACACCGAGGTGCCCACCGTGTTCGTCTACGACGGCCACCCCGGCGGGGCCGGCTTCGCCGAGCGGGCCTACCGGACGGCGGCGGCCTGGCTGGGCGCCACCCGGGACGCCGTCGTCGAGTGCGGCTGCGAGTCGGGCTGCCCGTCCTGCGTCCAGTCCCCCAAGTGCGGCAACGGCAACAACCCGCTGTCCAAGCCGGACGCGGTCCGGGTCCTCGACGTGGTCCTGGCCAATCTCCCCGCAGGCGCTTGCGCACCCACCCAGCCGGGCCCGGCCGACCGGTAGACCCGCGTCGCCGCCCGGCTGGCGGTGGGTCCGGCCCGCGCCCGCCAGGCTCGGCCGAGCGGGTAGCTCCGTGCGCGTCAACTGATGCGAACTGATCGTCAATGGTCGATGCTGTCGGGGTAGCGTCCCACCGATCCGTCGACATCCACAGGGAGAGCGCCGATGCGAGAGACACCCCCCGGAGCGACATCCGACGACGCGCCGTCGGATGTCCGCCGGAGCCGTCGCCGGTTCGGCCGGCTGTCCTACGCGGTGAGCGCATCGGTGGCGACCCTCGCGTTGCTCCTCAGCGTGCCGGGCGTCGCCTTCGCGGACCCTCCCCCGGCCCTCGACTGGAACGCGCCGTGGTCGGACCGCACGTACGAGCCGGCCTTCGACTACGATGGGGACGGCTGTTACCCGACCCCCGCCATCGGGAGCGACGGCACGATCGCCCCGGGCCTGGCCCTCGGGGGCGCCGAGAACGGCCACTGCCGCGACTCGTGGGACCTCGACAACACCAACGCCTACTCGCGGGTCAAGTGCAACAACGGCTGGTGCGCCTACATGTACACCCTCTACTTCGAGAAGGACCAGGCGTCCCTGGGGCCGGGCAGCGCCGGCCACCGGCACGACTGGGAGCACGTGGTGGTGTGGGTGCAGGGCGAGTGGGGCATGTGGGTCGCCACCTCCGCGCACGGCAAGTACCAGATCAAGCACCGCAACGACGTGCCGTGGGACGACACCGGCAAGCACCCGAAGGTCGTGTACCACAAGGACGGCGGCAGCACGCACGCGTTCCGCCACGCGGGCTTCGGCGAGCTGCCGGAGAACCACAAGGGCGCGTGGCAGTACCCGCCGCTGATCGGGTGGGACAACTACCCGCCAGGCTTCCGGGACCGGCTGGTGGGCCACAACTTCGGCAGCGCCACCTTCGGCATCAAGGACGGCACCTTCGAGAACGAACTCGCCAAGGCCAAACCGTCCAGCGTCCCGCTGGACCCCTGGGGCTGACCGCCGCCCCGTCCGGCGGGCCGGTCGGCCTGCCGGACGGGCCAGGTGTGCTCGATTCCGCGATCCACGCATGAGCCGGGTGACATCTGGGCATTGATGCATGGGAGCGCTTCCATCGATAATGGGAAGTGCTGCCTCCCCGCCGACCCTGCCGTTCTTCCCGACCCCGGAGGAGAAGCCGTGGCCGACACCATCGCCGAGACCGTCGACCTGCTCTACACCATCGACCAGGACAACCTCACCCCCGACCAGCTGATCGCGCTGGGTGCCGCGCTGGCGAGCCTGGCTCAGGCGGAACGCCTGGACCAGATCAACGAACGGCTGCGCGGTATCCACCAGGTGCTCAACGCCTGGGCGCTCAAGGCAGCCGTCGAAGGCGGGCGGTGACCGTCGGGTTGTGCGAGACTCCGGCGCACCCTTCGGAGGAGTTCTCATGCAGCTCGACAGTTTGCAGACGCAGCACCAGTTCCACGTTCGGCAGCGGATTCGGATGATGGTCAACCAGTACGAGGTCCGGGCCGTGGCGGCGGACGGCACCGAGGGCGAACTGTTGGCGTTCGCGCAGCAGAAGCGGCTCGCCTTCAAGGAGCAGGTCACCATCTACACCGACGACTCCAAGCAGCACCCACTGCTCGGGTTCAAGGCCCGTCAGCGGCTCGACCTCGGGGCCACGTACGACGTGACAGACCACGCCGGTACGCCGATCGGGCTGTTCCGCAAGGACTTCGCCCAGTCGCTGCTCCGCTCGACCTGGCACGTCGAGCAGGCCGGCCTGCCGCAGATCACCGGCCAGGAGCGCAGCATGCCGGTGGCGCTGCTGCGCCGGTTCGTCGACTCGTTGTCGTGGCTGCCGTACCACTTCGACTTCACCGCCGGCGGCCAGCCGGTCTTCTCCGTGATCAAGAAGTGGGGGCTGCGGGACCGCTACGTCGTCGAGGTGCAGCACCCGCAGATCGACCGGCGGCTGGTGATCGCCATGGCGATCGGCCTGGACGCGCTCCAGGGCCGCTGAGCCACCGACCGTCCCGAGGCACACGGCCCCTCGCCGTGCGCCCCGGGACGGCAGTCGTTTCCACGCCCGCCACCCCGGCGCTCGTTCCGCGCCCACCACCCCGGCATCGCCGTTCCCCGCCCCGGGCCGGTCCCGCATCCGTCACCCCGGCGCTCGTTCCCCGCCTTAGGCTCGTTCCCCGCCTTTGGGCCGGTCCCGTCCCGCGCTCAACCGCGGACCGGTCCGGCTCGGGCGGTGGCGGTGGCGAACCGCCGGAGTCCCGGCAGCGGGGTGACCGCCACCTCGACCGTCACCACCAGGTCGAGCCCGTCCACCCGGCAGGCGGTCAGCCGGGCGGCGTTGGCGCGGGCGAACTCGTCGGCGGTCGCGCAGGCCGGCTCGGCACCCTGCCACACCTGGCCGGCCCCGGCCAGGGCGCCGAAGTCGGCACCGACCCGGGCCTGGTGCCGTGCCAGCCGGGCCGCGCCGATCGCCGCCCCGAACCCGCCGACCAGCACGAAGACCATGCCGACGGCGAGCAGTAGAACGGTAGCCCCACCCCGGTCCGCCGCAGTACCGCCCTCGGTCGGACCCCCGGTGCGGCTCCCGGCCGGGGTCATGGTGCGGGCTCCGGTGAGCCGGGTTCGGCGGCGGCGACCGTGCTGGCCTCGACGGTGAGCCGGGGCAGCCGGGCCCCGAGCGCCCGGACGGGGGCACGGACCGTGGCGGTGACCCGGCCCTCGCTCACCGAGATCGAGACGACCGCCGCATCCGGCGCGATCCGGGTGCCCGCGCTGGTGCCGTCCCCGCCCCGGGAGGCGGTGAGCGCCGCCTCCCGGGCCGCGTCCAGGCAGGCCGCCCTCGTGGTGACCGCGTCGACTGCGGTGAGGCCGGCGAGCAGGAGCAGGAGCAGCGCCGGCAGGCCGGCCGCCAGTTCGGCGGTGAACGAACCCCGGTCCCGGCCGGCCGGCCGGCGCGGTCTCACTTCAACGCCCGATCGATGACGGCAGTCAACGCCGACTGCACGTTCCCCGAGGTGAGCACCTTGAGCAGGATGCCGGCGAAGGCGACGGCGGCGAGGGTGCCCACGGCGTACTCGGCGGTGTTCATCCCTGCGTCCCCGCGCAGCCGGGTGAGGAGTTTGCGCATCTGTTGTCCCTTTCTCGATGATGGGTCACAGCACGTCGCCGAGGACGGCGACGATCACCGGCACCAGGCCGGCGAGAATGAAGGCCGGCAGGAAGCACAGGCCCAGCGGCAGCACGATCAGCACACCGGCCCGTCGGGCGGACGCCTCCGCCGCCGTGGACCGGTCGGCGCGCAGGTCGTCGGCGACCCGGGTGAGGGCCCCGGAGAGCGCCGCACCGCTGCGGGAGGAACGCAGCGCGGCACCGACCACCCGGTCCGCCCCGGGCACCGGAACGAGGTGCGCCCACGCCTCCTGCGGCTCACCACCGAGCAGCAGCGTCCGCCCGATCCGGCCGAGCCGGACCGCCAGCGGACCGTCCAACGCGTCGGCCACCGCGAGCACCGACCGGTCGACCGGTGCACCCGCTCGCATGGCCGCTGCCAGGAGGTCGGCGGCGAGTGGCAGGTCGGCGGCCTCCCGCAACCGGCTCTGTCGGGCGGCGGGCGGTTCGATCCGGCGGAGCAACCGGTCCGCCACCGGCGCGGTCAGTGCTCCGCCCAGAACACCGGGCCAACCGCCGACCAGCACCAGGACCGCCAGACCGGCCAGCGCAGCGCCGAGTCGTACCCGGTCCGGCCACCAGTCCGGCCGGCGTCGGCCGGCACGTCGGCCGGTGAGGACGTGCCACCGCCGACCGGCCCGGCTGCCGGGTACGGCCACCAGCAACGCGGCCACGACCAGGCAGCCGGCCGACAACACCGCCGGGGACATCAGCCGCCCCCGCCGGATGTGCTGCCGAGCCGCTCGGCCCAGAGCAGTCCGCCGGTCTGGAGACCCATCGCGGCGAGGGCACACCCCGCACCTACCGGGGTGTGCAGCAGCACCGCCAGCGGATCGACACCGATGCCGTAGCCGAGGGCGATGCCGCCGAGCGGAAGCGCGGCCAGCAGCAGCGCGGTGGCGTTGGCACCCGCCGCCTGGGCGGCGGCACCGGCCAGTCCCCGGTCGAATGCCCGAGCGTCGGCCTCGACCCGTTCGAGGAGTTCGGCCAGGGGCGCACCGGTCCGGTCCGCGAGCCGGACCGCCGACCGGGCCAGTCGTTCGAGCCGGTCCTCCCCGGCCCGGTCGTCGACGGGGTCACCGGTGCCGTGAGCCGGGCTCGCGGCGACGCGGCGGTCGGCGTCCGATGTCGCGTCGGTGGGGCCGAGCGTCGGGACGGGCAGGCCGGCGCGCAGGTCGGCGGCGAGCGCGCCGAGCCGGTCCAACTGGCGGCGGCGCTCCCGGCCGACCTGCCCTGCCGCCCGCCGTCGGTGCACGGTGCGCGCCCCGAGCATTCCGTAGCCGGCCAGGAGTACGGCGGCGACCGGCCCGGCGGCGAGGCCGCCCGCACCGGCTCCCGCGAGCCCGACCAGCAGCAGAATCCGGCGCGGTGGACCGGACACCATCCACCGGAGCGCTCGCCCGCCGGTTGCCGGCCGGCCGCTCTCGGCCGGGGCCTGCCGGTCCGTGCCGTCGCCGGCCGCACCGGCAGGCCGCCCGGTCTCCGTCGACCCGCTGAGGCCGTTCGATCCGGTGAAGCCGTTCGATCCGGTGACGCCCATCGACGCGGTGACGCCATTCGAGCCGGTGACGCCCATCGAGCCGGTGGCGTCCGGCGGCCCGCTGGGGCCCGGCGATCCGGTGGAGCCCGGCGGTGCGCCAAGCACGCTGCGACGACGTCGACGGCTGCTGCGTACCGGCCAGGCGACCACCACGGCTGCGCCGGCCAGGAGGGCCGTGACCAGCCACGACACGGGTGTCATGCCGGCCCTGCCGCGCCGGGCCAGGGTTCGTGGAGCAGGGGCGGCACCGACACTTCCCGATCCCGCAGCAGGGTGGCCAGCGTGTGCCCGGCCGGCCCGACCCCCTGCCCCCGCACCCAGGCGGGAACCACGGTGACCAGCCGGTCGGGCCCCTCCGCCAGCAGCAGGCAGATCGATTCCAGCAGCCGGCCGTGCGGGCCTCGACGGACCTGGACGAGCACCTGGAGCGCGGCGGTGACCTGGGCGTGCAGCGCCGCCCGGGGTAGGCCGCCGAGCAACCCGAGCGCCTCCAACCGGGCCGGTACGTCGGCCGGGGTGTTGGCGTGCAGGGTGCCCGCACCACCGTCGTGGCCGGTGTTGAGCGCGGCCAACAGGTCGACCACCTCCGCGCCCCGGCACTCGCCGACGACCAGCCGGTCGGGGCGCATCCGCAACGCCTGCCGGACCAGTTCGCTCAGCCCGACCACGCCCGCCCCTTCCACGTTCGCCGTCCTGGCCTGCAGACCGACCACGTGCGGGTGCACCGGGTGCAGCTCGGCGGCGTCCTCGACCAGCACGATGCGTTCGGTCACCGGCACCAGGCCCAGCATCGTGTTGAGCAGGGTCGTCTTGCCCGAGCCGGTGCCGCCGGTGACCAGGTAGGCCAGCCGGGCGGCGACCAACGCGGCGAGCACCGGTGCCACCGAATGCGGCACGGTGCCCTGCTGGACCAACTCGTCGAGGGTGAACGGGCGGTGCCGGAAGGTACGCAGGGACAGGTACGGCCCGTCGGTCGCCACCGGAGGCAGTACGGCGTGCAGCCGGGTGCCGTCGGGCAGCCGCGCGTCCGCGTACGGGGTGCCGTCGTCGAGCCGACGACCAGCGGCGGCGGTGAGCCGTTGGGCGAGTCGGCGTACGTCGTCGACCGAGCCGAGCGGCACCGCCACCTGGTGCAGCCCGGCACCCCGGTCGACCCAGACCCGGACACCGTTGACCAGTACGTCGGTGACCTCTGGATCGTCCAGCAGCGGGGCGAGCGGCCCGGCGCCCACCAGATCGTCGTGGACCCGGTCGGCGATCCGCAGTACGGCGGTGTCGCCGAGGACCGCGGCGGACGGTTCGGCACGTACGGCGGAGACGATCGCCGCCGGGGTGACCGGGGTCGCCGAGTCGGCCATCCGCTGCCGGACCCGGGCGGCGAACCCGTCGGGCCGCTCGGTCATGCCGCACCTGGCACGGGCAGCCCGGTCAGCTCGGTGACGAGCCGACGGCAGAGCGCGGCAAGCGGGCCACGGCCGGCGGCGGCCGGGGCCTCGCCGCGTTCCAGCCCCCGGCACAGCGCCGGTTCGGGACGCAGCGTCCCGGCGAGCGGGAGCCCGAGTGCCCGAGCCACTTCGGTCGCCTTCAACCGGCCCGGGGCGGGCCCCCGGACGATCACCCCCAGGGCGGCGCAGTGCGGGGTCGCCGCGGCGACCACCCGGGCCGCCGCCGCGGTGGCCCGCAGCTCGGCCGGCACCACCACGTACGCCTGGTCGGCGGCCTGCAACGCGATCACGGCGGCGTCGTCGAGCTGGCGCGGCAGGTCGACCACCACGAAGTCCCGGCCCCGCCGGGCGGCGTCCACGGTGGCGGCCATCGCCGGCGCGGGCAGGGCCAGCGGCTCGCCCCGGTCCCAGGAGAGGACGACCAGGTCGCCCCGGTGCGGCAGGGCGCGGACCAGGGTGGGCGCGTCGACCCGGCCGTCGGCGTCGGTGAGCGACGGCCAACGCAGCCCGTCCAGATCCTCCCAGCCGAGCACCAGGTCGAGCCCGCCGCCGAGCGGATCCGCGTCGACCAGCAGGGTCCGCAGGTGGGCACGGGCGGCGGTGACGGCCAGGCCACCGGCGAGGACGCTCGCCCCGGCGCCACCCCGGCCGCCGAGCACCGCGACCGTGCGGGCCGGACCGGCCGGGTCGCCGCCCGGCGCGCACTCGGTGAACCGGTCGACCAGCCACGGCTCGGCGGCGGGCAGGGTGGCGACGTGCTCGGCGCCGATCAGTTCGGCGATCTCCCAGCCCGGGTCGAGTTCACCTGACCGCCCGACGAGCACCATCCGGGGTCGTCGGGGCAGCCGGGCCCGCAGGCACGCCTGCGCCTGGTCGTTGCCGACCAGCACGAGGGGCGCGGGGAGCCAGCGGGACCGGGCGGCAGCCGGGTCGGCGGCCACCTCCACCTCGGTGCCACCCGCTGCGGCGAGCCGCAGCAGCTCGTCGAGGAGGTCACCGTCAGAGGTGACCAACAACGGCAGTCGTCGGTACGGCGGAAGGGAGGTACGGGGTGGCATCACGGCCTCCAGCGGTCGGGGGTGCTGGGACAGACCCTGCGCCGGGTGACCCGGTTCGCGCCGACCGCAGCGTCCGACCTGTGGACAACGGAGCTGCCTGTGGACAACCCCCACGGCCGCCCCTGATCTGCTATGGCAAGCGGGCGGTAGGCTGCGGATCACGCTGGCCGTCGGGGCGTTCCCGTCGACCCGTTCCGCCACCGCCGGAGCCGGTCGGCGGGCGGTGACCAGCGCCGGGGCCACTCTCGACCTGCCGCCTGGAGTGCGGAACCGGCCGATCGCCGTCGGCACCCGGGCGACGTCGCGGCGGGGAAAGCGAAAAAATGTCCTGTTCACACCGGCCGAGTGATTGACGACGTACCGCGTCGTACGTCGATAATCGTCACCGCACGCCATCGCGAAGGTGGCACCGCCGCTCTCGGAAACGGGGCCATGGCCGACTCATCCGACGAAACACCCCCCACCCTGCGCATCGGTGGCTGGTTGCCCGAGCCCCAACACCACCAGGCGCTCCCGCCGTACCTCGTCCCCCCGGCCGGCCGGCACCTGATCGACGTCTCCCCGCCCGGGTCACCGGGCGACCCGCTGCCGTCCCCCGTCCACGCCGTCGAGCCCGGCGGCATCGGGCGGACCCTGGTGCTGGCCGCGGTGGCGGTCGGGATGGTCGCCACCCTCGCCCTCGCGCTGTCGCCGTTGTGGTCGGGGCCGAAGCGCAACGGCACCGCGCTCCCGGTGACCCCCTCGGGAGTCGTGGGCGGCCCGGACCTCGCCGGCCTGGAGAGCCCCACGCCGGTCGACGACTACTCGCCGGCACCGGTCTCGCTCTCCACCCGCGCCGCGTCGCCCGCTCCGGTCGCGCAACCACCGCAGGTCACGGCACCCACCCGGCAGCCGAGCCACCCCAACGCCGGTACGACACCCCGCCCCACCCGGACCACCACCCCGCCCCGGCCCGCACCCTCCACCACCCCACCGAGACACTCGCCGAAGCCGCCGACGAACCAGTCCGGACAGGACGAGCTGACCCCGCTGCCGGCGTCGCAGGAGCGGTCGCTGCGGTCCACGTCGAACGGGTCCTCGACGTACATCGAATTCGTCAACAACCGCAGTTCACGGGTGGTCGTCCACTGGCTCGACCACAACGGCCAGCGGCGGCAGTACAAGGTCCTCGACGCCCACCGGTCCTACCGGCAGCAGACGTACGTGGGACACCCGTGGGTGGTCACCGACGAGCGGGGCCGGGCGCTGGTCTGTTTCCTGCCCGCATCCCGTACGAAGAGGGCGGTGGTGCGGTAGCCCAGGCCCTCGTTGCGCGCGATCGGCCATCGTGGCCGGAGCGCGGAGGGTCGTCCCAGACCCATGAACGTACTGATCTCTGTGGACATGGAAGGTATCTCGGGGATCGTGCATCCCACCGAGACGAATCCCGAACGGTACGACTACGAGCGCGGCCGGGCCCTGATGACCGCCGAGGTCAACGCCGTGATCGCTGGTGTGTTCGACGCCGAACCCGATGCCGTGGTGTGGGTCGCTGACGCACACGGACCGTTTCGGAACCTCCTACCGGAGGATCTCGACCGACGGGCTCACCTCGTACGGGGCGAGCCCTGCCCACTGGGCATGCTCGCGGGGCTGGACGAGCACACGGATGCCGTCATGTTCGTCGGCTACCACGCTCGGGCCGGTGCCGGGCCCGCCGTGCTGGCGCACACGATGAGTGGCGACATCCTCGACGTACGGGTGGCCGGGCGGTCGCTCGGCGAGATCGGCCTCAACGCCGCCATGGCGGGACACCTGGACACGCCGGTCGTGCTGCTCAGCGGGGACGACACCGCCTGTGCGGAGTTCAGCGAGCTGATGCCCTCGGCGGTCACCGTCGCCATCAAGCAGGCGTTGGGGCAGGCCGCCGCGGTGGCCCTCCACCCGCAGGAGGCACGGGAGCGGCTGCGCCGCGCCGCCACCGAGGCGATCGCCCGGCGCGAGTCGATTCCCCCGTCGAAGATCGCCGGGCCGCTGGACGTCGAGGTCGACCTGTACGGCCCCTACATGGTCGACCTCGCGGTTCTGGTGCCGGGCGTGACCCGCGTCGGCGGTGGCCGAACGGTCGCCTTCCACGCCGCCGACTTCGCCGAGGTCTACCGACTGGTGCAACTGCTCGCCCAACTCGCCAGCATCAAACCCGGCTGACAGCGCCTTCGGGAACGGGTATCAGGAAATGATCCCGCGCAACGTCGGCTGACCTGGCGCAGCGTCACGTCCCGCCGCGCCGACCGGGTACAGGTCCCGACAACACCGACTCCAGATTCCGGTACGGTCCGCCAGGTGGATCCCGCACCGAGGCGTGCCTCCACCGTCAAACCGGGTCAACCCCACAGTGCTGCGCTCGGGTCTGCAGTCGGTCGGCACCTCGCGGCTCGGCGGGTGGAACTGAAGACGTGCAACGACCTACCCGAGGAGGCAAGGTGACTCAGGGCTCGCAGCACCAGCGGGGCCGGTGCCCCGTCTGCAAACGCCTCGTAGCCCTCACCGCTGACGGAAGAGTTGCGCGGCACAACGGCACCATTCGTGCCTACGCCCCGCCCCGGGCCAGCCCTTGGCGGCCGACGCAGCGCCGGTCCAGGTCGAGCCGCCAGCGGTGTAGGCAGGGAAAGGGACGACCCCCGTCGGGGGGATGCGGTCTCGCCCTGTCGGCCGCTGCCAACTGTTGGCGGCCAACGTCGATGAGCAGGTACCGGACGTCATCCGTTCACGTTCGAGGCCGCCCCTCGTCAACGCTCGCGCTGCCTTCTTGCTGCCTCGCCGCTGCCGGACGCCTCGCCTACAAGCTCTGTGCAGGCTGTCCGTCTGCATTCGTCTCATGCGTGGCCTTGACCCCGCCGTCCGTTGCTGGCATGTCCGGCCTCCGGGGGCAATAGTTTGTCCCCGACGAGCGGTGGCCCCGTCCGGACGGACGGGGCCACTGGCGTCAGGCATCTGTCAGCCACGTAGGTGCGTCGGCTGCGGCGTCGCCCTATAGAGCGACCTAGGCAATCATGCCCTCGCCCGCGTCCGCCACAGAGCGCTGGCCGTTCACATCCTTCTCTGGCTCCCTCAGGCCAAGCACCACCAAGATCTTGTTAACAGCAAGGTTCACGGGACCCCGAGTGGTGTTGATCTTGTCAACGCTGTCACCGCCTCGGCTTTGGTCTCGGGTGATGATGTTGCCGGTCCAGAAATCGTCCGACCGACGCCAGGGGATGTCGGTTGCCAGGCGCTTGTACAGTGCGATGCGGGCCGCGAGATCCGGGATCTTGTTGATCTGGAACGTCACGTGTCCGATGACGTTGAGACCGGTGGCGGTCATGTTGATCCACTCGTTGCGCAACCGGGGGATGTCGCCGTTCTGCCCCCCGCTCTTGGGCATCTTCGCGACTGCGGTCCAAGGCTCCATATTCGCGGTGAGGACGTTGAGTAGCGTCAGGGTCTCCTCCACGAACACCTCCCGCTGCTGACGATTTCCTAGGCGGGTGGCCGCGTTACGGCTCAGCGAGTCCTCGCTCATCGCATAGTCGCCGACGAGGAGACCCTTGACCATGCCACGCACCTGGTTGAGCAGGAAGATGTGCTGGCTCATCTTGGGCAGCGTCTTGCTCATCTCGTCGATGCGGCCCCGCAGCAGGTCACTCCCCTCAGTGATGCGGGCGAGCACCTGGTTGATCGGCTCGCGGGTGTTGTAGACCGCCAAGAGACTGGCCGGGATCTGCTTGGTCTGAGCGGCATCGGCAAAGTCTTGCTGAGTCCGGGAGCGATCGGGCTCGAGCACGATGAGCACGCTGATGGCGTCGGCACGCAGGGAATCGACCTCGTCCAAGGCGCCCGCCGCCCTGCCGTTGGCGCGGCCGGTAGCGTAGCCAATCAACCCGGCGATCCTGTGCTGCCCATCGGTCACGTGGAACTCGGTTGCCTCGGTGACGACCAGGTAGCCGAGCCGGGCAATACCGTCGCCGCCGGCCTGCACGTGCAGGGACGGACGGCTGGTGACGTTGAGGGTCACCGACGGCAGCAGATAGTCCTCCGGGTTCTCGACCAGGTAATCCCGGATCGAGCGGGCGTGATCGCTCATCAGCGGCCGGTTGTACTTCTCGCGCGGGCTCTCGCCCTTCACGGCCGGATCGAGGGTGATGTAGCGCGCCAGCAGCCGCATCGGGAAGCTCGTCGAGAGCATCGTACGGCGACCCTGCTTGAACACGATCACGGGAAACACCTGCCCGAATGAGCTGTCAGCCTCATCGCGGGCCGCCCCACGGGCGGTAGGCAGGTCTGGGTGCTCGATCGGACTGTAGGTAAACGACTCGTACGCCGGCTGGTCCCTGGTAGCGGTCTGGCTTTCGGTATCGCTCGCCATGGTCACTTGATCACGCTCCTTGGATTCTATTCCAACGACTGGCGCCTTAGGACAGACATGCTGCCACACCACGTATTACGCGCACAAGTCCACGTAAGAGAGAGCGGCGCCCATAGCTTTCCCGACGCGGAAGCCCTCGGCCATCCCGTCTGCCGTCGACCCGCACTACTGTGGAGCGGGCCTCCGCCCGGCCCGCCACGTCAAGCGGACCTTGACACAGGTTCGGACGCTGGCGGGTCGGGCGGTGGTCTGCTCGGCTCGCCCGGGTCGACGGCAGGCGGGATGGCTCCCACCGCAACCACCCACGGACCGCAAGCCGCCGACGGACCCCCGGCCATCCTGGAGCCGGAGCGCCCCCGCCGGAGGCGCAGTAACCGCAACCCCGACACCCACCCGGCAGCCGCCGACCGACCCCGCGTGCGCTGTCCTACGCCGCGCGGTGCTCGCCGCGCGGCCCGGCCGGCTGCCGGCCCCACCACCCCGCCAGGAAACGGCCTGTCGTCATCCGGCGGCCCACCGGGCTACCCGCCCTCCGCGCCAGCCCGCCGGGCGTGTTGCGTGGCCGGAGTCGGAGCGCCAGCGGAGCGACGGACGCGCGCCCAGGCGGCGGCGCGTGCGGCCCGTCAAGGGCCGCCTTGAAGACGTACAGAAAGTTTGAACCACATTGCCGGCAGCCGGCCGCCCCGGCCGCCGGTGAGTGGACACGGGATGGTGCGGGGACCGGGTCGCTCCGTACCCTGGCGGGATGGCCGACCTCGTCGATACCGCTCGGGAAGTTGCGCGACACCTGTTGGAGACGCCGTTGCCTCGTCGGTGGAGTCACGTCCAGGCGGTGGCCGCTAAGGCGGACCGGATCAGCGCGGCGGTCCCGGTCGAAGATCGTGCGGTGCTCGTAGCGTCGGCGTGGCTGCATGATGTGGGCTACAGCCCTGACCTGGTCGACACCGGCTTTCACTCCCTCGACGGTGGCCGCTGGTTGCGCCGTGAGCGGTTCAACGAGCGCATTGCCGCCTTGGTGGCTCATCACTCCTGCGCATGGCTGGAAGCGGAGGAACGTGGGCTCGGTGACGTCTTGGCCGCCGAGTTCCCTCGGGAGGAAACCGCGGTGACCGATGGGCTCTGCTTCTCGGACATGACGACCGGGCCGGACGGCCAGGACTTCGAGGTGTTGGAACGGCTCGCGGAGATCCGGTCACGGTACGGGCCGGACCACCTGGTGGCCCGGTTCATCGGTCGGGCGGAACCGGAGATGGTGGCCGCTGTACGGCGGACTCAGGAGCGGCTTGCCGGCGGTGTCCGTCAGCCGATGTAGGGCTCGGGGCGTTCCTCGTAGCCGTGGGTGATGCGGAGCAGGGTCGACGGGTGGATGTCGAGCGCGGCCAGCTCGTCGCGGGCAACCCACCGGACTTCGTGTGACTCGTCGCTCGGGGTCGGGGTGCCGCTGACCGGCACGGCGCGGAAGCAGAGCGAGAACTGCTGCCGTACCTCGCCGTCTGAGTACTCGATGACATGACCGGGGTCGGAGTAGACGCCGACCATGCCGACCACCTCGACGCTGATGCCGGTCTCCTCGCGGGTTTCCCGGACTGCCGTCTCGGCGACCGATTCGCCGATCTCCTGACCACCGCCGGGCAGGGACCACAGGCCGTTGTCGGTGCGCCGGATGAGCAGCACCCGGGCCTGCTCGTCTCGGACGAAGACGGAAACGGCGACGACGATGCTGTTGGCCTTCGGCGCGTTCGGGTCGTGGTAGTGCTCGGTTCTCGCCATGTCTCTAGGCTGCCACCTCGTCGCCGGGCCGGCGCTTCGAGGCCAACACGACTCGATCGAAGCTGTCGGAGTAGGTGCGGAACAGGTCACCGCCATTGAGCTTGCGTAGGTGCATGACGGGCGCGTGTGGTGCCGGGAAACCGAGAACGTGCATGTTGACCAGCATTTCGTCATCGAAGCGGTAGATCGAGTTATAGAGGGTCGTGTCGTGGTAGAGCACGTTCACCCCGGGCGCATCCTCAAGCCGCTTGTAGTACCCCTGAACCTGGCGGATCTTTGCGGCCATCACGCCGGGGGTACCCTCCTCGACGCTCCTTCGCTCGATCGCGGCGCTGGTCGGATCACCGAGCAGAATGTTCACCGTTACGCCGTCAAGGCCCTTTTGACGCAGGACGTCGACAAGCATCGGGTCCTGCTCCACGAGGAACAGGCCGGCATAGGCCAGTACGTCGATGCGCTGCTCGGCCCGTTCGATCAGTCGTCGCCACAGGTCGTTCGGCACCGAGGATCGCCGCGAGTAGAGCTGGACCATTTCGCTCTGCCCGATCTTCGATGCCCTTTCCGGGGTCACTGCCTCCGGCCAGAGATACGGGACGTCTTCCCGCACCATCGCCGCGATGGCGTGCCGATGACGCGGGTACGGCGTCCGATTCTGGGTGATCCAGCGTTCCACGGTCTTCGCGTCGACCCCGATCCGCTCCGCCACGGCGACGGGCGTCAGGCCGTTGCGCAGGATGGCATCGCGTAGCCGGTCGTTCGGCATCGGACACTCCTCAAGGGACGACTTTAGGACGACTACAAGGTAGCCGAGACGTCCCATAGTCGTCCAGCCCATCGGATGGGGTGTCCCCCGCTTTCCGGGAGTCTTTACCGCAGAGGCCAAGAGCAGAAAGTCCACCGGGGACAAGCTCACTACCTGGCCCGAGACACAGGAGGTTTGTTGTGAAGCTGTACGTGGACACCCAGAGCAAGCAGGTTCAGGTGACGAGGGACCCGGAGCCGAAGAACGACCAGAACGGCAACCAGCGGTCGGAGAAGAACACTGGCCGGCTCATGTGGTCCACCCAGGTCTTCGTGCTCGACGAGACCGGTGGCGAGATCATCACCATCACCACGGCGGGAGAGAAGCCGGGCGTGACGGTGGGACAGCTCGTCGCTGTCGAGCAGTTGGAGGCCATTCCGTGGGCGACCAACGGGCGTAACGGCGTCGCGTTCCGTGCCATCTCGCTGAAGCCGAAGGCTGGTGCCTCGGCGGCCAAGTGAGGTTCTTCGCTCACCGTGCTGTGTGAGCCTCTGGTGTCTTCGCACGAAGCGGCCTGACGGTCCGCTGATCTGATCCGCCCAAGGTTCCGGGAGCGTTTCTGGCTCCTACTCTCCCGGCCCTCGGCAACCTGCGGTTGCCCTCTCGATATGGCGCGGGGTCGGTACTGGCTCCTACACCTGCCGGCCCCGCCTGCCATCCAACCCGTCTGCCCATTGTCGTTGGGAGTGGTTGTCATGCTCGTTTCCGCCATCGTGTTCGCCGTTGTCGCGGCGACCTTCTACGCCGGCCACCAGGTGGCCGACCACGTCTTCGGTCAGTCCGACAAGCAGGCCGCCCACAAGGCCGCTCCCGGCTGGGACGGCTGGCGTCATCTGCTGGGCCACATCGTGGCCTATCACCTCGTGGTGGTGGTCATGTTGACCACCGCCATCGTCGCGCTCGACCTGCCCGTCACGGTTGTCGGGCTCGCTGCCGGTGTCGGCTTCTCTGCCGTCTCGCACGCCATCCTCGACCGGCGTTGGCCGGTGCGGTGGCTGCTCATTCACACCGGAAGCGCGGACTTCGCCGACCGTCAATCCCCGATCTGCGGCATGTACCTGGCGGATCAGTCCCTGCACGCGGCTTGCCTGTGGGTGTCCGCACTGCTCATCGCCTGCATCTGAGCCCATCGGCTGTTGCGGCGGCCTGAGTGATTTCGAGCGCGGGGCCGGTACTGGCTCCTACACCTGCCGACCCCGTGCTCTCCAACCCATCCAGCCCAATCGCTTGGGAGGACGTGTTATGTCCAAGTCTAGCCCTCGCCGCTCGTTCGGGCGGAAGTCAACCGGAACCGTGACGGTCATCGAGGCCAAGGTTCACCGGTCGTCAGCCCGGAACGCCCGCATGGCGTTCATCCTCACTGCGGTCATCATCGGCGTACTCGCTGCCGTGGTGGCCGCTGCCTACGTACACCCGATCATCGCGCTGTTCATAGGCGCGGCCGTCAGCGTCCCGTGTGGCGCGCTGTCCTGGCTGCTGGTCCGCATCTGGCCGGTCCTGCGGCTGCTGTGGTGGTGGACCCCGGAAATCGTCCTGGCGGTGCTGCTGCTCACGGGCTGGGTGCAGCTCGCTACGCACACTCCGACCCTGGTCACTCTGGCTGTCGTCGCCGTCGTTCTCGGCGTTCCGGCCGCTGTTCCTGTCCTCCGGCGTCTGGTTGTCGCCTGGGTGTGGTGCCTGATCGTGCGCCACCGGCTGCGGGTGTGCTTCGCGCAGTTCATCATCGCCAACCAGTCGGGCTCCCTCCCGCTGATCCTGTGGGCCACGCCGACCCCGGTCGGCGAACGGGTCTGGGTCTACCTGCGGCCCGGTCTGTCCCTGGCGGACCTGGAAGGCCGCCTCGACAAGATCGCCGTGACCTGCCACGCCTCATCCGTCCTGGTCGAACGGGCCGCCGACAGCAACGCCGCGTACCTGCGGTTCGACATCAAGCGCCGCGAGGTGCTCACCGCAACCGTCACGTCCCCGCTGGCCGACGTCATCGACCCCGCCGCCCCGGCCAGCGACCGGCCGACGCCGGTCATCCCCACCGCCCTGGACCTGCCCGACGTCCAGGCCCCCACCATCACCCTGCCCGTCCAGCCCAAGAAGCAGGCCGCCACGTCGGCCAACGGCAGCAAGCCGGCCCCCGCGCCGTCGTCGGACCCCGACGACCTCTCCGACTGGCTCTGATCCCACCCCTTCCCAACCCGGACGCGGGGAGCCCTACGGGCTCCTTCGTGTGGCTTCCCGCGCCCACCAACGCCCAAGGAGGGCACCCATGGCTACGGCATCCGCCCCGACCGCCGGCATTCCGGTGGGGCCTGGCCTGTCGATGTTCGACCCGATCTTCATCGGCATCGACGAGTTCGGCCAACACGTCTACATCACCCTTGCCTACCGCAACCTTCTCGCCGGAGGCGAACCCGGCGGAGGCAAGTCCGGCCTCCTCAACACCATCGCCGCTCACGCCGCGCTCTCCGTCGACTCCCGCCTTGTGCTGCTGGACGGCAAGCTCGTCGAGCTGGGGCAGTGGGAGGACTGCGCCGACGCGTTCATCGGCCCCGACATCACCACCGCCCTCGACGTCCTGCGACGCCTGCAAACGGTGATGAACAACCGCTACGCCTGGCTCCGCGCCCACGGGCGTCGCAAGGTCACCGCCCTGGACGGGCTCTCCGTCATCACCGTCCTCGTTGACGAGATCGCCTTCTACTCCGCCACCATCGGCAGCAAGCAGGAGCAGGAAGAGTTCGTCGCCCTGCTCCGCGACCTGGTCGCCCGGGGACGTGCCGCCGGCATCCCCGTCATCGCCGCGACTCAGCGGCCGTCGTTCGACATCATCCCCACCAGCCTGCGGGACCTGTTCGGCTACCGCGCCGCGTTTCGCTGCACCACCCCCAACAGCTCGAACATCGTCCTCGGTCACGGCTGGGCCGAGCAGGGCTACACCGCCACCGACATCGCCCCCACCAACCAGGGCGCGGCGTACCTCATCGCCGAGGGCGGCACGCCCCGCCGGATCAAGGTGGCCTACCTCGATGACGCCCAGATCGCCGGCATCGCCGACTACGCCGCCTGGACCCGTCGCCCCACCCGCTTATCCGCACCCACCGGAACCCGACTCGACTGGGGGACCGCCGCATGAGCCTGCTACAGCGCATCCACGCACGTCGGATCCCGCGACCGACCACCCGCTACGTCAACCGCTTCGTCGTCGGCACACCCGCCGAACTCGCCACGCTCCTGGAGCTGGCCACCGATCGCGGGCTTCTCGTCTTCGCCTCCGCGCCCGTACCGCTGCCCGACGACCCCACCCGATTCCGCCGCCACCTGCGGCTACGCACCAACTGAACGGCCGACGGAACCGGCTCAAGCCCTGGAAAGCAGACCGGTTCCGCCGACCTCCCACCAAGCCCTTCTGAAAGGACGTGGCTGCCGTGAAGGCTACCCAAACTCCACCCACCACCGGAATGGTCACTCCTGCTGACCTGCTCCGGATGGCTGCCCTCTACCTGCGCCGGCACGGCTGGCACCAGGGCACCTACTACAGCACCGACCCCGGCACCCTGACCCCGCCGGCCTGCGCTGTCGGGGCTATCGGCATGGCCTGCGCCGGCCACCGGGTCGAGCACTTCTACGGCCTCGACCCCGATACCCAGGTCACCTTCCGCCAGACCGTCGGAATCCTGACCGTCTACCTCGACGCCACCGCGCCCGTGTTCTTCATCGACGAGGACGGCTACCTCCTCGACGAACACACCTCCCCCTACTCCTGGAACGACGACCCGACCCGCACCGCCGAGCAGGTCATCACCGCCCTTGAGGCCGCCGCCACCGAGTGGGACCGCCTCCACACCGCCGGGGGTGAGAACCGGTGAGCACCGTCAAGAAGTCCTTGACGCCATCCGTCCCGGCTCAGAAGCGTCGGGAGGTCGTCGAGAACGACCAGTTCGCCGCCTTCACCCGGCGCATCATTCGCGCCCACGGCCGCCGCGTCGCCACCGGCGATGTCGAAGCACTCCGCGACCTCGTCGCCCTCTCCGCCGACCTCGACCGGGCCATCGTTGACGCCGTCGTCGGCCTGCGGGCCTTCGGCTACTCCTGGGCCGAGATCGGCGCCCGGCTCGGCATCTCCCGCCAAGCCGCCCAGCAGCGCTGGGGAGACCGGCCGTGACCGCCTACTACGACCCGACCGGCAGCCGCTACGGCATGCCCACCTACCCGTACCGGATGGCCCCCGACGGCCTTGCCACCCGACGGCAACTGCGCGCCGCCGGCCTCCGACCCGGCGGGCAGGAACCCGTCTCCCAGATCCTCTGGCGTCGCGGTAAGCGCGTCGCCTACCTCTACCGCCTCGACCTCGCCAAGCCGAAGCGGACCGCCACCCCCGCCCAGCGGGAGGCCATCACCAAAGCGCTCCGCGCCCGCCGCACCTGCACCGTCTGCGGCCTGATCCAGCCCTACTACATCCCCCGCCGCTACGGCTGCTGCCTCGACTGCCACGGAGGCCACTGATGGGCGTCCTGATCACCTTCGCCGTCATCCTGCTCATCGGCATCGCCATGGCCTACATGGGCGGTGTGCGATGAACCGTCAACCCACCGGTACCCGCATCGAGGGCGTCGTCCTGGTCCTCATCCTCATCGCCGTCGCCGGCTTCGCCGGAGCCGCCTCGTTCACCCACGTCAAAGACTGGACCCTCGCCAACTCCCCCACCGGCACCGGGCAATGGTTCGGCTGGGCCAACGCCGTCATCTCCGAACTCGTCCCCATCGCCTGCCTGCTCACCATCCGACGCCGCCGCCGAATCGGCGCTTCCATCGGCTACCCGCTGTTCCTCCTCATCGCCGCCGCCGGCCTCTCCCTCGCCGCGCAACTCGCCGTCGCCAAACCCGGCCTGTCCGGATGGCTCCTGTCCGCCGTACCCGCCCTGGCCTTCATGGCCCTGGTGAAACTCGTCCTCGCCCCCGTTAAGGGCGACAACCCCACCCCGCCGGCCGCCAAGCCTGCCGAACCCATCCACGTCCAGGTGGCCGAGCAGGTCACCACCGAGCCGGCACCGCCGGCCGCCATCACCACCGACCCGGAACCCCTCCCGGCGACCGCGCCGGAGCCCGTCACCGTTGCGGCTGTCGCGCCACAACCCGCCACCACGCCGGCACCGGAGCCGGTCGACGTCCCTACCCACCTGCTGCCCATGGCCCGCTTCGCCGCCGTCCAGCACGAGCAGAACACCGGAGCACCCATCACCCCGGGCGAACTGGCCGATCGGCTCGACGTCACCCCGGCCGTCGCCGGGCAGCTCCTCACCACCCTGGCCGGTGGTGCCCGATGACCATCGTCATCGTCGACATCGAACACGTCACCCACACCTGTCCCGCCAACCCCGACGGGCACCCCTACGACATCCGACGCACCGTCGTCGACGTCATCCCCGGCGGTCCCTGCCGGGCACCGGTCACCGTCCGCTGCGGCGAACAGACCGCGCTCATCCCCTGCCACCGGCACGAACCGACCAAGCGTCAATGCGGCGCCTGCCGGGTCATCGTCACCGAACGCACCATCACCACCCGCACCCCCAACGACGGGACTGCGGCTTGATGGCCTCGACGCTGGACCTCACCCCCCCGCGCTTCGGCCCGGGGGGTGGGCTCGAACGCCGACACCATCCCACCCGTCTACGGCTACACCGCCGCCGGCTCCGCCTTCGAACGCGCCACCCGACCCGACTACTTCGGCTGGATCGACCACGTCCGCGCCGCCGCCGGCTGCACCCGACCCATCCGCCTCGCCGGCCAACTCCTCACCGTCGACGCCTCGACCGGCCGGGTCGTCGACCAGCGGCACACCGACGCCATGCCCGACTCGGTCATCTACACCGCCTGCGGCAACCGACGCTCCACCGTCTGCCCCTCCTGCGCCCACACCTACCAACGCGACGCCTTTCAGGTCCTCCGCGCCGGCCTCATCGGCGGCAAAGGCGTACCCGACACCGTCGCCCAACACCCGGCCGTGTTCCCCACCTTCACCGCCCCGTCCTTCGGACCGGTCCACGTCCGGGCGGTCCGCAAACACACCTGCCGGAACCGCAAACGCTGCGACTGCCGACCCGACCCCTGCCACGCCCGACGCGCCACCGACCCCACCGCCAGCCGCTGCCCCCACGGCCGCCCCACCGCATGCTGGGCCAGGCACGAACCCGGTGACGCCGCGCTCGGTCAGCCGCTGTGCCTGGACTGCTACGACCACGACCACCAGGCCGTCTGGAACCTGTTCTCCGGCGAGTTGTGGCACCGCACCAAGCAAGCCGCGGAACGGCACCTCGCCAAACTCGCCCGCCGCCGCGGCATCCCCCGCGTCCGGGTCGTCACCGCCTCCGGCAACACCCGCACCGTCCCACCCGTGCGGCTGTCCCACGGCAAGGCCGCCGAGTTCCAGGCACGCGGCGCGGTCCACTTCCACGCCCTGGTGCGCCTCGACGGCGTCGACCCCACCGACCCCGCCGCCGTCGTCCCACCACCGGCCGCCTTCACCACCGCCGACCTCGTCGACGCGCTCCGGCACGCCGCCGCGCAGGTCGCGTTCGCCACCCCCGCCCACCCCGACCGACCCGACGGCTGGCCGATCACCTGGGGCGACCAGCTCGACATCCGACCCATCACGCTGAACGGCCACGGTGAGGTCACCGACAGCATGGTCGCCGGCTACCTTGCCAAGTACGCCACCAAGAGCACCGAGGTAACCGGGCACCGCTCCGTCAGGCTCACCGCCGACACCATCGGCGACCACGCCGACCCCGACGGCGACCACACCGCCCGCCTCATCGACGCCTGCTGGCGCATCGGCCGACCCACCAGCACCCCGGTCCCCCTCTCGCAACGGCCCCGCGACCACCGACCCCGGCCCGGCTTCGTCGACCGCTGGGAATGCCCCGACTGCGGCACCCACACCCGATACCCGGCCTGCCCCGCCTGCGTCGCCCACCGTCAAGCCAGCCTTGACACCGAATCGACGCGACCGGCCAACCCCAACCCGTACGCCCGCCTGCGCCGCTGGGCGCACATGCTCGGCTTCGGCGGCCACTTCCTCACCAAAGCCCGGCGGTACTCCGTCACCTTCCAACTCCTGCGCGACACCCGCCGCCACCACCGGCAGCGTGAGGACCAGGACCACGCGCATCCAGCCGCCGGCGGCCAGCTCGTCGACGAGCACGACACCACCCTGATCGTCGGCATCCTCACCTTCGCCGGCGTCGGCTGGCACACCACCGGAGACGCCCTCCTCGCCAACACTGCCGCCGCCATGGCCCGGGAGCGACAAGCCGCCGGCCGCGAAGAACTCGCCCACGAACTCGGCACCACCCCGGCCGGCATCGCGCCGGCTGCTGCCCGATCCCGACAGACCTGGGGAGGTCATCCGTCATGAGCACCACCGCCCGTCCGAGTCCCGTCGTCCGGCTCGTCCCGCGTACCGGGGCGACCATCGTGGGGCCGGTCACCTACACCGTCCGGGAAGTCGCCAAGCTGCTGGGCATCTCGCTGGGCAGTACGTACGCCCTCGTTCGGGACGGCACGATCCCGGCGACCCGCCTGGGTGGCCGCTGGCTGATTCCCCGCACCCGGTTCCACGCCTGGCTCGACGGCGTCACCGAGGAACCGACTGCCGCCACCGGCACCGAGCACGGGCGGAGGCGCTGATGGGCTTCGTCCGCAAGACTCCGGCCGGCACCTACCGCGCCTGCTGGCGTGATCCTGCCGGCGGGCAGAAGTCCAAGAGCTTCCGCACCAAGCGAGAGGCCAGCGTCTACCTCACCGAGGTCGAAGGGAGCCTCAACCGGGGCATCTACGTCAACCCGCATGCCGGCCGTACCCGCTTCGGCGACTTCGCTCAGCAGTGGCTCGCCACCCGGACCGTCGAGGCGCGCACCACCGAGCGGACCGTCTCCATGCTCCGCACGCACCTCCTGCCGAAGTGGGGTGACTGGCCGCTCGGGAAGGTCGACTTCATGTCGGTGCAGGAGTGGGTGACGGGCCTCGGTCGGGTCCTCGCACCTTCCACAGTGGCCAAGTGCTATCAGCTCCTCTCGATGATCCTCCGGACCGCCGTTCAGGCTCGGCTGATCGCCACCAACCCGGCCGAGGGCGTGAAGCTGCCACGCGACCGGTCCCGCGACGTCAAGCCGGTCACGATCAGCCGGGAAGACTTCCTCGGGCGGCTGCTGCCCGCCGTGCCACCCCGCCACCGGGCGATCGTCTCCACCGCCGCCGGGACCGGGCTGCGCTGGGGGGAGTGCGCCGGGCTGACGTGGTCATCGGTCGACCTCGACCGGGCATCGCTGCGCGTGGTCCAGGTGGCCGAGGAGACCCACGGCGGGATCGTGCTGCGTCCGTACCCGAAGAGTCGCGCCGGGGTCCGGACCGTGCCGCTACCGGGCTTCCTGCTCGCCGCGCTCCGTGACCTGCGCGCCGCCGCCGACGACGACCCGGACCCGCGCACCCTGGTCTTCCGCGACCGGGTGGGCCGCCCGCTGCGACGGTCGAACTTCCGGCGTCGGGTCTGGCTGCCGTCACTGGTCCGCGCCGGCCTGCTCGGCCAGGTCGTCGCCACCGGCCCGCACCGGTACCGCGCGGTCTGGACCGATCAGGAAGGCGTCGAGTGGTCAGCCGAGTTCACCACCGAGCGGGA
Source organism: Micromonospora sp. NPDC051925 (assembly GCF_044548625.1). Classification (NCBI taxonomy): domain Bacteria; kingdom Bacillati; phylum Actinomycetota; class Actinomycetes; order Micromonosporales; family Micromonosporaceae; genus Micromonospora; species Micromonospora sp. NPDC051925. The sequence goes on along the minus strand of NZ_JBIUCH010000009.1, from coordinate 234,163 downwards.
AGCCGTCGCCTGTGTGGCGGCCAGGTCCGCCGGCGGGATGCGCTTCCACGACCTGCGGCACGCCTACGCAACGTGGCTGGTGACCGACGGTGTCCCGATCAACCTGGTGCAGCGGGTCATGGGCCATGAGCAGGCGTCGACGACGCTCAACCGCTACACCCACACCCCGGACGACTACGCGGCGCGCGTCCTGGAGTCGTTCGACGGCTCTGCTGCCTTCCTGCTGCCTCCGGCCGGGGAAACGGCGTCTCCGGACCCTCTCGACGGGGAGGAAGACGACCTGTGACCTGCGGTCGCGCCTACCCCCGGGAAAGGGACGACCCCCGTCGGGGGGAGACGGGGGTCGTCGGGAGGTTCGGCTCCGGGGGGGGGGTTGAGCCGAACCGACCCGGCGGTCACGGGGGGTGCGACCGCCGAGGGTCTGTGAGCTTTCCGGGACGTAGCTGTCGTCGTGCGGACAAGTCTGCCCGAGCGGACTGTTCACGTCGAGTGGTGTTGACCCCACTCCCTGCGAAATTATGACCGCAGCGTGTGACCGCGATCACGTTGAGCATTCGTGGTGGAAGTGCTCCCGCAGGTCGGGTGGGGTTTGGCCCCGTGGCACCCGCCGACCCTAGACCATCGGACTAGACTTGCGCGCCGTGGGCCGAAGTGCCGCTTTCTTCGATCTGGACAAGACCGTCATCGCCAAGTCGAGCGCCTTGGCATTCGGTCGGCCGTTCTACCGGGACGGGCTGATCACCCGACGGGATGTCGTGAAGTCGGCGTACGCGCAGCTGATGTTCCGGCTGGGCGGCACCGACGAGCAGACCATGGCCAGGACCAGGGACTATCTCGCCGCGCTCTGCAAGGGCTGGCGGGTGGAACAGGTCCGCCAGATCGTCGCGGAGACGCTCCACGAGCTGATCAACCCCTACGTGTACGCCGAAGCCGCCGTGCTGATCGGCGAGCACCAGGCGGCCGGCCGGGACGTCGTGCTGGTCTCCGCCTCCGGTGAGGAGATGGTCCGCCCGATCGGCGCGCTGCTCGGGGTGACCGACGTGATCGCCACCCGGATGAGCGTGCAGGACGGCCGCTACAGCGGCGAGGTGGAGTTCTACGCGGCCGGCCCGAGCAAGGTCGAGGCGGTCAACGAGCTGGCCGCCGCCCGGGGGTACGACCTGGCCGACTCGTACGCCTACTCCGACTCGTACAGTGATCGGCCGTTGTTGGAGTGCGTCGGCCACCCGAGCGTGGTCAACCCGGACCGGGCGCTGCGCCGGCTCGCGGTGGAGAACGCCTGGCCGGTGCTGGAGTTCCGGCACCCGATCCCGCTGGGCCGGCGGCTGCGGGAGCGCCCGGCGGTCCCGGTGGCCGCTGCCGCCCTGGGTGTCGGCGTCGGGGTGGCGATCGGCATCGCCTGGTACGGCCGGCACCGCCGCACCCGCGCCGTCCAGGTCGCCTGACCGACCCCGCCGGCCAGGCCGCCCGACCAGCCCCTGCCGGCCAGGCCGCCTGAACGACCCCCGCCGCCCTTGACCTGCACCACCCCTGCCGGATGACGCAGGGGCGACAGCCGCACCCGGTCGGACGACCTCACGAACCAGGTCACGGCCCCCACGGAACCCGCATTTGAGCGGTCGCTCAAATGCACCTATGCTCGGTTTTGAGCACCCGCTCAAATCAGGAGGCACGGATGACCGAGCAGGATCGACCGCCCCGACGGACCGCCGCGAACTGGGTGCTCGCCGGCCTGATATCGGCCTTCGGACTGGTGGTCTTCGTCGCCACCGTGCGCGGTGGACGAGCCGACAGCGCCCTGCTCTTCGTGGCGCTCCCGACGACCCTCGCCGCCGCTCTCGCCCTGCTGCCCGGCCGCACCGCGCACGGCCGGGTCTTCGTGACCACCACGGTCGCCCTGCTGCTGGCGGCGGTCGCGCTGCACGAGGGGGCGATCTGCGTCATCCTCGCAGCCCCCCTGGTCTACGCGGTGTCCCACGGGACCACCGCCCTGATCCGCGCACTGCGCGACGCCTCCCGCTCGTACGCCGTCCTCGCGGTGCCGCTGCTGCTCCTGCCGGGGCTGGAGGGCAGCGGACTGGCCCCACGGCTGGCGCCTGACCAGTCCGTCGAGGTGGTACGGGTGGTGGCCCTCCCGGCCGACCAGGTGGCCGCCCGGCTCGCCGCCGGTCCCCGCCCCGTGCCGGTCCGCTCGGTGCCGCTGCGGCTGCTCGGGGTGCCCACGCCCGGCCAGGTGAGTGGGGACGGGCTCGACCCGGGTGACCGGTGGATGTTCGGCTACCACGGCAGCGCGCACGGCCCCGGCGGTCACCTGCTCGCCGAGGTGGAGACGGTGGCCGCGCAGCGGGTGGGGTTCCGGTTCGTCGAGGACAGCTCGATCACCGGGCGCTGGTTCCGGTGGCGGCACGCCGAGCTGAGCTGGCGGGCCGTCGACGAGCGGCACACCGAGGTGCGCATCCGGGTGGACTACACCAGAGGGCTCGACCCCTCCTGGTACTTCGGGCCGCTGCAGCAGGTCCTGCTCGGTGCGGGGGTGGGGCACCTGCTGGACATGATGACGCTGCGATGATCGCCGCCCGTTACCTCAGCCTGGCGGTGCCGTTGCTGGCCGTGCTCGCCGCCGGCCGGATCGACCGGAGCCGCGCCGGTCGGGCGGCGGCGCTGCTGGCCTTCCTCGCCACCGCCATCGGCATCGCCGCCCTCGACGAGGTGGCCCGGCACACCGGTTGGTACACGTTCGCCCCGGTGCGGGGAAGCTACCGGTGCATGCCGGTCGACCTCTGGATCGGCTGGGCCGCGCTCTGGGGTCCGCTGCCGGTGCTGCTGCGCCGGACACTGCCGCTGCCGGTGACGCTGGGCCTGCTGCTCTGGGTCGACGCGGTGGCCATGCCCGTGCTGCACCCGCTGGTCAGGCTCGGCCCGAACTGGCTGGTCGGGGAACTGGTCGGGCTGCTCGTGGTGGCCCTGCCGGCGCAACTGCTCGGTCGTTGGTGTGCCGACCGGCGGCACCTGGCGGCGCGCACGCTGCTCCAGACCGGGGTCTTCACCGCACTGCTGCTGTGGCTCGTCCCCAGCCTGGCCTTCGAGGTCGGCGACGGTTCGTGGACGGCGGCCACCGGGCTGCCCCGGGCCGTCCTGCTGCTCCTCGCCCAGGTGGCGCTGGTGGTGGCCGCCCCGGCACTCGCCGCGGTCCGCGAGTTCGTCACCCACGGTGGCGGCACGCCGTACCCGTGGGATCCGCCCGTGCGGCTGGTCACCACCGGGCCGTACGCCTATCTGGCCAACCCGATGCAGGCCGGCGCCGTGGCCCTGGTGCTGCTCACCGCCGGGCTCACCCGAAGTTCCGCGTTGCTGCTGGCCGCGGTGGTGGCGGTCGCCTTCAGCGTGGCGGTGGCCCGACCGCACGAGGAGCACGACCTGGCCGGCAGGTACGGGGATGCCTGGCGCGCGTACCGACGGCAGGTGCGGGACTGGTGGCCGCGTCGGCGGCCGTACCACGCGGGGCCGGCGGCGGTCCTGTTGCTCGACGACGCCTGCGGTCCGTGCGCCGCGACCTGGCGCTTCCTTGCCCGCCGCCGCCCGGTGGGCCTGCGGATACGTCCCGCCACCGCAGCCGCAGAGGTGCTGTGGCGGGCGGAGTACGTGGACGGCGACGGTCGATCGGAACGGGGGGTGGCCGCCGTCGCCCGCGCACTCGTGCACCTTCATCTCGGCTGGGCCGTGGTCGGCTGGACCCTGCGGCTGCCCGGGGTCACCTGGCTGGCGCAGCTGGTGACCGATGCGATGATCACACCGCCGCACCCGGCAGGCCCACGAGGAGGACGATGTCCGGCACCAAGCAACGCCTCCTGGACGGTGCCATCACCGCCATCCGTACGCACGGCATCGCCGGCGTGTCCGCCCGCACCATCGCCGCCGCCGCCGGGGTGAACCAGGCGCTGGTCTTCTATCACTTCGGCACGGTCGACGACCTGCTCACCGCGGCCTGCCGGGCCAGCACGGCCGACCGGCTCGGGCACTGGTCGACCCGGCTGGCCGAGGTCGGCTCACTGCGGGAACTGCTCGTCGTCGGGCAGGAGCTGCACGAGCAGGAACGCAAGCTGGGCAACGTCTCCTTCCTGGCCCAGCTGCTGGCCGGGGCGCAGACCGACGAGCGGCTCGCCGCGCCCACCGCCGCCGCGCTCCAGCTCTGGGTGGACGAGATCGAGTCGGTCCTGCGCCGGCTGCTCGCCGGTTCACCGTTCGCCGAGATCGCGGACGTGCCCGGCCTGGCCCGAGCCGTCTGCGCCGCGTTCGTCGGGTTGGAACTCTATGACGGGGTGGACCGGTCGGCCGCGCAGCAGGCGATGTCGGCGCTCGACCAGCTCGCCGTGCTCATCGAGATCGTCGACGACCTCGGACCGATCGCCCGCCGGGCGCTGCGGTCCCGGGTGAACCGGGCCACCCGCCGGGACTGATCGCGTATTCGGCCAGCCCGCCACCGGACGCGGCGGGCCCAGGCCGCCGGACGCGACAGGCCGCCGGACGTGGCGGGACGCAGGTCGGCGGTGCCGGGCCGGGGCGGGCCGGTCAGGCGGTGGCGAGGATCTCGTCGCCGACGACGGTGAGCTGGTCCGCGCCGACCTCGACGGCGCTCAGGTAGTGCCGCAGCCAGGAGCGCAGGCCGTCCGGGGTGCCGGTGGCGAAGGCCCCGGCCGCGCCGACGTACTCCGGCTCCCGCTCCCGGTGGCCGACGTCGACCGCGACCAGGCCACGCGGGTCGAACCCCCGGGACATCAGCACGAGCCGGGCGGCGGCGCGGGCGACCACCCCGGACGGGCCGGCGAAGGGCCGCAGGTTGAGCAGTTCGCCGTGCACCACGGCGGCGAGGATCAGCGGCGAGACCTTCGTACCGCCGGCGACCAGGCCGGCCAGCCCGTCGAGCCGGGCGGCCACCACCGGGTCGGCGACCGGACGCCCCAGCTCGGCCTCGGGCACCGCGTCCCGGGCGGCGAGCACGTGCAGCCGGGCCAGCGCCTGCCGGGGGGCCTTCGGCCACAGCTCGGTCAACCCGGGCAACGCCCCGGCCACCCGCAGCGCGCCCTGGAGCACCGGTTCGGTGACGGTGCCGGCGCGGACCGCCTCGCGCTCGTGGTCGTACCCCTCCAGGGCGGCGCTGGCCACCGCGCAGCGGAGGCCGACCTCGGCCGCGACCTGGCCACCGTGGCGGCGCAGGGCGCGGTGCCGCATCGCCTGGTCGACCCGCTCGCGGGCCCGCTCGACGGCGGGGGTGATGTCGGCGAGCGCGAGCAGCGGGGCGAGCGGGTCGGTGGTCACCTCGCCACGCTAGCGACCCGGGTACGACGGCGCGTCCCGGGCCGTCGAGTCCGATCCTGATCAGGTCGGCTTGGCAACCTCGGGCACGTCGGGCGGACGGGCCGTCGAGCGCTCCGGGACGGCCGCTGAGCGCGTCGGCCGACACCCGGGGTGTCGCGGTCCCCAACTGCCCGGACTAACCTCGGCCGGGTAGGAGACGCAGGTCACCCCGACGAAGGAGTCACCGCATGAGCGAGGCCTTGGCCAACCTGCTGAACGAGACGCGCCAGTTCCCGCCGCCGGCCGCACTCGCCGCGGAGGCCAACGTCACCGCCGACGCGTACGACGAGGCCGCCGCGGACCGGCTCGCCTTCTGGGAGCGGCAGGCCGGCCGGCTGGCCTGGGCCAAGCCGTGGGACGAGGTGCTCGACTGGTCGAACCCGCCGTTCGCGAAGTGGTTCGTCGGCGGCCAGCTCAACGTGGCGTACAACTGCCTGGACCGGCACGTGGAGGCCGGCCTCGGCGACAAGGTGGCGATCCACTGGGAGGGCGAGCCGGGCGACACCCGCACCCTCACCTACGCCGACCTGCACCGGCTGACCTGCCAGGCGGCGAACGCGCTGACCGACCTGGGGGTGGTCGCCGGTGACCGGGTGGCGATCTACCTGCCGATGATCCCCGAAGCGGCGGTGGCGATGCTGGCCTGCGCCCGGATCGGCGCCACCCACAGCGTGGTCTTCGGCGGCTTCTCCGCCGACGCGCTGAGCAACCGGATCCAGGATGCCAGCGCCAAGGTGGTGATCACCGCCGACGGCGGCTACCGCCGGGGCAAGCCGTCGGCGTTGAAGCCCACCGTCGACGAGGCGGTGGCGAGCTGCCCGTCGATCGAGCACGTGCTGGTGGTCCGGCGCACCGGCGAGGAGGTCGCCTGGTCGGCGAAGGACCACTGGTGGCACGAGACGGTGGAGACGGCGTCGGCGGAGCACGCCGCGCAGCCGTTCGACGCCGAGCACCCGCTGTTCATCCTCTACACCAGCGGCACCACCGCCCGGCCGAAGGGCATCCTGCACACCACCGGCGGCTACCTGACCCAGGCGGCGTGGACCGCGCACGCGGTGTTCGACCTCAAGCCGGAGACCGACGTCTACTGGTGCACCGCCGACATCGGCTGGGTCACCGGGCACTCGTACATCGTGTACGGCCCGCTCGCCAACGGCGCGACCCAGGTGATGTACGAGGGCACCCCGGACACCCCGCACAAGGGTCGGTTCTGGGAGATCGTCGACCGGTACAAGGTGAGCATCCTCTACACCGCGCCGACGCTGATCCGCACCATGATGAAGTGGGGCGAGGACATCCCGGCGGGCTTCGACCTGTCGTCGCTGCGCCTGCTCGGCAGCGTCGGCGAGCCGATCAACCCCGAGGCGTGGATGTGGTACCGCCAGCACGTCGGCCGGGGTGAGCTGCCGATCGTGGACACCTGGTGGCAGACCGAGACCGGCGCGATCATGATCTCCCCGCTGCCCGGGGTCACCGCGACCAAGCCGGGCTCGGCGATGACCCCGCTGCCCGGCGTGGTCGCCGACGTGGTGGACGACCAGGGCCAGTCGGTGCCGAACGGTGGCGGTGGCTACCTGGTGCTGCGCGAGCCGTGGCCGTCGATGCTGCGCACCATCTGGGGTGACGACAACCGGTTCATCGAGACGTACTGGTCCCGGTTCGAGGGGATGTACTTCGCCGGTGACGGAGCCAAGAAGGACGACGACGGGCACATCTGGCTGCTCGGCCGGGTCGACGACGTGATGCTGGTGTCCGGGCACAACATCTCGACCACCGAGGTCGAGTCGGCGCTGGTGTCGCACCCGGCGGTCGCCGAGGCGGCGGTGGTCGGCGCGACCGACCCGACCACCGGGCAGGCGATCGTCGCGTTCGCCATCCCGCGCGGCACCGCCGACACCTCGGGCGAGGCGGGCGAGCGGCTCATCACCGAGCTGCGCAACCACGTGGCGAAGACGCTGGGCCCGATCGCCAAGCCCCGGCAGATCATGCTGGTGCCGGAGCTGCCGAAGACCCGGTCCGGCAAGATCATGCGCCGGTTGCTGCGGGACGTGGCGGAGAACCGGTCGCTCGGCGACGTGACCACGCTCCAGGACTCCTCGGTGATGGAGATGATCTCCTCCGGACTCAGCGGCGGGAAGTCCGACGAGGACTGACGACAGACGTACCCCGTCGGTGGGTGCCGGTCCACGCGGACCGGCACCCACCGGTCTTTTTCAGGGGTACGAATCGGTCGGTAGGCGGAGCCGGGTCGGGCTGAACGGGTAGAGGCGTTCGTGACCCCTTCCGGTCGCGAACCGTTGTCATCTAGGTTCAGCGATATCGACTGGGTTCGACGTATGTCACACCGGCGATCCCTCTCCCATGCCCGAGAAACGGAGTGGCATGAACATCTTCCCGCCCAGCGGGTCACGCCGACGCCTACTGGTCGCGCTACCCACCCTCGCCCTCGTCGCCACGTCGCTGACCGTGACCGGCAGCGCGGCGGCCCAGCCCGGCGGGCCGGCGACACCGGCCCGGATCGGTTCCGACGAGTTCTACATCAACTACGCCGAGCCGGAGGTGCAGCCGGACACCGCCGGCAAGGAGGTCAGGGGAGCCGACGGGATCCTCACCTCGGCCGCGGACGAGGCCCGCGCGTACGACCGCAAGTATGCCGGCGGCAACCCGCTGGCCGCTCGGGAGCTGGCCCGCAACGAGGCCCGCGCGATCCGGACCGGGCAGAGCCCGCGCAGGTTCAAGAAGGCCAAGAGCACGCAGACCGCCAAGCTGCTGACCCTGCTGGTGGAGTTCAACGACAAGGCCAACGACGACTTCACCGACGTGATGGTCCCGAACACGGTCTTCGAGGACCGCAGCTGCGTCCCCGGCACCGTCCAGAACGGACCGAAGCACAACAACATCCCGAACCCGGCGACCCTGCCGCACCAGGACAACAACTCGATGTGGGTGCCGGACTTCTCGCCCGCCCACTTCGACAAGATGCTCTACACCAAGAAGGGCATCACCGAACGGGTCCGCAAGGACCTCAAGGGGCCGGACGGCAAGAAGGGCATCGACCTGTCCGGCCGCACCATGCACAACATGTACCTGGAGATGTCCAAGGGCGCGTACACGGTGGACGGGCAGGCCAGCCCGTGGATCACCGTGCCGCACTCGGAGGGCTGGTACGCGGCCTCGCGCTGCTTCCAGGACGAGACGGGCGCCTGGGTCGCCGGCCGGGAGCAGGCGATGAACGGCCACCCGGACAACCCGCAGGGCGCGGGGCGGCTCGCCACCGACGCGATCGACGCGCTGGCCGCGGCCGACCCGAACTTCCCGTGGGCCGACTACGACATCGAGGACCAGGGCGACCGGGACGGTGACGGCAACGTCAACGAGCCGGACGGGGTGATCGACCACCTGGTGCTGGTGCACGCCGGGCAGGGCAAGTCCCGGGGCGGCGGCGACCAGGGGGTGTACGCCGTCTGGGCGCACTCGTCCACGGTCACCGGCGGCTACACCGTCCCTGGCACCAACCTGAAGGTGTCCAACTACATCGTCCAGCCGGAGGACGCCGGGGTCGGCGTCTTCGCCCACGAGTTCGGTCACGACCTGGGCCTGCCGGACCTCTACGACACCTCGGGCAACGCCGACTCGGACGTCGACTTCTGGGACCTGATGGCGTCCGGCTCGCACAGTGGTGAGATCTTCCAGGCGTTGCCCACCCACATGGGCATCTGGGACAAGTGGGTGCTCGGCTGGGCCGACCCGCTGACCCTCACCCCGGGGGCACCGGCCCGGACGGCGCGGCTCGGGCAGACCTCCCGTACCCCGGTGGGCACCCAGGACGGCATCAAGATCGACCTGCCGAACAAGGTGGTCACCCTGGCCCAGCCGCACAGCGGCACCGGCATGTGGTACAGCGGGTCCGACCAGAACTGGGCGGACGTCAAGCTCGGTCGGCAGATCGCCGTCCCGAACGCCACCGACGCGAAGTTCTGGATGTGGAACAACTTCGTCATCGAGGAGGACTGGGACTTCGGCTTCGTCGAGGTCTCCACCGACGGCGGCACCACCTGGACCGAGAAGAAGGTGTACGACGCCAGTGGCGCGCTGGTCTCCACGGACGACGGTTACGCCGACCCGAACGGCCGGATGGTCGACTTCGGCAACAAGAAGTACGGCCTGACCGGCAGCACCGGCGGCTGGCGGCACGACTGGATCGACCTGTCGCCGTACGCCGGGACGACCGTGCAGGTGCGGCTGCGCTACGCCACCGACGAGGCGTTCGTGGAGCGGGGCTGGTTCGCCGACGACCTCTCGGTCACCGGCGGCGGCGCCACCACCTTCAGCGACGACGTGGAGGGCGGCACGAACGGCTGGACCCTGAGCGGCGGGACGTTCACCGACACCACGGGCGCGGGTTGGCACATCGACCCGGGCACCCAGTCGAAGGCGCAGTACTACCTGGCCGAGTGGCGCAACTTCGACGGCTTCGACAAGGGCCTGAAGTACGCCTACGACACGATCTACTCGCACGAGGCGTGGAAGGTCGACCGGATCTCGTACAACGCGCCGGGGATGCTGGTCTGGTACCGGGACACGATGCTGGGCGACGTCAACCACGTCACCGGGCAGATGACCGCACTGCCCAGCTACGGGGCCAAGGGCGGTCTGCTGATCGTGGACTCGCACTTCGACCCGTACCGGCGCACGGGTGAGGCGGCGGTCAAGGACCCGTCGGTGCTGGACAACCTGCCGAGCCGGCCGCAGTCGGCCAACGCGGCGTTCTCGCTGAAGCCGACGTACCCGTTCACGGAGTGCCTGGAGGCGGCGGACGAGCCGTACAGCGCGTACTGCACCAACTTCGGCCGGCAGGCCCCGGTGTCCACCTTCACCGACGCCAAGGGCTGGTACCCGGGCATCGAGATGCGTGACGGCGCGGCGTACGCTCGGGACAACGACGCCTCGGTGGTCGTCCCGTCGAAGGGGAACGCGCAGTACACCACCCGGGTGGTGAACCCGGACGGCACGCCGGCCACCCAGTACTACGGCGGAACCCTGGGCGGCGGGGCGATCGTGCTCGGGACCGGCAACCCGGCCGACGCCGGGGTCCGGCAGGGCGTCTCGATCAAGATCCTTTCGGCCGCGAGTGACAACTCGTACGCCATCGTCCGGATCACCCCGGCGGGGAACTGAGTCCGGCGTCGGGGGTATCCCGGTGATGCGGTGTAAAGGTCAGCAACTGACCGATTGGTGAACAGTGGGCCGGTGGCGGAGAAGCCACCGGCCCACTGTTTCACGCATCGCGGCAATCCAATCGAAATGCATCACTGCGATTCCTTGGCGTGACGTCCCCGCTGCTCATGACCGTTGGTGAACATCCGGTGTGTGACGGTGAAAAGCGATCTCATCAAAATCTTGCAACAAATCGATGCCGACATCTTCCCACCCGTCCCAGCAGTGTCTATGTTCACCATGGGTCCCACTAGTGGGACGTCTTACGCCGGCCCGTACCCCCGTTGGGCCGGTTCCCTCACACCGGAGGTACCACGTGCGCAAAGTCGCAGTGGGTCTGCTCGGGCTCTCGCTGACGGCGACAGGTCTGGTGACGGGTACGTCCGCCAGCGCCGCGCCGACGCCGAAGCTCCCGACGGCCGCCCCGTCGGTCGCGGAGCCCGCCCAGGCGGACCACGATCTGCCCAACCCGCTCGAAACCAAGCGGCGGGCACTGCGCCAGGAGGGCCTCAGCGAGGTCCTCTCCGGCAAGGTCAAGGCGCAGAAGATCAACGGCAGCACGGTCGTCAAGGTCGGCAAGACCCAGGCTGCGGGGCAGAACGCCCGGACGACGGCCACGGGCGTCGCCCAGACGCAGGACCAGTACGTCGAACTCGGCCGCGAGAAGACCGACAAGATCTTCGTCATCCTCGCGGAGTTCGGCAACGAGCGGCACCCGAGCTACCCGGACAAGGACACCGACCCGGCCACCGCCGGTCCGACCCGGTTCGACGGTCCGCTGCACAACGAGATCCCGGCCCCCAACCGGGCGGTGGACAACTCCACCGTCTGGCAGGCCGACTACAACGCCGACTACTTCCGCAAGATGTACTTCGGCACCGGGCAGGGCGACGAGTCGCTGAAGCAGTACTACGAGGCCCAGTCCTCGGGTCGCTACAGCGTCGACGGCGAGGTCACCGACTGGGTCAAGGTCAAGTACAACGAGGCCCGGTACGGCCGTTCCAACGGCTACCCCTGCGCCTCGAACGTCTGCACCAACACCTGGAACCTGGTCCGGGACGCCGCCAACCAGTGGGTCGCCGACCAGAAGGCCGCCGGTCGCACCGACGCCCAGATCGCCGCCGACGTCAAGTCGATGGACGAGTGGGACCGGTACGACTACGACGGCGACGGCAACTTCAACGAGCCGGACGGTTACATCGACCACTTCCAGATCGTCCACTCCGGCGGCGACCAGGCCGACGGTGACCCGATCCAGGGTGAGGACGCCATCTGGAGCCACCGGTGGTACGCCTTCGCCACGGACCAGGGCAACACCGGTCCGTCGACCTTCCCGGGTGGCGGCACCCAGATCGGCAACACCGGCGTCTGGATCGGCGACTACACGATCCAGCCGGAGAACGGTGGCCGGAGCGTCTTCTACCACGAGTACGGTCACGACCTCGGTCTGCCGGACGACTACAACGTCACCAGTGGTGGGGACAACAACAACGAGCACTGGACCCTGATGGCCCAGAGCCGGCTCGGCGCCAAGAACGACGCCGGCATCGGTGACCGGGGCGGCGACCTCGGTGCCTGGAACAAGCTCCAGCTCGGCTGGCTCGACTACGAGGTCGTGGTGGCCGGCCAGAAGAAGACCCTCGAGCTGGGCCCGCAGGAGTACAACTCCGACAAGGCGCAGGGTGCCGTGGTGGTGCTGCCCCAGCGGGAGTACACCTACCAGAACGGCAAGCCGTTCGAGGGGACCAAGCAGTTCTTCTCCGGCAACGACGACGACCTGAACACCACGATGACGCGGACGGTCGACCTCACCGGGAAGACCAGCGCCGCGCTCACCATGAAGGGTCGTTACGCGATCGAAGAGGACTACGACTACCTCTTCTTCGAGACCAGCACCGACGGTGGCCAGACCTGGGCCACCCTGCCGGGTACCGCCAACGGCAAGGCCCTCAAGGAGATCTCTCCCGGGCGCTTCGCCCTGGACGGCTCCAGCGGTGGCCAGTGGGTCGACGTCAGCATCCCGCTGACCTCGGTGGCCGGCAAGGTCGCGCAGTTCCGGCTGCGCTACCAGACCGACGGTGGCGTCTCCGAGGGCGGCTTCTACGGTGACGCGATCACCATCACCGCCGACGGGCAGACCGTGCTCAGCGACGGTGCCGAGGCCGGCGCCGCCGGCTGGACCCTGAACGGGTTCAGCGTGGCGGCCGAGACCTACACCCGCAAGTTCGACAACTACTACATCGCCGGCAACCGGTCGTACGTGTCGTACGACCAGTACCTCAAGACCGGCCCGTACTACTTCGGTTACGCGAACACCCGCCCGGACTACGTGGACCACTACGCGTACCAGGAGGGTCTGCTGATCTCGTACTGGAACCTCCGGTACACCGACAACGACACCTTCGCCCACCCGGGTGAGGGTCGGAACATGATCATCGACTCGCACCCGGAGCCGATCTACAACCTGACCGGTGCCGCCTGGCGGGCCCGGGTCCAGATGTACGACGCGACGTTCAGCCTGAAGAAGGCGGACTCGTTCACGCTGCACATCAACAGCGTGCCGCAGTACGTTCGCGGTCAGGCCGCGCAGCCGCTGTTCGACGACACCAAGCAGTACTGGTACCCGGAGCTGCCGAACCACGGCGTGAAGGTTCCGGCCACCGGCACCAAGATCAAGGTTGTGGAGCAGAACGGCACCTCGGTGAAGGTCCGCTTCTCCTGATCCGCTGATCAGCGCACCACCGCGACACCCGATGCCCGGGCAGGACTCCTGCCCGGGCATCGGCCCGTTCCGGGCCGGCTCGTCGGCCGGCGCGGACAACCGGCCCGCCCCGGCGCAGACGACCTACCCGGCCCCGCATCGAGTGGTGCCGGCTCACCGACGACGTGTCACGCTGGCCCTGGTACCCCTCGCCGGCCACGCCGGGAACGGAGGCCCCATGTCCGACGACCGGACTCCGACCACGCCGCCCGCCGACCGCCCCGTACCGCTCTCCAGCACCACGCCGCCCACCCTGCGGCGACCGAGCGCGCCACCACGACACCCCACCGACCAGCGCCGACCGAACCTGCTCGCCGGCCGGATCAGCCGGGGCGGCGACGGCCCGTGCTACGGCCTGGTCACCGACGACGGTCGGGAGTACGCGCTGCACGGCCCCGGCATGGGCACCTTCGCCACCGGCGTCACCGTGCTGGTCACCGTCGGTCCCGCCGATCCGACCGCCTCCTGCGGCCCCGGCACACCGGTCGGCATCGTCACGATCAGCCTGGTCCGCTGACTCCGATCAGCCCGTCGTCGGCTCTCCCGGCGTCCCCGCGCCACCGATCCGGACGTCCCCCGTTGAGCCCGCTCAGCCGGTTCGGCCACCTCGGGCGGTCGGCGCGGCGATCGACCGGTGCCGGGGTCCTAGGCTGTGCCCCATGACCGAGCAGCATGGCGGACCCGTCGACGAGTCCTGCGTCCTCACCGAAGGGCCCTGGACGCACCGGTTCGTCGGCGCGAACGGCAGCCGGTTCCACGTCGTCGAGGCGGGCACCGGCCCGATGGTGCTCTTCCTGCACGGCTTCCCCGAACACTGGTGGGCCTGGCACGCGATGCTCCCGGCCGTCGCCGACGCCGGCTTCCGGGCCGTCGCGGTGGACCTGCGCGGCTACGGCGCCAGCGACAAGCCTCCCCGGGGGTACGACGGCTACACCCTCGCCGCCGACGTAGCCGGCCTGATCCGCGCCCTCGGGGAACGCTCCGCCACCGTGGTCGGCGCCGGCTCGGGCGGGCTGATCGGCTGGACGGCCGCCTCGTTCCACCCCACCCTGGTACGCCGACTGGTGGTGCTCGGCGCACCGCACCCCCTGCGGCTGCGCGCGGCCCTCTTCGCCGACCCGCGCGGTCAGTTCGCCGCCGCCACCCCGGCGCTGAAGTTCCAGCTCCCCCGGTACGAGCACGTGCTCACCCGGGACGACGCCGCCCAGGTGCCGGAGATGCTGCGCCAATGGGGCGGACCCCGGTGGGTGGCCGGCCCCGACTTCGCCGCCTACGCGCAGCGCTGCCGGGAGGCGATGCTGATTCCGCAGGCTGCCTTCTGCGCCCTGGAGGGCTACCGGTGGGCCTTCCGCTCGGTGCTGCGGCTGCACGGCTACCGGTTCGTCCGGCTGATGCAGAAGCCGCTGGTCACACCCACCCTGCAACTGCACGGGGCCGTCGACGTCGCCTCACTGCCGCGCACCGCGCAGGGCTCCGGCCGGTACGTCAGCGCCCCCTACGAGTGGCGGCTGCTCGACGGCGTGGGGCACTTCCCCCACGTGGAGGCCGGCGACGTGGTACTCGGCGAGATCCTGCGCTGGACGAAGTCCTGACCCCACCCGGCTGGCGGCTGGCGGCTGGCGGCTGGCGGCTGGCGGCTGGCGGCTGGCGGGGTCAGGCTCGCTGCTCGCGCAGGTCGGCGACCTCGGCGGCCGGCGCCCAACCCTGGTAGACACCGAAGTCGAAGACCTCCAGCCCCATCGCCCGCGCCACCGGCCAGCGACCGCCGGTGTACTCGACCCGCAGCCAACCGTCGTGCTCGCCGAGCACGATGAACGGTTGCCCCTGCCAGGTGCAGGTGGTCCGCACGTACGCCAGCTCCTCGACCTCGCCGGCCGGGACGACCCGCACGTACCGGCCGGGGCGTACCTCCTCGAAGCCGTCGGCGGGCTCCGGCTGGTAGATCCGCACGTGGTCACCGTCCGGGCTGACCTGGTACTCCCTGCCCTGCCAGCGGGCCACATAACCGTCCCGCATCACGGCTCCCCCACCCGTCGCCAGACCAGCGCGTCGGTGTCCAGGATGGCGATCACCCGTTCGGTGCCCTCCGCGCCGATCCGCCAGAGCTGCGCGCCGTGCGGCAACCGGGCGCTGTCCACCTTGAACTCGGCCACCACGTCGCTGCTCTCCCCCGGGGCGAACCCGTTGCCCCGGAACGGCGCGCGTTCGATGACCCAGCCCTCCATGGCCCGCATCGCCGCCTCGTTCTGCCCGCCGTACGGGATGCGGTAGAGACTCGGCCGGTACGCCGGCCAGCGCAGCACATAGGTCGCCTCGGCGTCCCGCGCGAACGGGGAGTCCGGGTAGCCCAGGCCCAGGGCGTCGTACAGCTCGGCCGGGGTGGTCAGGTGAGCCAGCTCGCCGGCCCGGTGCACGAAGCCGGAGACCCGGTCGTAGCCGCGTTCGAGGTAGTAGGCGAGTTGGCTCGGGGCGATCGCCTTCTGCATCACCACCGGACGGGACGGATCGGTGACCGGCGGGGCGTACCGGGTGCGCTCGGCCGGCGCCTCGGCGGCGGCCACCGGCTCGAGGTCCGCCTCGTCGCCGAGCCCGACCTCGGCCGCCCAGCTGGCCAGGGCGACGATCTGCTCACCGGGTAGCTTGGCCCCGACCGGGGTGCCCGGATTCACGGTGAACGCCCAGCTCGGGTCCGGCCAGCACCGGATCAGCTGGACGAACCGGACCTCGATCGTCTCGACCGACAGCACATCGTGCTCGGCCAGCCGCTCCGGTGAGGTGTAGACCACCACGTACGTCTCGCCGTCCGTGGTACCGGTGCGCCACTCGAAACCGGGCTCGCCGGGTCGGCTGCCGGACACCGAGTCGGGGTTGACCGGCAGCAGCACCCGGGCCAGCAGCAGGGTGGAGAGGAAACCGTCGGTGCTGCCGGTGCCGGCGGCGTCCAGCAGGTTCTCCTCGACCTCGTTGGCGGGCTGGAACAGCTCGTCGACGGTGGCGGCAGCCGGGTCCTCCGGGGCGACGACGGGCGGGACGGCCTCCGGCGAGGACGTCGCGCCCGCGCCGGAGGGCGGGGCGGCAGCCGGGCCGGACCCCGCCGGGGAGACCGACGCAACCCGCTCGGCGGCGGGCCTCCACAGGTCGTCGGGGTCGGAGATCAGGTCGGCAGCGCGTACCACCGGGGGGACCGGTGCGGCGATCGACGAGGGCGGCCCGGCAGCGGCCGGAGCCGCTTGGCCGCCGGTCCCCGAACCCGGCGCGACGACCGCCGTCCGGGTCGGACCGGCGGCGGCCGAGACGACCGCGGGCGAACCGTCGGCACGCGGACCGTCGGCGGCCCGACCGTCGGCAGCCGGCAGTACGGCACTGTCGGTCGCCGCCGCGCCTGACGGGGCGGTCGCCGCACCCGGCCCGGCGGCCGGCGCACCCAGGGCGGTGGGTGCCGCGCCCGGCCCGGCGGTCGAGGGGGTTGCCGGGGCGGCCGACGAAACGGCCGACACGTCCGGTCGGGCTGCCGACGCGGTCCGCTCGGCGGCCGGAGTCCACAGGTCGTCAGGGGCGGGGCGGGACGGGACCGACACCTCCGTGGCGGGGGTCGGGAAGCCCGGCCCGGATGCGGCCGGCCGAGCCGGTGGGCCGAACGGGCCGACCTTCCCGTTCAGGTTGACCGTGTCCTCGCCATCCGGACCGCTCGCCGTCGGCACCGGGACGACCGGCGGCGCGGGAGCCGGCGCGGGAACGACCGGCGGTGTCGGGGCCGGCGCGGGGACGACGGGCAGGTCGCGGGACTCCAGGATCACCCCCTCTATCACGATGGGCGTGAACCCCCGGCGCGATGTCGGCGGCCCGGAGACCGGCTCGGCGACGGACGGCGACAGCTCCTCCGCCTCGCCCAGCACCGCGCCGGGCGAGCCTGCCGCACCGGCGAACGAGCCGGTCGACGGCCGGGTCTGCCGCGCGTCGGACGACCCGTCCGGCGTCCGCTGCCGGCGGGGCAGCGCCTGAGTGGCCTCCGCAGCCGACGGCCCCACCCGGAACGCCCGGGTCGGCTCCTCGGCCAGCGGGTCCACCCGGAACGCCCGGGTCGCCTCGTCGGCCGACGGGTCCGTTCGGAACGCCCGGGTCGGCTCCTCGGCCAGCGGGTCCATTCGGAACGCCCGGGTCGGCTCCTCGGCCAGCGGGTCCGGACGCCGGTCGGCGGTCGCCGTACCGTTGCCGGGGACGGGCCGGATCGGCTGGTCGGTCGGGCCGCCGACCCGGAACGCCCGGGTGGCCTCGTCCTCGACCGGCTGGGTGGGTGCCTGGCGTCGCCGGGGGAAGGGCTGACCGCCCAGGCCGGGTCGGGCCGCTGGGTTGGCCCGCTCGCTGGAACGCAGGGGATTGTCCCGTGGGGACCGGGAGGCACCCCGGGTGGTGGACGGTTCGAAGAACGAACTACGCCCGTTGGCCGGGCCGGTGGACTCCTCGCCCAGTAGCCGGCGGCGGGGGACCGTCGGCCAGCCGGCGTTGGCCTGGCCGGAGGCTGCGGCGAGGTCGGGGGAGCCGGTGCCGCCGGACCGACCGTCGTCGGACGGCCCCGTAGTGGCGTCGAGCGGACCGCCACCG
Source organism: Micromonospora sp. NPDC051925 (assembly GCF_044548625.1). Lineage (NCBI taxonomy): Bacteria > Bacillati > Actinomycetota > Actinomycetes > Micromonosporales > Micromonosporaceae > Micromonospora > Micromonospora sp. NPDC051925. The sequence goes on along the minus strand of NZ_JBIUCH010000009.1, from coordinate 216,228 downwards.
GGTGGGGCAACCGGGCGACCCCGCTCGTCGGTCAGCGACGTACCCCCTGACGGCCGGGTGACACCCCCGGCGGGCGGGACGGCGGTGGACGGCGGGACCGGCCGGGACGGCGTCCAGGCGGTGGGGCCGGCGGAGAGGTCGGCGGTCGGCTCGACGTCGGACGTCCCGTCGGCCCAGGTCCGGCCCGGGGTCTGTTCGCGTTCCGGCCGGGACCGCACCCCCGTGGTGCGACCGGGCAACCGGACGTCACCCCGGGAGAGCTGGGAGACGAACCATGCGGGCAGATATCCCTCGATAGGCAGACCGGGGTTCACCGCCAACCACCACTCGTGGTTGGGCCACTCGACGGCCAGCTCGGCGTAGCGACTGCGCCGGAACGGACCGGCGGACGCGCCGAGACAGGTGTGCATCGCGGCGGCCGAGGTGAAGGCCAGCACGTGGGTCCGGCCGCCGGTGGTCCAGGTGCCCCAGCCCGTCGACGCCGCACCGGCGAGGGCCTGGCCGGAAACCGGGAGGAAGAGGTCCGACCCGGCCAGTATCCGGAAGTAGAGTTCCTGGTCGCTGGCGCGCAGCGCGTCACGCATCGCCGCCTCGGCCTCGGTAGCCGGCTCCCAGTCGGTCACGGCCACCTCTCCTCCCCGGATCAGGCCACAGGCGTCGCGTACAACCTACAAGGTGAAAACAGGATCACAATGGGCTGGCCACCGGCGGCCCACCGGGCAACATACCCAGGCGATAGCATCCCGTTGCGGAGTCGACACGATACGGAGGCGGTCGATGTCCCGAACCGGCAGCCGACGAGCCCTCACGATCCTGGCCACGGCCCTGCTCGCCGCCCTGCCGGCGTTCGTCGTGTCGTCGGTCACCCCGGCCCGCGCCGGTCCGGCCTGCGCCACGCCGCCCGCGCCGGCCCGGCCGGTCGCCGCCGTCCCCTGGCCCCAGCGACGGTACGCCCCGGAACGGCTCGCCCCGCTGGCCACCGGTGCCGGCGTCACCGTGGCGGTGATCGACTCGGGTGTCGACCGGCGGCATCCCCAGCTGCGGGGCCGGGTGCTCGACGGCGCGGACTTCCTCGACCCCGGCGGCGACGGCACCCGCGACTGCGCCGGTCACGGCACCGGAGTGGCCAGCATCATCGCCGCCGGGGAGGGCGCCGGCGTGGCCTTCCGGGGGCTCGCGCCCGAAGCCCGGATCCTGCCGGTACGGGTGAGCGAACAGCAGGTCGTCGAGGGGCGGGAGTCGGGGCGTACGGTCAGCGCCGCCGATTTCGCCCGAGCCGTCCGCTGGGCGGTGGACCACGACGCCGACGTGCTCAACCTCTCGGTCGTCCTGTACGCCGACGCCCCGGCCGTGCGGGACGCGATCGACTACGCGGTCCGGCGGGACGTGATCGTGGTGGCCGCCGCCGGCAACCTGCACGACGGCGGCAACCCACTGCCCTACCCCGCGGCGTACGACGGGGTGCTCGGCGTCGGGGCGGTCACCCCGGCGGGTACCCGCGCCCCGTTCTCGCAGATCGGCCCGTACGTCGACCTGGTCGCCCCGGGCAGCGACGTGCTGATGGCCGCGCCGGGGCAGGGCCATCAGCGCGCCGAGGGGACCAGTTACGCCGCCCCGTTCGTGGCGGGCACCGCGGCGTTGCTGCGGCAGTACCGACCGGAACTCAGCGCCGCGGAGGTGACCAGCCGGATCGTGCACACCGCCGATCCGGCACCGGGTGGGCAACAGGGTGGCTACGGGGCCGGGGTGCTCAACCCGTACCGGGCGGTGGTGGAGACCGGCACCGGTCCCCTGCCGGCCGCCCGGTCGACGATGGCCCTGCCGGCGGAGCGGGCCGACCCGGCGCTGCTGGCCCAGCGGCACCGACGGACGGTGGCCCGGGACCGGGCGCTGCTGGTCGCCGCGGTCACCGGCGGGGCGGTGGCCATGGCGGTGCTGCTGGCCGTGGTGCTTCCCCGCGGCACCCGCCGCCGCTGGCACCCGGCCGGACCCGCCTGACGGCAGCGCCCGACCGGTGGGACGTCAGGCGCTGCCGTCGGGCGGCCGGCTCACTGGAACAGGCCGACGTTCCGCTTCTCGGTGTCGAGGTAGTCGGCGGCGGAGTCGTCCACCGCGAGCCTGATGTCGCGCAGCATCGCCTGGAGGTCCTGCGAGGCGGAGCGCCACCGGGCCTGCCGCTGCTCGTACGCCTGCCGGGCCTCGCCGTCCCAGCCGGCGACCAGCGGGGCGGCGTCCCGCTCCAGCTGGCCGAGCTGTGAGTCGAGGGTGTTCAACGCCTTCTGGATGTCCGCGCCGGCCTGGTGCAGCGCGGCGAAGTTGACGACCAGCACACCATGGTCCATCGGATGTTCCTTCCCCGGATCTGGTCAGAGCGGCAGTTGGATGCCGCGATTGGTGCCGGCGACCCGGCTGGCGGACTCGGTGTCCGAGGCGTCGTACTCCCGGCCTGCGGTGCGGATGGCCGTCGCGGTTTCCCGCAGGGCCCGTTGCAGGGCGGCCTGGTCCTTCCCCCACTGCTGCTTGACCTGCTCGAACGAGCGCCCACCGGCACCCCGCCAGGCCTGCTGCAACACCTCCAGCTCGGCCATCAGGCCGGTCAGCATGGCCTGCAACGACTGGTCCACCTGCTCGAACTTCGCGGCGGTGTGCTGCATCACCGCGGCCTCTGCCTGGGTCTGGGACACCCGGACGTCACCTCGTCTCCTCGGTCGGGGCCGACCACTCGGACAGTCCACTCCGGATGCCCGTCCTCGTCCACCGGACCGGCACCGGGCCTCGGGCGAACGTGGTCGGCGAAACTCGTCGCTGACGGTAGTCGCACGATCGCGGTTGTGCCACCCCGTCGACATCCCCTGTGGACAACCGCGGCCCCGTCGCGGGCGACCACGGTCCCCACCAGAGCGACCAGGCCAATACCATGGGTCATGCTGTCGTCGCGTTCCGGTCCGATGTGGCTGGACGTCACCCGCCAGGCACCGTTCGGGGCCGATCCACCTGGCGGACCGGCCCCGAACGGGACCGACCACCGGCTCAGCACCGGGACCGCCACCGGCAGGGCACGTCGGCCACCATGGTCGGCGGCCGGCGGAACGACGCAACGGAGGAGGTGCGGTGACGGCGAGCACGACCGATCGGCCGGCCCGGCGTCAGCCGCCGTGGGCCCCCGGAGTCCCGGCGCAGGCCCGCTCGGGCTCCGCCGTACGCCCCGGCCAGTTGGTCGCCATGCAGGTCGCGATGGCGTTGCCGGTGGCCGCGTACGGTCGCGGGCCCGGACCGGCCATGCTCGCCGCGGTCGGGGCGGTCGTCCTGACCGGCCTCGGGTGGGGGCGCTGGCGCGGGCGGTGGCTCTTCGACTGGTGGGGCACCGCCGCCGGGTACGTCACCCGACGACGCGGGCTGCCCGCCGACGCCGCCCCGGCGGCCCTGCTGGACCTGGTGCTCCCCGACGCCGTGCTGGGCCCGGTGGAGCTGGCCGAGGGGCCGGCGGGGGTGGTCGACGACGCCCTCGGGCTGACCGTCCTGCTCGACCTCGGTGACCCGGGTGACCTGCTGGGCGACCGGTCACACCCACTGCCCGCACCCGGCACGCTGCTGCCGCCGGCCGGGCCGGAGCAGCCGCCCGTACGGGTGCAGTTGCTGCTGCACGCCGTGCCCGCGCCGGCAGCGGGAGTGGCCGGCGGCACGGCGGGCACGTCGTACCGTCAGTTGACCGAGGGGCGACTGCCGGGGCAGGAGCAGGCCCTGCTCGCGGTCCGGGTGCTGCGCGTGCCCGGCTGGTCCGACGCCGACCTGCGCCGGGCGCTCGCCGGCACGGTGCGTCGGATCGTCCGCCGGGTCGGGCCGGTGCCGGCCCGGCCGCTCGGCGAGCACGCCGCGCTGCGGGTGCTGTGCGAGCTCGCCCACCACGACGGCGGCCGAGAGGTGCGGGAGACCTGGTCGATGCTGCGCACCGGCAACCTGTGCCAGGCGACCTTCCGGTTGGTCCGCTGGCCGGACGCCCGGGTCGATCCGGGCCGCCGGTTGGTGGCCCGGCTGCTGGCCCTGCCGGCAACCGCCACCAGCGTGTCGCTCTGTGCCGGCCCGCGTACCGGTGGCGACGCCACACCGACGCCGGCCGAGCTGACGGTACGGCTGGCCGCCGCGACGCCGGCCGAGCTGGAACTCGCCGCCGAGGGGTTGTGCCGGATCGCCGTCGACGCCGGTGGTGAGCTGCGCCGGCTCGACGGGGCGCACCTGCCCGGCCTGGCCGCCACGTTGCCGCTGGCGGTGCCCGGGGTGGCGGAGGCGACCACGCCCGGGACGGAGCCACCGGAGCTGACCCTGGACGCCGCCGGGCTGATGGTGGGGGCCAATCGGCACGGTGGCGCGGTGACGGTCCGGCTGTTCCGCGCCGAGGGAACCCGGCTGGTGCTGGTCGGTGGGCTGGCGGCGGCACAACTGCTGGTGCTGCGGGCGGTGGCGCTGGGCGCGGGGGTGGTCGTGCAGACCGGTCGGCCGCGCGCCTGGGAACCGTTCGTCCGGGGGGTCGGCGGGCAGCAGGGCGGGATCCTGGTGGTCCCGACCGGTCGGGCGGTGGGCGTCGCCGGCTCGCCGCTGCGACCGCTGCTGGTGGTGAACGACGCCGGTACGGCGGCCGGCGGGCCGACGCCCGGGGCGGGCTGGGTGTCCACCCTGGTGGTCCGGGACGAGCTGACCCCGGCGGACGTCGACACCCTGGGTCGGGCCGACCTCGCGGTGCTGCAACCCCTCGACCCGCAGGAGGCCGCCCTGGCGGGCACGGCGCTGGGGCTTGGTGGTTCGGCGGAGTGGCTGACCCGGATCCGGGACGACATGGTCGCGGTGGTCAACCGGCGGGCGCTGCGGTGGGCGCTGCTCTCGCCCACCCCGATCGAGTCGCAGCTGGTCGGCCGCCCAGGCCGGCGCTGACCGGAAGGCCACGGTGGGTTCCCCGGGTGGACCACGCGTGGCACGATCCCGGCCATGGATTTTCTGAAGGGTCTTCTGATCCGGTTGGGCTCTACGGCGGTGGCCTTCTGGCTGGCGACACTGCTCATCCCGGGCATCACGCTGAGCACCGACTCGGCCGGCGAGGCGATCATCACCCTGGTACTGGTCTCGGTGATCTTCGGCGTGGTCAACGCGGTGCTCCAGCCGATCATCAAGACCGTCGGCTGCGGCTTCTACCTGCTCACCCTCGGGCTGATCGCGCTGGTCGTCAACGGCCTGCTGTTCCTGCTCACCAGCTGGATCGCCGACCAGGCGGACCTGCCCTTCCACGTGGACGGGTTCTGGCCGGAGGCGGTGCTCGGCGCGCTCCTCGTCGGCATCGTGACCTGGATCCTCGGCGCCATCCTCGACCGCGACTGACCGGGCTCCCGGCCACCGCCCCGGTACGACGCACCCGGGGCGGTGGCCAGGGCCTGGGCGAACGGGCGTGGCCACCGGACGGGAATTGGCTGGCGGAACCGGCCCCCGGTGGGGCTAGCGTGGCGGCGTGTTCTCGTTGACCCGCACCGACGGCTACCAGCTCAGCACCGATCAGGACCGGATCGACCGGGACCGGGTGCATCACTGGCTCTCCACCGACGCCTACTGGGCGCTCGGACGCAGTCGGGAGACGACGGCCCGAGCCTTCGCCGGGTCGATCCCGTACGGCGTCTACCGACCGGAAGACGGCGCGCAGGTCGCGGTCGCCCGGGTGATCACCGACCGGGCCACCTTCGGCTGGCTCTGCGACGTCTACGTCGCGCCCGAGGTCCGGGGACGCGGGCTGGGCACCTGGCTGGCCGGCGCGATCCGTGACCACCTCGCCACGTTCGGCGTACGCCGGGTCGCACTGGCGACCTACGACGCCCACGGGGTGTACGCGAAGGTGGGTTTCACCCCGGTGCCACCGGAGCGGTGGATGGAGTGGATGAACGACCGGTGACCCCGCTCACCGGAAAGGAACCCGAGCCCGTCTTCCCCTTACGGTGAGCAGGTGACCCCGCTCCGGCTCGGCTACCTCTACGGCATCGGCGCGTACCTGATCTGGGGCTTCTTCCCGATCTACCTGAAGCTGCTCCGCCCGGCGGGGCCGGTGGAGATCCTGGCCCACCGGATCATCTGGTCGGTGCTCTTCGTCGCGCTGCTGCTCGCCGCCCTGCGCAACGTCGGCTTCCTGCGGTCGTTGGCCCGCCGCCCCCGGACGCTGGCCGGGATCGGCGTCGCGGCGGCGCTGATCGCGGTGAACTGGGGCACCTACATCTACGGGGTGAACTCCGGCCGGGTGGTGGAGACCGCGCTCGGCTACTTCATCAATCCGCTGGTGTCGGTGCTGCTCGGGGTGTTCGTGCTGCGGGAGCGGCTGCGCCCGGCGCAGTGGACGGCGCTCGGGGTGGGTACGGCGGCGGTCGCCGTGCTCACCGTCGACTACGGCCGGCTGCCCTACCTGGCGTTGACCCTGGCGGTCAGCTTCGCCGGGTACGGCCTGGCCAAGAAGCGGCTCGGGCTGCCGGCGGTGGAGGGGTTGTTCGTCGAGTCGACGGTGCTGGCGCTGCCCGCCCTGACCTACCTGGGCTGGCTGGCGAGCCGGGGCGGGTCGACGTTCGGGCAGGTCTCGGTCGGGCACACCGCGCTGTTGGTGGCGGCCGGGGCGGCGACCGCGATCCCGCTGCTGCTCTTCGCAGGCGCGGCCAACCGGTTGCCGCTGACCGCGCTCGGCATGCTCCAGTACGTGGCCCCGATCCTCCAGCTCGGCTGCGGTGTGCTGATCTTCCACGAGCCGATGCCTCCGGCCCGGCTGGCCGGTTTCACCCTGGTCTGGCTGGCCCTGCTGATCTTCACCCTGGACGCGGTGCGGCACGGCCGACGTACCCGGGCTGCCGCCCGCGCGGCCACACCGCTCCCCGCCGCCGCCCACTGAGCACGCCCGACCCGGCCAGGTCGCACGCCCGGCGGCCGAGCCGGGCGGGCCACCCCGACGGCCGAGCCGGGCGGGCCACCCCGACGGCCGAGCCGGGCGGGCCACCAGCGCGGTGGCCGGATGGGCGGCCGGCGGCGGCCCCGGGGTCAGCGGACGTCGTAGCTGAGGACGAGCGTCCCGTCGGCGCGGACGAGTTCGAGGCGGACCAGTTCGGAGTCGGTGAACCGGGTCGCGCCGCGCAGGTTCACATCGTCGCCGGGGGCGGCCAGCCAGGAGGCGATCTGCTCCGTCGCGTCGTCCGGGCCGTGCGCCACCAGCCGGAACGTGTACGCCTTGCCGTAGTCGACCGTCGCGTCGTACCCGCAGTGCATGACGACCTCGGTGCCCCACTTGGTGCCGCTCAGTCCGATCTCCGCGTGCACCGCCGGGGTCTTGGCCGACACCGGTGCCATCGACACCATCCGTACCGCCTGGGTGGTCGGCGCGGGCGTCGGGGCCGGGCGCAGGGCGGATGCCCCGCCGAAGCCCAGTACCAGGGCGAACACGGCGGCGACGAGCGCGGTCACGGCGTACCGTCGGCGGTTGCGGGTCCGGTCGCGGCGACGGCGGTCCCGGGCGGTCGCGATCAGCTCGGGCGCCCGACTGATCTCCGGCGGTGGCGGGAGGAACTCCTCCAGCGTGGTCGGGTCGAGCCGACCCAGCAGGCCCGGCAGCACGGCGACCTCGGCCACCGCCTGCCGGCACGGCGCGCAACCGGCCAGGTGCCGCTCGTAGGCGGCCCGGTCGGCGGGAGCGAGCGCACCCAGCACGTACGCGCCGTCGTCGTGCGCGAACTCGCAGCGGGTCATCCGGTCACCCCCATCTCGGCCAGGGCCAACCGTAGTGAACGCAGCGCGTAGTGGGTGCGGGACTTGACCGTTCCCGGCGGCACCCCCAGGCGGGCCGCCGCCTCGGCCACCGAACGGCCCTGGTAGAAGCACTCGACCAGCACCTCCCGGTGGGTGGGGCTGAGTCGGTTCAGCGCCTCCGCGATGGTCCATGCCTCCACCGCGCGCTCCGCTTCGTCAACCGTCTCGGGCGGCTCGGGCAGGTCGTCGGTGAACACCTCGCCGACCCGGGTCGAGCGTCGCCGCCAAGCGTCGATCGCCAGGTTCCGGGCTGTCGTGAAGAGCCAGGCGCGGACCGAGCCGCGTCGCGGGTCCAGCGACTCGGGGTGACGCCAGGCGCGCAGCAGGGTCTCCTGCACCAGGTCCTCGGCCCGGGTCCGGTCCCCGTTGACCAACCGCAACGCGTGCGTGTAGAGCGCGTCGGCATGTTCGTCGTGCAGGGCGCGCAGCAGTTGGGCGTCGTGGTCGCTGATGGTGATCCCCTCGCTCTCCGCGGCGAGTGCGGCGAAGTTGTCCGCCCGTGGATACGCGCCGTGCCCGCGATCGGTTCACCGGTCACTGCTGTTCACATCCGGTTCACACCGCGTCCGGTGCCCGCTCACCCCGTCCTGGCAGCGTCCGCCCGGTACGCACGTCGGGCAGGTGAGAACGGCGTGCCACCGACCTGCTTCCAGGAGGCTCCTTCCATGAGCGACCGTCCTCGGCTGCTCCCACTGCTCGGTGCCACCCGGCACGGCAGCCGCGATGCGATGACCTGTCTGTACCGCTGCGGCAATGCCTGCGACCACCCCGTACCCAACAGCTCCGACAACACCTACTTCGGCGACCTGGTCGAGGCCGAGGTGTCCCGCCGGGGCGTGGTCCGGGCGGGCGCCGTGGGCGCCCTGGTGCTCGGCTTCGGCGGCACCGCCGCCGGGGCGCTGGCCGGGGCCGCCCCCGCCGCCGCCGCGCCCGCCACCCCGGTGGTGCCGGAGGTCGGCAACCCGACCGCGCCGCAACGCGGCGTCGGCAGCGGGGCGCTGACCTTCAAGCCGATCCCGCCGAACCAGCTCGACACCCTGGTCGTCCCCAACGGGTACGACCACAGCGTGGTCATCCGCTGGGGCGACCCGGTGCTGCCCGGTGCGCCCCGGTTCGACCTGCGCGGGCAGACCGCCGCCGCCCAGTCCAAGCAGTTCGGCTACAACAACGACTTCGTCGGGGTGCTGCCGCTGGACCGGCGGGGCAAGCGGGCGCTGCTCGTGGTCAACCACGAGTACACCAACGAGGACCTGATGTTCCCCGGCTTCACCGGCCTGGACAACCTCACCGTCGAGCAGCTGCGCACCGCGATGGCCGCGCACGGCATGTCGGTGGTGGAGTTGGAGCGGGTGGACGGCACCGGGCAGTGGCGGCCGGTGGGTCAGGGCCGGCGGCCGTACAACCGGCGGGTCACCGCGCTGAGCACGAAGTTCGAGCTGACCGGCCCGGCCGCCGGCTCGGCCTGGCTGCGGACCGCCGCCGACCCGAAGGGCCGGACGGTGGTCGGCACGCTGAACAACTGCGCCGGTGGGGTCACCCCGTGGGGCACGGTGCTCTCCGGCGAGGAGAACTTCAACCAGTACTTCGTCGGGGCCGACGCCGCGCCCGCCGAGCTGAAGCCGAAGTTCGACCGGTACGGCATCACCACCTCCGCCCGCTACCCCAGCGGCAGCCGCAAGTGGGAGCGGGCCGACGAGCGGTTCGACCTGGCGAAGCACCCCAACGAGGCGCACCGGTTCGGGTGGATCGTGGAGATCGACCCGTTCGACCCGGAGAGCCGCCCACGCAAGCACACCGCGCTCGGCCGGTTCAAGCACGAGGGCGCCAACGTGATCGTGGCCCGCGACGGGCGGGTGGTCGCGTACATGGGTGACGACGAGCGCTTCGACTACCTCTACAAGTTCGTCTCGGACAAGAAGTTCATGTCGGGCGACTCCTGGGTGGCCCGCAAGAACAACCTGACCCTGCTGGAGTCGGGCACCCTCTACGTGGCGCAGTTCGCCCAGACCAGCGCCGCCGAGATCGACGGCTCGGGCAAGCTGCCCGCCGACGGCGCGTTCAACGGCTCCGGCCGGTGGATCAAGCTGGTCAGCGGCAACCGCTCGTACGTCGACGGAATGACCGCCGCCGACGTGCTCACCTTCACCCGGCTCGCCGGGGACAAGGTCGGCGCGACCAAGATGGACCGGCCGGAGGACGTCGAGCCGAGCCTGCTCACCGGCAAGGTGTACGTGGCGCTGACCAACAACACCGACCGGGGCAAGGCCGGCAAGGCGGCGGCCGACGAGATCAACCCGCGCAACCTCAACAAGCACGGGCAGATCCTGGAGCTGGTCGAGGACCGGGGCGACAACACGGCGGAGTCCTTCGCCTGGTCGCTGCCGATCGTCGCCGGTGACCCGACCGACCCGTCGACCTACTTCGCCGGGTACGACAAGACCAAGGTCTCGCCGATCTCCTGCCCGGACAACGTCGCCTTCGACGCCACCGGCAACCTCTGGATCTCCACCGACGGCAACGCGCTGGGCAGCAACGACGGCCTCTTCGCCACCGCCGTCGAAGGGCCGGAGCGGGGGCACCTGAAGCAGTTCCTCACCGTGCCGCTGGGCGCGGAGACGTGCGGGCCGTTCATCACCGGCGACAACCGGTCGGTCTTCGTGGCCGTGCAACACCCGGGCGAGATCACCGGTGCGTCGGTGGAGAAGCCGGCGTCGACCTGGCCGGACGGCGACTACGCCAAGCCGGGCGTGGTGGTCACCTGGCGGCTCGACGGCGGCCCGATCGGCAGCTGACGTACCCACCTGGGTCGGCCCACCCGCCGGGCCGACCGCGAGGGCCCTCTCCCGTTGCGGTCCGGGAGGGGGCCCTCCCTCCGCCGGGGCGGGTCAGGCGTCGGCGGCGATGCCGTCGGCCACGGCGCGGGCGACGGTGAGCAGCTTGGCCCGCACCACCCGGGCCGAGGTCATCATCTCGCTGGCCGGCAACGAGCAGGCCAGCACCACCCGCCGTTCCATGTCCTTGTCCGGGTTGACCAGGACCGCGGCGCAGGCCACCCCCTGCCGGAACTGGCCCAGCTCCAACTGCATGCCCCGCCGGTCACCGGCGGCCAGGTCCGCCTCGAACGCGTCGGGGCTGGTCAGGGTGGCGGTGGTGAACGGCCGCATGCCGTAGTCGCGCAGGTAGCGCAGGCGCTGCTCGGCGGTGAGGGTGGCCAGCAGCGCCTTGCCCAGGGCGGTGGCGTGCGCGCCCTCGTCGAAGCCGGGGACCAGATCCTCCAGGTACGGCGAGCGGGCCCCCTCGGCGACGGCGGTGACCGCCACCTGGCCGCCGACGAACCGGCCCAGGTAGTGGCTCCACCCGGTGTCGACGGCGGCCCGCCGCAGCGACTCCCCGACGGCGGCCGGTCCACGGAAGGCGGTCACCAGTTCCCGGTACCGGTCGGCGATCTCCAGGCCAACGATGTAGGTGCCGTCCTCCCGACGGATCACGTAACCCTCGTAGGCCAGGGTGCGGACCAGGTGGTAGGTGGTGGCGACCGTCAGCTCGCACCGACGGGCGATCTGCTTGACGGTCAGGCCCTTCGGGGCACGACCGACCGACTCGAGCACGCGTAGCGCGCGGGAAACGCTTCGGATCAGGTCCGAAGGTTCCGCCAGGGGGTCACGCACAACCACCTCCGCAGCCGGGGACTTACACCATATGAAAAACCAGCCCCGGACGGAACGCCCGTTCGGGTGGAGGATGCCAGATCAGGCGGTATACGGCGGGTCCGCCGGCGACACGCCGAGGGTTGTCAGGAAGTCGACTCGCGTAGGTTGGTCCCACGATGACCGACACCGCGCTCAGCCCCTCGCCGAGCCGGCCGACCGTACGCCCCCTGCGGGCTGGCGCCGGTGCCGTCGCGACCACCATCGCCAGCGTCCTGCCGGTCTTCCTGGTCGGCGGGCTCGCCGTGCAGATGGGTGACGACCTGGGCTTCTCTCCCGCCGGGCTGGGACTGGCAGTGTCCGTCTACTTCGGCGTCAGCGCACTCGCCTCGATGCCCTCCGGCCGGCTCGTGGAACGGGTCGGCCCGGCCGTGGTGGCCCGCGCCGCCATCCTGCTCGCCGCCGGGTGCCTGCTCGCCATCGCCGGGCTGGCCCGGTCGTACCCGGTGCTGGTCGGCCTGCTCGCGCTGAGCGCCACGGCGAACGCGTTGGGCCAACTGGCCAGCAACACCGCGCTGGCCCGGCACGTGCCCGCCCGACGGCAGGGCCTGTCGTTCGGGGTGAAGCAGGCCGCCATCCCGGCCTCCACGCTGCTGGCCGGGGCGGCGGTGCCGGCGATCGCCCTCACCGCCGGGTGGCGCTGGGCGTTCGTGGCCGCCGCCGGTGCCGCGCTGGCCGCGCTGCCGGCCGTACCACCGGGGGCGGCCGGACCGGCGCGGGAGCGCGCGGCGGCACGCGGCGGCGGGGCCACCGCGGCGCTGGTGGTGGTCGGGGCGGCGGCCACCCTCGCGGCGGGAGCCGCCAACGCGCTGGGCACCTTCGTGGTGGACTCGTCGGTGCACCGGGGGCTCGCCCCCGGCCCGGCCGGTCTGGTGCTCACCCTGGGCGGCGCGGTCTGCGTGGCCGCCCGGATCGGCGTCGGCTGGCTCGCCGACCGCCGCGACACCGGCCACGTCGCGGCGGTCGCCGCGATGCTGGTGGTCGGGGCGGTCGGGCTGGGGCTGCTGGCGGTGGCCGGCCCGGTGCCGCTGACCGTCGGGGTGGTGCTCGGCTTCGGGCTGGGCTGGGCCTGGCCGGGACTGATGAACTTCGCGGTGGTCCGGCTGCACCCGCAGGCCCCGGCCGCCGCCACCTCGATCACCCAGACCGGGGTGTACGCCGGCGGCTGCCTCGGCCCGCTCGGCCTCGGCGCGCTCGCCGGCACCAGCGGCTACCAGGTGATGTGGTTGACCGCCGCGGTCGCCATGGTCCTCGCCGCCGTCCTCATGCTCACCGGCAGCCGGCTGCTCACCCGGTCCGCTGCTCCCTGACCCACGCCGGGCGGCCGGCGACCCACCGGGTCAGCTGGTGCGGTCGGCGATGTAGTCGCAGAGGGATTCGAGCGCCCGGCGGGCCGGGATCTGCGGAAGCGGGGCCAACTGCGCGCGGGCGTCCTCGGCGTAGCTGCGGACGGTCTCCCGGGCCCGCTTGAGCGCGGGGGACTCGCGGAGCAGGCCGAGCGCCTCGGCGTGCAGCGCGTCGTCGACCAGCGGGCCGGTGGCCAGGATCTCCCGCAGCCGTACCGAGGCCGCGTCGGAGTCGTCGCCGGCCAGCGCGTAGAGCACCGGCAGGGTCGGCACCCCCTCCCGCAGGTCGGTGCCGGGTGTCTTGCCCGACTGTGTCGACTCGGAGGCGATGTCGAGCAGGTCGTCGGAGAGCTGGAAGGCCACCCCGATGGTCTCGCCGTAACCGGCCAGGGCGTCGGTGTACGCCTCGGACGCCCCACCGAACATGCCGCCGAAGCGGGCCGAGGTGGCGATCAACGAACCCGTCTTGTCGGCGATCACCCGCAGGTAGTGGTCGACCGGATCTTCCGTGCGGGGACCGACCGTCTCGGCGATCTGACCGTGCACCAGCCGGGCGAAGGTGCGCGCCTGGAGTCGGACCGCCACCGGACCCAGGTCGGCGGCGATGTCGGCGGCCCGCGCGAAGAGGTAGTCGCCGACCAGGATGGCCACCGAGTTGGTCCAGCGGGAGTTGGCGCTCGGAGCGCCCCGCCGCACGGCCGCCTCGTCCATCACGTCGTCGTGGTAGAGGGTGGCCAGGTGGGTGAGCTCCATCACCACGGCGGCCGGCACCACCTGCGGGCCCGCCGGGTCACCGAACTGCGCACCCAGGGCCACCAGCAGCGGACGGAACCGCTTGCCACCCGCCTCGACCAGGTGCCGGGCGGCCTCGGTGACGAGCGGATCGGCGCTGGACACGCTGGCCCGCAGCTCCACCTCGACGTCGTCGAGCAGGCCCAGCACGGACGCCTCGACCCGTGGATCGGCCAAGTGCACGCCGAGCGCGCCGATCTGACTCGTGCCCGCCCGGCCCCGACGAACACCGGAGCCGACGGCACCTGAACGCTCCCCCGCCGGAATCACCACACCATCAACCATGCCACACCCGTTCGACCTGCTCCGGACGGGGGATACGGCGGTGGGGCCGGCACGCCCCAGCGCACCGGCCCCACGGCCCGGAAGAACGGATCACCTGACGAATGCTGCGGCGTCCGTCGCCAGGTCGAGCAGGGGTGCCGGAACCACGCCGAGGATCAGCGTGGCGGCCACCCCGATCATCAGCGCGGTGGCGGTCAGCCCACCCGGCACCGCGACGGTCGGGGTGGACTCGCCGGGCTCGGAGAGCCACATCATCACCACCACCCGCAGGTACGGGAAGGCCAGCACCATGCTGGTCAGCACACCGGCCACCACCAGCCAGGCGTGCCCGCTCTCCAACGCCGGACCGAAGACCGCGAACTTGCTCATGAAGCCGCTGGTCAGCGGAATACCGGCGAAGGCCAGCAGGATGAAGGTGAAGACCCCGGCGTAGAACGGCGAGCGGCGACCCAGCCCGGCCCAGCGGGACAGGTGGGTGGCCTCCCCGTCGGCGTCCCGGACCAGGGTCACCACGGCGAACGCGGCGAGCACCGAGAAGCCGTACGCGGCCAGGTAGAACATCGTGCCGGAGACGCCCGCACCGGTCGGGGCGAGCACCCCGACCAGCAGGTACCCGGCGTTGGCGATCGACGAGTACGCCAGCAGCCGCTTGATGTCGGTCTGGGTGACCGCCAGCACCGCGCCGACCAGCATGGTGAGCACCGCCACCACCCCGAGGACCGGGGTGAAGTCCCAGGCGGCCTGGTCGAACGCCACGTGGAAGACCCGCAGCAGGGCACCGAACGCGGCCACCTTCGTGCAGGCCGCCATGAAGCCGGTGACCGGGGTCGGTGCGCCCTGGTAGACGTCCGGGGTCCAGACGTGGAACGGGGCGGCGGCGGCCTTGAACAGCAGGCCGATGGCGATCAGCGCCATGCCGGCGAAGAGCAGCACCTCGCTGGACGGGGACTCGCTCACCGCGGCGTGCACGGTGGCGAAGTCGACCCCGGCGGACCGGCCCGGGATGCCGGCGGTGAAGCCGTACACCAGGGCCACCCCGAACAGGAAGAACGCCGAGGCGTACGCCCCGAGCAGGAAGTACTTCATCGCCGCCTCCTGGCTCAGCAGCCGCCGGCGACGGGCCAGCGCGCAGAGCAGGTAGAGCGGCAGGGAGAAGACCTCCAACGCGATGAACATGGTCAGCAGGTCGTTCGCCGCCACGAAGATCAGCATGCCGGCGATCGCGAAGGTGGTCAGCGGGTAGACCTCGGTCGCCCCGTTGCGCCCCTCGGCCTGCTGCCGGTCGTCGGCCGACTCGGCGGTCACCGCGGCCTGGGCGACGAACGCCCCGCCGCGCTCCACCGAACGCTCGCCGATCAGCAGCAGCGCCATCGCGGCGAGCACCAGGATGGTGCCCTGGAGGAAGAGGGTGGGGCCGTCCACGGCGAGCGCTCCGCCTGCGGTGACCAGCCGGTCGTCGGCGTTGAGGACCACCATCACCAACGCGGCGAGCACCGCCAGCAGGGCCAGCGTCAGCTGCACCAGGTGCCGGCGGCGGCGCGGCACGAAGGCCTCCACCAGGACGCCCAGCAGGGCGACCCCCAGCATGATCAGGATCGGGGCGATCGCCGCGTAGTCGATCGACGGCAACTTGAGTTCGGTCACTGCAGATGCCGCCTTTCGTTCGCGACTGCGGGGCTCACTCGCTGCGCTCGGGCACTCCTCGCGCTCACTTCGCAGCCTCCTGGACGCTGCCGACCTCAGGAGCGGGATCGGTCTTGCCGACGTCCTGCATGGTCGCCTGGACGGCGGGGTTGATCACATCGGTGATCGGCTTGGGATAGAAGCCGAGCAGCACGATCAGGGCGATCAGCGGGGCGACCACGGCCTTCTCACGCAGGGTGAGATCCCGGTGCATGGCCTTGACCTCGGTCAGCTCCGGGTTGAGCGTGCCCTGGGTGGTGCGCTGCACCATCCACAGCACGTACGCGGCGGCCAGGATGATGCCCAGGGTGGCGATCACCGCGACCGGCTTGTTCACCGTGAAGGTACCGATCAGCACCAGGAACTCGGAGACGAACGGCGCGGTGCCGGGCAGTGCCAGCGAGGCCAGACCGGCGAAGAAGAGCACCCCGGCCAGCAGCGGGACCAGCTTGCCCGCGCCGCCGAAGTCGGAGATCCGCGACGAGCCCCGGCGGGCGATGAGCATCCCCACGACCAGGAAGAGCAGGCCGGTGGCGAGCCCGTGGTTGAGCATGTAGAGCACCGCGCCGGTGCCCGCCTGGGTGGTGAAGGCGAAGATGCCGACCCCGATGAACCCGAAGTGCGCGATCGAGGTGTACGACACCAGCCGCTTCAGGTCGGACTGACCGACGGCCAGCAAGGCGGCGTAGAGGATGCCGATCAACCCCAGCGCCAGCGCCCACGGGGCGAACCACTTCGACGCCTCGGGGAACAGCGGCAGGCAGTAGCGCAGGATGCCGAAGGTGCCGACCTTGTCCAGCACCCCGACCAGCAGCGCGGCGGCCCCCGCCGGGGCGGCTTGACCGGCGTCCGGTAGCCAGGTGTGGAACGGGAAGAACGGCGCCTTGATCGCGAAGGCGAGGAAGAAGCCGAGGAACAGCCAGCGCTCGGTGCCGGTGGAGATGTCCACCTGGGTCAGCGTCTGCCAGTCGAAGGTCTTCCCGCCGACCACCCACAGGCCGATCACCGCGGCCAGCATGAACAGGCCGCCGACCAGCGAGTAGAGGAAGAACTTCACCGCCGCGTACTGCCGCTGGTGGCCGCCGTAGCTGCCGATCAGGAAGTACATCGGCACCAGCATGACCTCGAAGAACACGTAGAACAGGAAGACGTCGGCGGCGGCGAAGACGCCGATCATCGTGCTCTCGAGGACGAGCAGCAGGGCGAAGTAGACCGGCACCGACCGCTTCGACGCGTCGGCGTCGTGCCACGACGCCAGGATCACCAGCGGCACCAGCACCGCGATCAGCATCAGCATGACCAGCGCGATGCCGTCGACGGCGAAGGTGAAGTTGACGTCCCAGGTGGGAATCCACGGGTACGACTCGCGGAACTGGAGCCGGTCACCGTCGGCCTGGAAGGTGACCCACATGACCACCGAGAGCGCCAGCACCAGCAGCGACCAGCCGAACGCCACCTGCTTGGCCAGGTCAGGCCGGCGGCGCGGCAGGAAGGCCACGACCAGGGCACCGACCAGCGGCGCCACGGTCAGCACCGAGAGGAACGGGAAGTTGGACATTATGCGGCCTTACCTCCGTCGTGGATGCGTGGTCCGCCGGCGGGGGCGGTCGCACTGAGGTCGATCACGCCAGCCACCCCGCCTGCACTGCCAGGAACGCCGCCACCACGAGCAGCGCGCCGGTCAGGATCGAGGTCGCGTACGACCGGACGAATCCGGTCTGCAACCGCCGGAGTCGACCCGAGCCGCCGCCGACCCCGGCGGCCAGGCCGTTGACCAGCCCGTCGACGCCCCGGTTGTCGAGGAAGACCAGCGCCCGGGTGAGGAAGATGCCCGGCTTCTCGAAGACCACCTCGTTGAAGGCGTCCGTGTAGAGGTTGCGCCGGGCGGCGGTGACCAGCACCCCGGCCGGCTGCGGCGCGGTGGCCGTGCCGTTGCGGAACAGCGCCCAGGCCAGTCCGGCACCGAGCACCGTCACCACCAGCGACAGCGCGGTGAGCAGCCAGTGCGGCAGGACGGCGGCGTGCTCCGCCTCCTCGCCACCGAGGCCGGCGGTGGCGGTCAGCCAGTCCGGCACCGAGGTGGAGAGCAGGAAACCGGCGCCGACCGAGCCGACCGCCAGCAGGATCAGCGGGATGGTCATCAGCTTCGGCGACTCGTGCGGGTGCTCGATGTCCTCGGTCCACCGCTTCGGGCCGTGGAAGGTCAACACGAACAACCGGGTCATGTAGAACGCGGTCAACCCCGCGCCGAGCAGTGCCGCCCCGCCGAACAGCCAGGCCGTCCAGCCCTCCCGCTCGAACGCGGCCACGATGATCGGCTCCTTGGAGAAGAAGCCGGAGAACGGGAACATGCCGATGATGGCGAGCCAGCCCATCATGAAGGTGATCCAGGTGACCTTCATGTACTTCGACAGCCCACCGAAGCGCCGGATGTCCACCTGGTCGTTCATGCCGTGCATGACCGAGCCGGCACCGAGGAACATGTTGGCCTTGAAGAAGCCGTGCGCCAGCAGGTGCACGATGGCCAGCGCGTACGCCGCGCCGCCGAGGCCGACGCCGAGGAACATGTAGCCGATCTGGCTGACGGTCGACCAGGCCAGCACCCGCTTGATGTCGTCCTTCGCCGCGCCGATGATGCAGCCCATCAGCAGGGTCAGCGCGCCGACGCTGACCACCACCAGCTGGAGGGTCTCGTTGGCCGAGAAGATCGGGTTGGACCGGGCGATCAGGTAGACGCCCGCGGTGACCATGGTGGCGGCGTGGATCAGCGCCGACACCGGGGTCGGGCCCTCCATCGCGTCCGGCAGCCACGCCTGGAGCGGGAACTGACCGGACTTGCCGGCCGCCCCGAGCAGCAGCAGCAGGCCCAGCACCAGCACCGTGCCGCTGGCCAGCCCGCCGACGCCGTTGAAGACCTCGTCGTACTGGGTGGTGCCGAGGGTGGCGAACAGGATGAAGATGCCGATCGCCAGGCCGGCGTCGCCGACCCGGTTCATCAGGAACGCCTTCTTGCCGGCGGTGGCCGCGCTCGGCCGTCCGTACCAGAAGGAGATCAGCAGGTACGACGCCAGACCGACGCCCTCCCAGCCGAAGTAGAGCATCACGTAGTTGTTGCCGAGCACCAGCAGCAGCATCGCGGCGACGAAGAGGTTGAAGTACGCGAAGAACCGTCGCCGGCCCTCGTCGTGCGCCATGTACTCGACCGCGTAGAGGTGGATCAGGAAGCCCACCCCGGTGATCAGCAGGACGAAGACCGCGGCCAGCGGGTCGAAGAGCAGACCGAAGTCCACCCTCAGGTCGCCGACCGTGATGAAGTCCCAGAGGCTCAGCTCGACGGACTTGTTCTCCAGCCCGCGCAGCTGGAAGAAGGAGGTGAGCCCCAGCACGAACGCGGCACCGATCGCGGCCACGCCCAGCCAGTGCCCCCAGCGGTCGGCCCGCCGGCCGAGCAGCAGCAGGATCGCCGCGCTGACCAGGGGGATCGCCACCAGCAGCCAGACGCTGCTCAGCAGGCCGTCAGCCGGCGCGTAGGCGACGGTGCCCGCCGGCTCTGCCTGGGCGTACGTCAGAATCTCATCCACCGCAGGGCCCCTCAGTACTTCAGCAGGTTGGCGTCGTCGACGCTCGCCGAGCGCCGGGTCCGGAAGATCGACATGATGATCGCGAGCCCGACCACGACCTCGGCCGCCGCCACCACCATCACGAAGAACGCCATGATCTGTCCGTTGAGGTCACCGTTGATCCGGCTGAAGGTGACCAGCGTCAGGTTGGCCGCGTTGAGCATCAGCTCGACGCACATGAACAGCACGATCGCGTTGCGCCGTACGAGCACGCCGACCGCACCGATGGTGAAGAGCACCACAGCCAGGATCAGGTAGTAGTCGGGGGTCATCGCTGAACCACCTTCTCGTTCGCGACTGCGGGGCTCCGCTTCGCTGCACTCCTCGCGCTCACCGAAGCCACCTTGTCGTTCGCGACTGCGGGGCTCCGCTGCGCTGCACTCCTCGCGCTCACCGTTCCGTCCCCTTCAGGGTGGTTTCCTCGGCGGTCAGCTCCCGCTGCGGCAGGATCGCCGGGGTGCTGCGGTCGGTCAGCCGGCCGTCGGGCAGGCGGGCCGGGGTGGCCACCGAGGAGGAGGTGGCGAAGACACCCGGGCCGGGCTTCGGGCCGGGGTAGTTGCCGGGGCGGAACCGGGCCTTCATGGTGGCGACCTGGTCCATCTTGTCTTCCTTGCGCCGCTCGACGTGCGCCAGCACCATCGCGCCGACCGCCGCCGTGATCAGCAGCGCGGAGGTCAGCTCGAAGGCGAAGACGTACTTGGTGAAGAGCAGCCGGGCGATGCCCTGCACGTTGCCCTCCGCGTTGGCCTGCTCCAGGCCGACTGCGGTGACCCCGTTCAACGCCCGGTACAGGCCGGTGCCGACCAGCCCGGCGAAGCCGAGCCCGAGCACCACCGCGGCGACCCGCTGGCCACGCAGCGTCTCGATCAGCGAGTCGGACGCGTCCCGGCCGACCAGCATCAGCACGAAGAGGAACAGCATCATGATCGCGCCGGTGTAGACGATGATCTGCACCATGCCGATGAACGGGCCGGCCTGCAGGACGTAGAACACGCCCAGGCAGAGCATGGTGAGCACCAGGAAGAGCGCCGAGTGCACGGCGTTGCGGGCCCAGACCATGCCGAGCGCGCCGATCAGCGCCAACGGGGCGAGGACCCAGAAGGTGACCTCCTCACCCCCGGAAACCTGGCCCGCCGCGGCGAGCACCGTGGACGAGATCATGCTCCCGCTCCCTTGCCTGCTGCCGAACCGTCGGCCGCGCCGGCCCGCTGGGCCGCCTGCTCGGCACCCGGGAACGTCACCCCGGGGTGCTCGTCCAGCCGGTACCGCCCGGGGCCCATCGGGGACTGCTCGGCACCGGCCGAGGTGCCCGGGTTGGTCAGCGCGCCGACGTAGTAGTCCTTCTCGCTGTCACCGAGCCGCATCGGGTGCGGCGGCTGCTCCATGCCTTCGAGCAGCGGCGCGAGCAACTGCTCCTTGGTGAAGATCAGATCCTGCCGGTTGTCCCGGGCCAGCTCGTACTCGTTGCTCATGGTCAGCGAACGGGTCGGGCAGGCCTCGATGCAGAGCCCGCAGAAGATGCACCGGGCGTAGTTGATCTGGTAGGTGCTGGCGTACCGCTCACCCGGCGAGAAGCGCTGCTCGTCGGTGTTGTCGCCACCCTCGACGTAGATCGCGTCCGCCGGGCAGGCCCAGGCGCACAGCTCGCAGCCGATGCACTTCTCCAGGCCGTCCGGGTGCCGGTTGAGGATGTGCCGCCCGTGGTAGCGCGGCGCCGAGACCGGCGGCTTGAACGGATAGTCGGTGGTGACGACCTTCCTGAACATGTGCGAGAAGGTGACTCCGAAACCCTTGAACGTTCCGGTGATCGTGCCCACGTCACACCTCCCTGGAGTCGGAGCCGGTGGCGATGTTGGCCGGCTCCCGCTCGGCGACCACGCGCTTGGTGCGCGGGCTCGGTGGTACCTGTAGATCCAGCGGGGGCAGCGGGAAGCTGCCGTACGGCCGGCTGTCGGCCTGTTCCTGCGGGTTCGGCTTCGGGGTCGGCTTGCGGCTCGGCCAGAGCAGCGTCACGAGCAGCAGGACGCCCGCGCCGATGGCGGTGACGAGCAGCCGGTCCCGCGACTGCCAGTCCTCGATGGAGCGCAGCCCGGCCAGGACCAGGATCCAGACCAGGTTGATCGGGAGCAGCACCTTCCAGCCGAAGCGCATGAACTGGTCGTAACGCAGCCGGGGCAGGGTGCCCCGGAGCCAGACGAAGACGAAGACCAGGATCAGCACCTTGCCGAAGAACCAGAGCATCGGCCACCAACCGGAGTTGGCGCCCGCCCACAGCGTGATCGGCCAGGGTGCCCGCCAGCCGCCGAGGAAGAGCGTCGTGGTGACCGCGGACATGGTCACCATGGCGACGTACTCGGAGAGCATGAAGAGCGCGAACTTCAGCGAGCTGTACTCGGTCATGAAGCCGGCGACCAGCTCCGACTCCGCCTCGGGCAGGTCGAACGGTGCCCGGTTGGTCTCACCGACGGTGGCGATGAAGAAGATGATGAAGCTGGGCAGCAGCAGGATCGCGTACCAGCCCGGGGCCGGGATCTCGGTGCCCGCGATGGTGAGCCGGGTGGCGTCCCCCTGGGCGGCGACGATCCCGCTGGTGGACATGGTGCCGGCGGTCATGAACACCGCGACGATGCTCAGCCCCATCGCGACCTCGTACGAGATCATCTGGGCGCTGGAGCGCAACCCACCGAGCAGCGGGTACGTCGAGCCGGAGGCCCAGCCGCCGAGCACGATGCCGTAGACGGCCAGCGACGAGCAGGCGAGCAGCACCAGCACCGCCACCGGCACGTCGGTGACCTGCAACGGCGTCTGGTGGCCGAAGATGCTCACCATCGGGCCGAACGGGATCACCGACAGCGCGGTGACCGCGCAGACCACCGAGATGACCGGCGCGAAGAAGTAGACCACCTTGTCGGCGGCCTTCGGGAGGATGTCCTCCTTGAAGGCCATCTTCAGGCCGTCGGCGAGGGTCTGGAGCAGGCCGAACGGGCCGACCTGGTTGGGGCCGGGCCGGACCTGCATGTAGCCGACGACCCGCCGCTCGAACCAGACGCCGAGCAGGGTGGCGAGCAGACCGAAGACGAACGCAAAGACGATCTTGATGAGGACCAGCCACCACGGGTCCCGGCCGAAGTCGGCAAGCGTCGGGTCCTGCGCCAGGAGGGTGTTCACTGTGCACCTCCGGAGATCCGTACCACCGTGCCGGACGCGGTGCCGAGGCTGCGCCGGACGGTCGAACCGGGCGAGTTGGTCGGCAACCAGACGACGCCGTCCGGCATCTCGGTGATGGCCGCCGGCAGGGTGACCGCACCCCGGTCGGTGCCCACCGTCACCGGGTCACCGTCGGCCACGCCGAGCGCCTCGGCGGTGCCCTTGCCCAGCCGGACCACCGGCGGGCGGGCGGTGCCGGCGAGGTGCTCGTCGCCGTCGGTGAGACTGCCCAGGTCGACCAGCTGGTGCCAGGTGGCCAGCACCGCCTCGCCCGCGCCCGGCTGGGGCACGGTCGCCGGGGCGACCGACGGCGAGACCGGCCGGTCGGCCCGGGTCGGCGGCAGCGCGCCCAACTCCCGGCGGACGCTCGACACGTCGCCGGTGCCGAGCCGGACGTCGAGCTGCGCGGCGATCGCGTCCAGCACCCGGCCGTCGGTCATCGCGGCGGTGTGCAGCACCGCCTCGAAGGTGCGCAGCCGGCCCTCCCAGTCCAGGAAGCTGCCGGCCTTCTCGACCACCGGGGCGACCGGGAGGACGACGTCCGCCCGGCGGGCCACCGCCGAGTTGCGCAGCTCCAGGCTGACCAGGAAGGGCACCGCGTCGAGGGCCTGCTCGGCCAGCCTCGGGTCGGCCAGGTCGGCCGGGTCCACGCCGGCCACCACCAGGGCACCGAGCTGGCCGTTCGCGGCGGCGGCCAGGATCTGGTCGGTGTCCCGACCGGCCTGGCTGGGGATCACCCCGGCCGGGATGTCCCACGCCTCGCCCAGCTCGGCGCGGGCCGACGGCTCGGTCACCGGACGCCCGCCGGGCAGCAGGTTGGGCAGGCAGCCCGCGTCGACCGCACCCCGGTCACCCGCGCGGCGCGGCACCCAGGCCAGCTTCGCGCCGGTACGCCGGGCGATGTCCGCGGCGGCGGAGAGACCACCGGGCACCCCGGCCAGCCGCTCACCGACGAAGAGGATCGCGCCCTCGGCGCTCAGCGCCTCGGCCACCGTGTCGTGCTCGGCGAGCACGCTCGCCTCCTCACCCGGCACCACCCGGGCCAGCTTGGCCCCGAGCTTCTCCAGGCCCCGGGTGGCGAACGGGGCGATCGCGTAGACGGTCAACTTCTTCTTCAGGTACGCCTTGCGCAGCCGCAGGAAGAGGATCGGGCACTCCTCCTCCGGCTCCAGCCCGACCAGCACCACCGTGGACGCCTTCTCCACGTCGGCGTAGGTCACGTCGGTGACCCCGGCGACGGTGCTGGCCAGGAAGTCGGCCTCCTCGCGGGAGACCGGCCGGGCCCGGAAGTCGATGTCGTTGGTGTTCAGGGCGACCCGGGCGAACTTCGCGTACGCGTAGGCGTCCTCGACGGTCAGCCGGCCGCCGGTCAGCACCGCCGTGCCGCGACCCTCGTCGCGGGCGGCCCGCAGGCCGTCGGCGGCCCGGGTCAGCGCCTCGCTCCAGGACGCCTCGCGCAGCTCGCCGGACTTCTCGTCGCGGACCAGCGGGGTGGTGAGCCGGTCGAAGGCGCGGGTGTACTGGAAGCCCCACCGCCCCTTGTCGCAGTTCCACTCCTCGTTGACCTGCGGGTCGTCCCCGGCGAGCCGGCGCAGCACCTTGCCCCGCCGCCAGTCGGTGCGCTGCGCGCAGCCGGCCGAGCAGTGCTCGCAGACGCTCGGGCTGGAGACCAGGTCGAACGGGCGGGCCCGGAACCGGTACTGCGCCCCGGTGAGCGCCCCGACCGGGCAGATCTGCACGGTGTTGCCGGAGAAGTACGAGTTGAACGGGACGTCGCCCTCGTCGCCCTCCGCGCCGTACGCGTCGTCCCGGTAGATGTTGATCTCTTCGGCGGACGAGCGGCCCATCAGGTCGATGAACTTGTCGCCGGCGATCTCCTCGGAGAACCGGGTACAGCGCTGGCAGAGCACGCAGCGCTCCCGGTCGAGCAGCACCTGGGTGCTGATCTCCATCGGCTTGACGTACTCCCGCTTGTGCTCGTGGAAGCGGGAGTCGGTGCGGCCGGTGGACATCGCCTGGTTCTGCAGCGGGCACTCACCACCCTTGTCGCACATCGGGCAGTCGAGCGGGTGGTTGAGCAGCAGCAGCTCCATCACCCCCTCCTGCGCCTTCTTGGCGACCGGGGAGCTGAGCTGGGTGCGGACCACCATGCCCTCGGCGACGGTCTGGGTGCAGGAGGCGACCGGCTTGCGCTGCCCCTCCACCTCGACCAGGCACTGCCGGCAGGCGCCGGCCGGGGCCAGCAGCGGGTGGTCGCAGAACCGGGGGATCTCGGTGCCCAACTGCTCGGCGACCCGGATCAGCAGCGCCCCCTTGGGGGCGGTGACCTCGACACCGTCGATGGTGAGCGTTACGGTCTCGGCGGCCTTCGCCACGTCAGTCATCAGTGGGCTCCAACCAGCTGCTTGTCGGAGAGCTTCGGCGCGGTACGCCCCTCGATGTAGTCGAGGTAGTCCTGCTTGAAGTACTGCAACGACGAGGTCACCGAGCTGGTCGCACCGTCACCCAGACCGCAGAACGAGCGGCCGAGGATGTTGTCGCAGGTGTCGAGCAGGGTGTCCAGGTCCTCGTGGGTGCCCTGGCCGGCGAGGATGCGCCGGTAGACCCGGACCATCCAGTAGTTGCCCTCGCGGCACGGGGTGCACTTGCCGCACGACTCGTGGTGGTAGAACTCCAGCCACCGGTAGGTCGCGTAGACCGGGCAGTCCTGGTCGGAGAAGATCTGGGTGGCCGTGGTGCCCAGGATCGAACCGGCCGCCGCCACCCCCTCGAAGTCCAGCGGCACGTCCAGGTGCTCGGCGGTGAGCAGCGGGGTGGACGAGCCGCCCGGGGTCCAGAACCGCAGCTGGTGACCGGGCTGCATGCCGCCCGCCAGCTCGATCAGCTCGCGCAGGGTGACGCCCAGCCCGCACTCGAACTGGCCCGGGTTGACGATCCGACCGGAGAGCGAGTAGATCATCGGGCCGGACGACTTCTCGGTGCCCATGGTCTTCCACCAGTCCGCGCCGCCCAGCACGATGTACGGCACGCTGGCGATGGTGCCGACGTTGTTCACCACCGTCGGGCTGGCGTACAGGCCGTGGGTGGCCGGGAACGGCGGGCGGAGCCGGGGCTGACCCCGGAACCCCTCCAGCGAGTCCAGCAGCGCCGTCTCCTCGCCGCAGATGTACGCCCCGGCACCCGAGTGCACCACCAGCTCCAGGTCGAACCCGGTGCCGAGGATGTTGCGCCCGAGGTAGCCCTTGGCCTGCGCCTCGGCCACCGCGTTGCGCAGCCGCCGGGCGGCGTGCACGGCCTCGCCGCGGATGTAGATGTAGGCGCGGTTCGCCCGGATCGCGTACGAGGCGATGATCACGCCCTCGACCAGCGCGTGCGGGTCGTGGGTCATCAGCGGCAGGTCCTTGCAGGTGCCCGGCTCGCCCTCGTCGGCGTTGACCACCAGGTAGTGCGGCTTGCCGTCGCCCTGTGGGATGAAGCCCCACTTCAGGCCGGTGGGGAAGCCCGCGCCACCCCGACCGCGCAGCCCGGAGTCCTTGATCAGCTGGATCAGGTCGTCCGGGTGGGCCTTGAGGGCCTTGCGCAGGGCGGCGTAGCCGTCGAGCTTCTCGTAGGTGCCGATCCGCCAGGCGTCCGGGGACAGCCAGCGCTTGGTCAGCACCGGGGTCAGCTTGGCCAGGGTCTCCGGCCGGGGAGTGCTCACTTCTGGGCCCCCGTCTCGCTCGCAACGGCGGAGCCCGCGCCGGCAGCGCCCGTTCCCGCCTCGGCTTCCTTGAGGTTGCGCTGCTGCGCCCCGGCCTCGTCGCCGGCGGGCTTGCCGTCACCGGCGGGAGCGTTCGCGGCCACGCCGGCCGCCTGCGCCGCCTGCGCGTCGCGAGGTACCGGCGGCGGACCGTCGGTCGGGACCTTCGTGCCGGGGGCGTCCGGCACGGCGGTCGTCGCATCCGGCTGCCGGGTCTCGGCGGTACGCACCTGCGGCGACTTGGCGTCCGGCGCCCTGACGTCCGGCGCGGTGCTGCCGCTGGCCTGCTCCGGCTTGGCTGCCGGGACAGCCGGCGCGGCGGCCTTGGCGGCCTCGGCCTTCGCCTTCGCCTCGGCGGCGGCCCGGTCGGCCTCGGCCTTGCTGCGGATCGGGGTCTTCGGGTCGAAGCCCGGTGCCGAGATGCCGTGCTGCTCGGCCAGGCGCAGGCCACGCAGGGTGGCCTCACCCGGTCCGCCGTCGGCGACCGCGCCGTCGCGGTCGTCGGCGAACCCGGCGAGCTGCACCGCCATCTCCTTCAGCGTGCAGAGCCGGGCACCCCGGGTCGGCATCGGCCGGCCCCCGGCGCGCAGCTCGTCCACCACGCCGACCGCGCCCTGCGGGTCGACGCCGTCGAAGAAGTCGTAGTTGACGGTCATCACCGGGCCGTAGTCGCAGGCCGCCAGGCACTCGGCGTGCTCCAGGGTGATCTTCCCGTCGGCGGTGGTCTCGTCGTGCCCGACACCCAGGTGCTCGACCAGGGTGTCGTAGACCTCCTGGCCGCCGAGCACGTTGCACATCGTGTTGGTGCAGACGCTGACCAGGTAGTCACCGGTGGGCCGGCGCTTGTACATGGTGTAGAAGGTGGCCACCGCGCCGACCTGGGCCTTGTTCAGCCCCAGCACCTCGGCGCAGAACGCCACCCCGGCCGGGGAGACGTAGCCCTCCTCGGCCTGCACCAGGTGCAGCAGCGGGAGCAGCGCCGAGCGGGACCGGTCGGCCGGGTACCGGGCGATGATCTCCCGCGCCCGGATCCGGGTCTCTTCAGTGAAAACGGTCATCAGAGTCGCCTTCCGTTCGCGACTGGGCGTCCCTCGGCCCTCGACTGCGGGGCTCGCTCCGCTCTCTCCTCGCGCGGGCGACTGGGGCTCGCAAGCTCACTCCTCGCGCTCACCGGTCACATCCACCCATCACGGGGTCCAGCGAGGCGCCGCCGGCGATCACGTCGGCGATCAGGCCGCCCTCGGCCATCGCCGGAAGGGCCTGGAGGTTGACGAAGCTCGGCTCCCGGTAGTGCACCCGGTAGGGCCGGGTGCCACCGTCGGAGACCGCATGCACGCCCAGCTCGCCCCGGGGCGACTCGATGCCGACGTACACCTGGCCCGGCGGCACCCGGAAGCCCTCGGTGACGAGCTTGAAGTGGTGGATCAGCGACTCCATCGACTGACCCATGATCTTGGCGACGTGCTCCAACGAGTTGCCCATGCCGTCCACGCCGATGGCCAACTGCGCCGGCCAGGCGATCTTGCGGTCGGCCACCATCACCGGGCCCGGCTTCAACCGGTCCAGCGCCTGCTCGACCAGTTTGAGCGACTCCCGGATCTCGGCGAGCCGGACCAGGTAGCGGCCCCAGACGTCGCCGTCCGGGTGGGTCGGCACGTCGAACTCGTACGTCTCGTAGCCGCAGTACGGCATGGTCTTGCGCAGGTCCCAGGCGAGACCGGCGGAGCGCAGCACCGGGCCGGTGACGCCGAGGGCGAGGCAGGCGGTCACGTCGAGCACCGCGACGCCCTGGGTACGCTCGGTCCAGATCGGCTGGCCGGAGAGCAGGTCCTCGTACTCCTTGAGCTTCTTCGGCATCATCTTGAGGAAGTCGCGGATCTTGGCGATCGCCGCGTCCGGCACGTCCTGCGCGACCCCGCCCGGTCGGACGTACGCGTGGTTCATCCGCAGGCCGGTGATGGTCTCGAAGATGTCGAGGATGTACTCCCGCTCACGGAAG
Source organism: Micromonospora sp. NPDC051925 (assembly GCF_044548625.1). Taxonomy (NCBI): domain Bacteria; kingdom Bacillati; phylum Actinomycetota; class Actinomycetes; order Micromonosporales; family Micromonosporaceae; genus Micromonospora; species Micromonospora sp. NPDC051925. Next base: position 188,038 of record NZ_JBIUCH010000009.1, on the reverse strand, counting down.
CCGTACAGCATGATCGAGATCGCGCCCAGCTCCATGCCGGTGGTGGCCAGCCAGACCAGGTGCGAGGAGATCCGGTTCAGCTCCATCATCAGGACCCGGATGGTGTTGGCCCGCTCGGTGATGTCGTCGGTGATGCCGAGCAGCTTCTCCACCGCGAGGCTGTACGCCGTCTCGTTGAAGATCGGGGCGAGGTAGTCCATCCGGGTCACGAAGGTCGAGCCCTGCACCCAGTTGCGGTATTCGAGGTTCTTCTCGATGCCGGTGTGCAGGTAGCCGACGACCGAGCGGGCCTCGCGGACCGTCTCGCCCTCCAGCTCCAGGATCAGCCGCAGCACCCCGTGCGTCGACGGGTGCTGCGGACCCATGTTCACGACGATCCGCTCGTCGTTGATCGGGTCGGTGCCGGAGACGACCTGGTCCCAGTCCCCACCGGTGACGGTGAAGACCCGACCCTCGGTGGTCTCCCGCTCGGTCGCGTAGTTGGACGTGGTCACTGGTACGACCTCCTACGGTCCGGCGGCGGGATCTCCGCGCCCTTGTACTCGACGGGGACGCCGCCGAGCGGGTAGTCCTTGCGCTGCGGGTGGCCCTCCCAGTCGTCCGGCATCAGGATCCGGGTCAGGTTGGGGTGGCCGTCGAAGACGACGCCGAACATGTCGTACGCCTCGCGCTCCTGCCAGTCGGCCGTCGGGTAGACGGCGGTGACGCTCGGCAGGTGCGGGTCCTCGACGGAGACGGCCGCCTCCAGCCGCACCCGACGCCGGTAGGTCATCGAGGTGAGCAGGTAGACGACGTGCAGCCGGCGCTCGTCGGCGCCCAGGTAGTCCACACCGGACACCGAGGAGCACAGCTCGAAGCGCAGCGCCAGGTCGTCCCGCATCACCTGGCAGACCTCGGCGATCCGCTCCGGGCGGACGTGCAGGGTCAGCTCGCCCCGGTCGACGACGACCTTCTCGATCGCGTCGCCGAAGTGCGGGTACGCCTCCTCCAGCGCGTCGCGCACCTCGTCGAAGTAGCCCCCGTACGGCCGGGGGGCCTCCTCGATCGGGGTGCGCCGACGGACCAGGCCACCGTAGCCGGAGACGTCGCCGGTGCCCTGCATGCCGAACATGCCCCGCCCGGCCGGGCTGGACGGCGGGAGTTCGGCGGGGGCACCGCTGGTCGCGCCGGCCGGGGTGACCGGTACCGGCACCCCGCCGCCGTTGGTGCGATCGCTGGTCACTTCGGGCCCCTCTGCGACTGGAGGTGGTTCTGGGCGTTCATCCAGTTCTCGATCCGCAGCTGCTCCTCGCGCCCCTCGCGGACCGCCTTCGTCCACTCGGCGCGGCGGGCCTTGTCGTTGCGGTACGACGACGGCATCGACCCGTACGGCACCACGGGCACGTCACCGCGCTCCAGGCGGGCCTGGTGCATCTTGCGGCCGTTCGGGCCCAGCGGCTCGTACATGATCTTCTCGCGGAGCTTGAGGATCGCGTCGATGAGCATCTCGGGGCGGGGCGGGCAGCCCGGCAGGTACATGTCGACCGGGACGATGTGGTCGACGCCCTGCACGATGGCGTAGTTGTTGAACATGCCGCCGCTGCTGGCGCAGACGCCCATGGAGAGCACCCAGCGGGGCTCGGCCATCTGGTCGTAGATCTGGCGCAGCACCGGGGCCATCTTCTGGCTCACCCGGCCGGCCACGATCATCAGGTCGGCCTGGCGTGGGGAGGCCCGGAAGACCTCCATGCCCCAGCGGCCCATGTCGTAGTGCGGGCCGCCGGCCGCCATCATCTCGATGGCGCAGCAGGCCAGGCCGAAGGTGGCGCCCCAGACGGACGACTTCCGCGACCAGTTGACCAGCTTCTCCACGGAGGTGAGCAGGACGCCGGCGGGGAGTTTCTCCTCGATGCCCATCTGACGTTCCTCCCTCAGTCCCAGTCCAGGCCGCCGCGCCGCCACACATAGGCGTACGCGACGAAGACCGCGACGATGAACAGGACCATCTCCACGAAGCCGAAGATCGGCAGGGCGTCGAAGGAGACCGCCCAGGGGTAGAGGAAGATGATCTCGATGTCGAAGACGATGAAGAGCATCGCCGTCAGGTAGAACTTGATCGGGAACCGTCCGCCGCCCACCGGCTGCGGGCTGGGCTCGATCCCACACTCGTATGCCTCGAGCTTGGCCTTGTTGTAGCGCCGGGGACCGGCGAAGCGGGCGGCGGCCACGGAGAACAACGAGAACGCCGCGGCGAGGGCGAACAGCCCGATGATCGGTGCGTAAGGCGAGAGCGACATCTTTTCTCCTGCTCGTCCTTCCCCTGCCCCAGGTGCTTGACGAAATTCACACTATTCACATCCCTCGTGACTGCCGTCAGCGGGGGTCGATCTCTGCCCGTGCCGGGACCGTCGTTGGCCCTGGCCCGGTCGCGTCACACGGCCGGGGCCGCCTTCGTCATCGCGTTGATGACCCGGTCCATCGCGTCCCCGCCGCGCGGGTCGGTCAGGTTGGCCAACAGCTTGAGCACGAAGCGCATCAGCATCGGGTGCGGCATGCCGTGCCTGGTCGCCATCCGCATCACCTCGGGACGGCCGATCAGCTTGACGAAGATCCCGCCGAGCCGGTAGTAGCCGCCGAACCGGGCCTTCAGCTCCTGCGGGTACGCCATCAGCGCCCGCTCCCGCTCCGGGCCCGCCGGCCGGGCCAGCGCCTGCACGGCGACCTCCGCGGCCAGCTCACCGGACTCCATCGCGTACGCGATGCCCTCGCCGTTGAACGGGTTGACCATGCCGCCGGAGTCGCCGACCAGCAGCACTCCCCGGGTGTAGTGCGGCACCCGGTTGAAGCCCATCGGCAGCGCCGCGCCGAGGATCGGCCCGTCGGCGTTCGTCTCGTCGGTCATCCCCCAGTCCGGCGGGGTGTTGGCCAGCCAGTCGGTGAGCAGCCGCCGGTAGTTCGTCTTGCCGAACGCGGAGGAGGAGTTGAGCACGCCGAGGCCGACGTTGACCCGGCCGTCGCCGAGGCCGAAGATCCAGCCGTAGCCGGGCAGCAGCGCGTCGCTGTCCTTGCTGCGCAGCTCCAGCCAGGACTCCAGGTAGTCGTCGTCGTGCTTGGCCGGCGAACGGTAGTAACGGCGGACCGCCACCCCGATCGGCCGGTCCTCCCGCTTGGTCAGGCCGAGGGCGAGCGGGAACCGGCCGGACACGCCGTCCGCGGCGACCACCAGCGGGGCGCGGAAGCTGGCCGGCTCCTTGTCCGGGCCGACCTCGGCGGTCACCCCGACCACCCGGTCGTCGCCGTCGAGCACCGGGCCCAGCACGTTGACGTTGGTACGCAGCTCCGCGCCGGCGGAGACCGCCCGCCGGGCGAGCAGGTCGTCGAAGTCCAGCCGGGTGCGGACCAGCCCGTAGTTGGGGAAGGTGGCCAGGTCGGGCCAGTCCAGTTCGAGGCGTACCCCGCCGCCGATCACCCGCAGGCCCTTGTTGTGCAGCCAGCCGGCCTCGGGCGAGGTGTCCACGCCCATCCGGATGAGCTGCCGGGTCGCCCGGGGGGTGAGCCCGTCCCCGCACACCTTCTCGCGGGGGAACTCGGTCTTCTCCAGCAGCAGCACACGTACGCCGTGCCGCGCCAGGTGGTACGCCGTCGCCGATCCACCGGGACCAGCGCCCACCACGATCACGTCGGCGTCGTTCTCCACCGAAGTCATCTGCGCCTCCTCCCGCACGCTCGTGAAATGCTTCACAAGCCGATCGGGTTGGAGTCTATGACCGTGGTTACCCCGCTGCCGGGTGAGGGGTACCTAACTTCGTGGAAACATGCGGGTCGGGGGTCGGTTCGGCCTCAGTTCCGGGCGGCGTCCAGCCCGGTGTCGGCCCGGATCGCCGCCGGCAGTTGGTCACGCAGCGCTCCGCCGGCTGCCCGGTCGAGTGCGCCCAGCACCTCGGCCACCACCTGGCGGACATCGCCGGGGTCCGCGCCGGCCAGCTCCCTGAGCTGGGCGATGAGGTCGGCCGCCTGGTCGTCGGTGGGGGCCGGTGGGTCGCTCGGCGCTACTCCCGTCATACCGGGGAGCCTACGGGGCAAAGTGGACCGAAAGTGGATATTACCGAAAACTGCCATTCACTCACGGTCACCCGCGAACGGCCCGGTGCAGGGCCACCACCCCACCGGTCAGGTTGCGCCACGCCACCCGGCCCCAACCGGCCGCGCCGATCCGCGCCGCCAGCGCCGCCTGGTCCGGCCAGGCCCGGATCGACTCGGCCAGATAGACGTACGCGTCGGGGTTGCTGGAGACCGTCCGGGCCACCGCCGGCAACGAGCGCATCAGGTACGACAGGTAGACCGTGCGGAAGGTCGGGTGCACCGGGGTGCTGAACTCGCAGACCACCAGCCTGCCGCCCGGCCGGGTCACCCGGGCCAGTTCCCGCAGCGCCGCGTCGGTGTCGTTGACGTTCCGCAGCGCGAACGAGATCGTCACCGCGTCGAAGGAGGCGTCGGCGAAGGGGAGCCGCAGCGCGTCCCCCGCCAACAGCGGCACCTCCGGCCGGACCCGCCGGCCGGCCTGCAACATGCCCTGCGACAGATCCGCGCCCACCGCGTACGCCCCGGAGCGGGCCAGTTCCTGCGTCGACACACCGGTGCCGGCCCCCACGTCCAGCACCCGCTCGCCGGGGAGCAGCCCGAGCGCCGCCCGGGTGGCCCGCCGCCACGACCGGTCCTGCCCGAAGGAGAGGACCGTGTTCGTCAGGTCGTAACGGGCGGCCACCCCGTCGAACATCGCAGCGACCTCGTGCGGAGACTTGTCCAGGCCGGCGCGCTGGCCCTGCGGGATGCGACTCACCCCTCCACTCTGCCAGCCTGGCCCCACCCGCCCGGCGCTGGGTGTCGCTACATGCGGCGGGCGGGGTGGTCGCCCACCCCGCCCGCCGTACGTCCTACCGTTCGGTCGTGCGACCGCCCGCCGTCGTTCAGCTCTGCGGCTTCTCGTCGCCCGGGGTCACCAGCACGAGCCGACGCCGACGGGCGAGCATCAGCAGCGCCCCGCCCGCGAGCAGCACGGCGGCACCGATGCCACCGATCAGGGTGACCTGCGCGCCGGTCACCGGCAGACCGCCGTCGTCGTCGCCACCGCCGGTGCCGCCACCGGTCGTCGGGCTGGCGCTGACCGTGGGGCTGGCGCTGGTGGACGGGCTGGGCTCCCCGGTCGGGCTCGGGCTCGGGCTCGGCGTCGGGCTCGGACCGGTGGTCAGGTCGACGAACACGTCGAACAGCGAGGTGTTGTCGCCGTCGTCGGTCTCGGTGAAGGTCTTCCGCTGCGCCTTGCTGGCGACCTGCGGCTCCTCCTCCGGCTCGCCGACGGCCCCGTTCAGCCCGGCGGCGAAGACGACGCCCGGGGTGAGCACCTTCTCGGTGACGCCCGCGCCGACCTTCACCCGTACGTCGGCGGTGTAGAACTCGCCCGGCCGCAGCACCGCGCCGTCGTCCTCGCAGTACGCCACGACGCCACCCAGGTCCTGCGTGACGCAGCTTTCCGGCAGGTCGACGAAGCTGGCACCGTCCGGCAGGGCGATCCCGTAGAAGATGCCGGTGGCCCGGCGGCTGCCGCCGTTGTAGACCGCCCAGTCCAGCGGGGCGGTCCCGCCCGGCTTGACGCCGGTCAGTCCGCTCTCGCCGGCCTCGTCCCCGTCGACCACCACGTCGGCGTAGACGTCCTGCACCCAGGTGGTCAGGTCGTAGCCGGGCTTGACGACCATGATGTCGTGGTCGACCGAGTCCGAGGTGGCGTTGGACGCGCTCACCGTCACCTTCAGCACGCCCCCCTTGCCGCGCGTGTCGGTGCCGAACAGCGGGATGCCGAACTCCTCGGTGGTGCCGCCGGCGATGTCGTCGGTGGTGCCACCCAGGTCGGACAGCGAGCAGGTGAAGGCGGTGCCGGTGACGGCACAGCCGTCCGGCACGAGCACCCCGACCTTGTTCTCCCTGAGGCCCGCGGTCTCGACGGTGACCTTCACGTCCTTGGCGTCGACCGAACCACGGAGGTTCTGGACGGAGAACTTGAACGGCTTGGCCTTGGCCTCCTTGACCCCGAGCGCCAGCTGGGAGCTCAGCGGGACGAGGTCGAGTTTCGCCTGGTCGGCGGCGTTCGCCGGGGCGGCCACGGTGGCCAGGCCACCGACGGCGAGCAGGGCCACGGCACCGACGCGGGCCAGGGCCGAACGGTGGAGCAGTGTCATCGATCCCCCGGGGGGTTAGGGACTTCTGGGAAGGGTGGGGCTGATGTTGCGGCCGAGCGGACGTTATCCGAGTTCGCCGCCGGTACGCCAGCCGTGACGTGCGATTTCGCCCCACACGGGTCCGAACGGATGAGGAGCGGGGGCGGGATGGATGACCATCCCGCCCCCGTTTTATATAGACGGCCCTCCCGGGCCGATGGAGGACGCACCTCAGCTCGCGGGCTACCCGTCGCCGACCATGAAAGGTCTCCCCCAAAGGGTGATGACGGGTACGCCGGGCGGACGTTAGCGGGCGCCGCCGCGCCTCGCCACCCCCCGCGCCGAAGCACCGCGACCTGGGCATCCATCCGACGGGTACGCCCTGCCCGGATTGCCGCGTCTTGTGATGGCTGATCCCCTGCCGGCTCCGCCGAACGGCGACCACGAATATCCCCCGGGCCGACACCCGAACCCGTTCAGCCAGTCACCCTTGCCACCCGAAGCATCACCCAGCGTGACGGCGGAGCAGGCCGAGCCACCGCCAGCGTCGTGCCGCAGGCCCCCACGGGGATGGGCTGTCCAGCGGGCCGCGACGACCGGCGAGACCGGAAGGGCCGCCGCCGGTCATGGCCGGTGGTTCAGCGGGCCTCGACCAGCGGCAGCGTACGGCCGGCCCCGCCGCCGGGCATGGCGATCGAGGAGAAGTGCGAGACCACCCGGTCGTCGGTGGGGTCGTCGGCCGGGGTGTGGTGCACGGCCAGCCGGCGGTAGAGGGTGTCCCGCTGGGCCGGAATCCGGTCGGCCGAACGGATCATGCCGATCAGCTCGTGCAGGTTGGAGCGGTGCCGGGCACCGGCCGAGGAGATGACGTTCTCCTCCAGCATGATCGAACCAAGGTCGTCCACCCCCATGTGCAGGGCGAGCTGGCCGACGTCCTTACCGGTGGTCAGCCAGGACGCCTGGAGGTGCGGCACGGTCTCGAAGAAGAGCCGGGCCACCGCCACCAGCCGCAGGTACTCCAGGGTGGTGGCCTGGGTGCGGCCCTTCAGGTGGTTGTTCTCCGGCTGGTACGTCCACGGGATGAACGCCCGGAAACCCCCGGTACGGTCCTGCACGTCGCGGATCATCCGCAGGTGCTCGATCCGCTCGGCGTTGGTCTCGCCGGTGCCCATCATCATCGTCGCCGTGGACTCCAGGCCCTGCCGGTGGGCCAGCTCCATGACCTCCAGCCAACGCGCGCCGGACTCCTTCAGCGGGGCGATCGCCTTGCGCGGCCGGTCCGGCAGCATCTCGGCACCGGCCCCGGCGATCGAGTCCAGCCCGGCGGTCTTGATCCGGGCGATGGCCTCGTCCAGGCTCACCTGCGAGACCTTCGCCATGTGCAGGATCTCGCTCGGCCCGATGGAGTGGATGGCCAGCTGCGGGTACGCCGTCTTGACCGAGGAGAACAGCTCCTCGTAGTACTCCACCCCGTAGTCCGGGTGGTGGCCGCCCTGGAGCATGACCTGGGTGGCGCCCAGCTCGACCGCCTCGCCGCAGCGGCGCAGGATCTCCTCGGTCGGGTGGGTCCACCCCTCGGAGTGCTTGGGGGCCCGGTAGAACGCGCAGAACTTGCACGCCGTCACGCAGACGTTCGTGTAGTTGATGTTGCGGTCGATCAGGTAGGTGACGATGTTGTCCGGGTACCGCCGCCGGCGCACCGCGTCCGCCGCCTCGCCCAACGCGTGGAAGGGCGCCTCGGTGTAGAGCAGCAGCGCCTCCTCGGGCGTGATCCGCCCGCCGTCCGCGCCCCGCTGCAGGATGTCGTCGATCTCCCGGCTCCTCGTCACGCCACCGAGCGTACGCCGGACGCGGTTTGCTGCCCGTGGGGGTGCGCAGGGGTGCACTCCGTTCGACCAAGGCGCTCTCATATTGTCAAGATCATGACAACTTATGCGTTCCTCCTTGACAACATATGATGCCGATGCACAACATGATGGCCGGACTGTGCGGAGACGATTGTTGAGGGAGATGGAGCAGACACCCGGCACTGCCGCCCGATGCCGAGCGGACGGAGGACTAACGGAAGCCAGCCTCGGAGAGTTACGAGAGGAGCTCGGCTACCGCAAGTTGGGGCGTTGGGTGCTGGCGGAGATCGCAGAAGCGCTCCAGGCGACCGGGCTCGGCTACTTCCCGCCAGAACGCTTGGACCCGGATCAGAACACCGAACCGCGACAGAGCCAGACGGTCTGGATCTACTGCCGCGACGGCGGGCCGCGGGCTCGCGTCATCGATGCCGTTCTCCGACCACAGGAGTGCGACGTACGTGCTGTTCTTGACGGGCTCGGAGGTGGCAACCTGGCCGCCCTGGGCCTCCAGGACCGCCTTGAACTCATCCGACAAATCGTCAATACAGGAAACGACGGGTGACAGCCACGGCAGAGGAGAACCCGGGTTGAGGGGTCACATCTTCGTGGACGAGACCAAGGAACGCGGCTTCCTACTGGTCGCCACCGTCGTGCCGCCTTCCGACCTGACTCGCGCCCGCAGGACAGTGCGGAACCTCGTCCTCCCCCACCAGCGCCGGATCCACTTCCACAAGGAAAGAGATGACCGGCGGCGGCAGATCGTCACCGCGATCACCACCATCGGGGTTCAGGCCACCGTGTTCGATGCAGTCGGCCACAGGACCACGAAGCTGCCCGGGATGCCTGCCTCGCCGGGCTGGTCGAATACGCCGCGAAAACCAGTGCAGCGCGTCTGGTGATCGAGCGGGACGACTCGACGCTCAAGGCCGATCAGCGGCTGCTCTTTGAGGAGGTTCGCAGAGCCGGAATCGCCGGACAACTCCGCTACGACCATCTGAAAGCGCACGAGGAGTGCCTACTGGCCATCCCTGACGCACTCGCCTGGTGTTGGGCGAGAGGAGGGCACTGGCGCACGGCGGTGCGGGCCATGGTCACCGAATCACACCGGGTCTGACCGGCCCGAGAAACGCGAGACCCGGCCCACCCACCGTCCGGAAGGCTGCCGGGTCCACTTCCAGGGGGCTACTGCCCCCGGCAATAGCCAGGCTACCTGTGTCCGGAGCTTCCGGACAACTCATTGCGAGTACGTCTGGCCAGGGACACCCAGAGCGAAGTCTCGGTACTCACCCCTGCCGCAACTCCGGCAGACCGGCGACGAAGGCAGCCCAGGACCGACGGCCAAACGCCAACACCGGCCCCGCCGGATCCTTCGAATCCCGTACGCCGACCACCCGAACCGACTCGGCCACCTCGACGCAGTTGGTATCCGAGCCGCTGCGGGTCGACTTACGCCAGGTCACACCGGACAACTCAGGCATGGACCTCAAGGTCACCACGATGAGGGACGTGTCGACAAGTCAGCGACGAAAGCGGACCAGGCCGACCGGTCGAAGGCCAGCACCGGACCGGGCCGATCCTTGGAATCCCGCACCCCCACCACGTGCGCCACCGCGGCCACCTCGACACAGTCGGTGTCGGAGCCGCTGCGGGTCGACTTGCGCCAGGTGGCCTCCGACAACTCTGCGATCACCATCTGCGGCTCACTCCCGCTCATGCTCCACTGCGACCTGGGCTATCAACTTCATCGATTCGGCCGGGCTCAACGCCGACCTCGCCAGCGTATCCGCTTCCCGACGGAACACGTCCACCTGATCGGGCTTCTCCAGGAAGATGCTGGAGATCTTGTGCTCCAGGTGCACCACCGGCGGGAGCCGGTCGAAGTCGAACAGGACGAACGATCCGTCCAACCCGGAGTGTCCGCCGCACGCAAGCGGGACCACCTGAAGGGTCAGGTTCGGCCGATCGGCCATCTCGATCAGATGGTGGAGCTGCCGGGCCATCAGGCGACGACTGCCGAGCGGCCGACGTAGCACCATCTCGTCGATGATCAGACGCAGCTCCGGTGGCTCGTCCCGGGCCAGGATCGCCTGCCGGCCCAGCCTGGCTGCGACCCGCGCCTGGGCGTCCGCCGGTGCCACCCCACACGCCTTCATCAGGGCGCTGGTGTACTCCGGCAACTGGAGCAGGCCCGGCACCAGCAACGGCTGCCAGCCCACTATCCGGGTCGCCTCGGCCTCGAACCGGATGAAGGTACGCGACCACGGGGTCAGGCCGGCCGAGTGCGTCTCCCACCAGCCCGGCTCCCGGCCGCGTCTGGCCATGTCGAGCAACCGTTTGCGCTCCTCGCCGACGACACCGTAGATGGCCAGCAGCGCGGCGATCTCTTCCAGCCGGATGCCCTGCTGGCCGGTCTCGATCCGGGAGAGCTTCGACGGCTGCCAGCCGAGTTGGGTCGCCACCCCCGAGCCGGTCAGGCGTCTGGCCCGCCGCACCTGCCGCAACTCGCCACCCAACCCACGGCCCACCACGGTCGGCGCGCTCTGCTTCGCCACCAGGACTCCCCACCGATCGCTATTGACAGCTCACCCTCAGCGACGTAACCATAATCGCAAATTGCTATCCAAGCCAAGCCTTGCGCCTTGAAGATGAAGGAGTGTCGAAGTGACCGCCTCGAACACCGTCCGCCCCTCGCCCGCCTGGCTGCGGCCGTACGACCCGGATGACTCGCCCGGTCCGATCCCGTCGGTGGTCGAGCGGTTCCGGCGGCGCAGGCGGGACGAGCCGGAGCCGCCCAGCGAGGCCGAGCGGGAGGCCGCCCGCTACACCGTGGTGCTGGTGTCACCCGACGCGGCGCAGGCCCTCGGCGACGACCGGGGCGAGGTCGGGCTGCACCTGTTCCGTGACGAGGACTGGGACGGCAATCCGCCGCACCTGGACGAGGCGGTCAGGTTGATCGAGGAGGCCTGTGGCGAGCGGGTGGCCCTCACCGAGCACCACTCCGACCTCACCTACTGGACCGCCCACCTCCGCGTCTGACCCACCCGCCCGCTGATCCGCTGATCCGTTTACGTCATCAGCTCGACAGCACCCGAACGGACATGGTGTACCCCGCCCGCGCCCCCACCCGGCCGGCCGGCACCCACACCCACACTCCCGCCAGGCCAGCCCCTACCGCCGCGACCGCCGAGCCGGCGCCCCCGCAACGCCCGTGACGCCGAACCCCGCAGCAGGTGACCACGCCCCGGCTACCGGCAGCCGACGCGCATCCCGTCCGGCTATCCGTCGTAGTCGACGGTCAGGGTGTCGGTGGTCGGGCTGGACTGGCAGGTCAGCACGTAACCGGCGGCCACCTCGTCCGGCTCCAGGGCGTAGTTGCGGGCCATCGTGACCTCGCCCGACACCACCTTCGCCTTGCAGGTCGAGCAGACCCCGCCCTTGCAGGCGTACGGCAGCTCGCCGCGCACCCGCAGCGCCGCGTCCAGCACCCGCTCGTCCCGGCCCATGGTGAACCGCGACGACCGGCCGTCCAGCACGATCGTCACCTCGGCCCCGCCGGACGGAGCGTCGGCCCGGTGCACCGGCTCCGGCGGGGCGTCGACGTGGAACAGCTCGGTGTGCACCGCCGACTCCGGCCGACCCCGGCCGGTCAGCACCGCCTTCGCGTCCAGCACCAGCTGGTACGGGCCGCAGAGGAACCACTCCTCGATCGCCTCACCCGGCACGATGGTGTCGAGCAGCCGGCCCAGCCGGTCGGCGTCGATCCGGCCGGAGAGCAACGGCGACTCGCCCGGCTCCCGGGACAGCACGTGCACCAGGTGCAGCCGGGTCGGGTAGCGGTCCTTCAGGTCGGCCAACTCCTCGGCGAACATCACCGTGTTCGCCGTGCGGTTGCCGTACACCAGGGTGAAGGTGCTGGCGGGTTCGACGGCCAGGGCGGTCGCGACCAGCGCGAGCACCGGGGTGATGCCGGAACCGGCGACCACCGCGCCGTAGTGCCGCACCCGGTCCGGCGCGAACGCGGTGGTGAAGTGCCCCAGCGGGGGCAGCACGTCGACGGTGTCGCCGTGCCGCAGCGCCCCGCAGGCGTAGCTGGAGAACGCGCCGCCGGGGATCTCCCGCACCCCGATCCGCAACCGTCCGTGCCGGGCCAGGTCGTCGGGCGTAGAGCAGATCGAGTACGACCGCCGCACGTCCCCGCCCGCGGCGGCTGCGGTCGGGGCGGCTGTGGCGGGGAGACGCACGGTCAGGTGCTGGCCGGCGGAGAAGGCGAAGGTGGCCCGCAGTTCCTCGGGCACCGCGAAGGTGATCGCCACGGCGTCGTCGGTGAGCCGGTCCACGGCGGTGACCGGGAGCGGGTGGAAGGCCGGCCGGCGACGGACCGGGCGGGTGATGGTGACAGTCACAGCGCCTTCAGGTGGTCGAAGGGTTCGGAGCAGGAACGGCAGCGCCAGAGCGCCTTGCACGCGGTGGAGCCGAACCGGCTGACCTGCCCGGTCTCCGGTGACCCGCAGAGCGGGCAACGAACCGCCAACGTCAACGGCACGACGCCTGCCGAGCCGACCGGGGCCGGCGGGGCGATGCCGGCGGCGGCGAGCTTCGCCCGGCCCTCGGCGGAGATCCAGTCGGTGCTCCAGGCGGGACTGAAGACGGTACGGACCTCGGCCTGGGGATGGCCGGCGGCGGCGAGCGCCCGGCGGATGTCGGCGCGGATCACGTCCATCGCCGGGCAGCCGGTGTAGGTGGGGGTGATGGTGACGACCACCCGACCGGTGGCCCGGTCCTCGTCGACCGCCCGCAGGATGCCCAGCTCGTCGATGGTGATCACCCGGATCTCCGGGTCCACCACCGCCGCCACGGCCGCCCTGGGGTCGGTCACCGGCCCGCCCCGCTCACCACTGCGCCCCCGGGTGGGCACGGTGCAGCACCTGCATCTCGGCCAGCAGGAACGACAGCTGCTCGGTGTGTACGCCGTCCCGGCCGCCGCCCGGCGTCCAGCCGGTCGCCGGCCGGGTCAGGGTGGCCTCGGCCAGCACCGGCGCGACGACGGCGTCGAAGTCGGCCCGCAGGGTGGCCGGGTCGACCGGTGCCTCCGGGTCCGCCGTGAACAGCTCGTGGTGGTACGGCCAGAGCTGGTCCACCGCGGCCTGGGCACGGCGGTGCGACTCCTCGGTGCCGTCGCCGAGCCGCTTCACCCACAGCGCGGAGTGGTCGAGGTGGTAGGCGGACTCCTTGCGGGCCTTCGCGCCGATCGCGGCGAGCCGCTCGTCGGCGCACCCGGCCAGCGCGGTGTAGAGCGGCACCTGGTAGGCCGAGAGCAGCAGCAGCTTGACCATGGTCATCGCGAAGTCGCCGTTGGGCAGCTCTACCAGGAGACAGTTGCGGAACTCCCGGTCGTCCCGCAGGAACGCCAGCGCGTCCTCGTCCCGGCCCGCGCCCTCCAGCTCACCGGCGTACGACAGCAGCAGGCGGGCCGCGCCGAGCTGGTCGAGGGCGATGTTGGCCAGCGCGATGTCCTCCTCCATCTCGGGCGCGTGGGTGGCCCACTCGCCGAGCCGCTGGGCGGCGACCAGCGCGTCGTCACCGAGGGCGAGGGTGAAGTCGAACGGGCCGTTCACAGGTGGGCCACCCCGTCCGGCACCTCGTAGAAGGTGGGATGGCGGTAGACCTTGTCGGCGGCCGGGTCGAAGAAGGCGTCCTTCTCGTCGGGGCTGGACGCGGTGATCGCACCGGCCGGCACCACCCAGATCGAGACCCCCTCCTGCCGACGGGTGTAGAGGTCACGGGCGTTGTGCAGGGCCAGTTCGGCGTCGGGGGCGTGCAGGCTGCCGACATGGGTGTGCGACAGCCCGCGTCGGGCCCGGACGAAGACCTCCCAGAGCGGCGAGGTCGCCGGGGCCTGGGGCACTTCGCTGCGCTCGCTCACGCGGCCACCTTCTCCCGCTGCTCCGCCGCCCGCTTCGCCGCGTACGCCGTGGCGGCCTCGCGGACCCACGCGCCGTCGGCGTGGGCGCGGCGGCGGTGCTCCATCCGCTGCCGGTTGCACGGGCCTTCGCCCTTGATCACCCGCATCAGCTCGTCGTAGTCCGGCTGGGTGAAGTCGTACGCCTGCCGCTCGTCGTTCCAGCGCAGTTCGGGATCGGGGATGGTGAGGCCGAGGATTTCCGCCTGCTGCACGCACATGTCGACGAAGCGCTGGCGCAGCTCGTCGTTGGAGAACCGCTTGATCTTCCAGGCCATCGACTGCGCGGAGTGGGTGGAGTCACCGTCCGGCGGGCCGAACATCGCCAGCGACGGGTACCACCAGCGGTCGATCGCGTCCTGCGCCATCGCCTTCTGCGCCGGGGTGCCGTGCGACAGGGTGTGCAGGATCTCGTAGCCCTGCCGCTGGTGGAACGACTCCTCCTTGCAGACCCGGATCATCGCCCGCGCGTACGGCCCGTAGGAGCAGCGGCAGAGCGGGACCTGGTTGACGATCGCCGCGCCGTCCACCAGCCAGCCGATCGCGCCCACGTCGGCCCAGGTGAGGGTGGGGTAGTTGAAGATCGAGCTGTACTTCTGCCGGCCGTCGAGCAGCAGCTCGACCAGCTCGTCCCGGCTGACGCCCAGGGTCTCGGCGGCGGCGTAGAGATAGAGGCCGTGGCCCGCCTCGTCCTGCACCTTGGCCAGCAGGATGGCCTTGCGCTTGAGCGAGGGGGCCCGGCTGATCCAGTTCCCCTCCGGCTGCATGCCGATGATCTCCGAGTGCGCGTGCTGGGCGATCTGCCGGACCAGCGTCCGACGGTAGGCGTCGGGCATCCAGTCGCGCGGTTCGATCTTCTGGTCGGCGTCGATCACGTCGGCGAAGTACGCCGCCGGGTCCTCGCCGGGTGCCGGAGCGTTTCCCCGGGTGCGGGCCGCCGCCTCGCGCAGCGCCGCCTCGGCGGCCTCGACCTGACCGAGCAGGCCACCGCCGGGCGCGTCCTCCTCCGGGGCGAAGTCGTTGCCATACATTCGTCAAGTGTTACAGCTCGTTGCAAGCCGCACCAGAGGGTGTAACAGGATTTGCCGAACCCCTTCCGTTACCGGCTGGACGCTCTCGGTCGATACCGGGACAGGTCGTCAGCTATGACTTGAGTCACTGATCAAAGATGAATGCCACTAAGTGCCGCATATCGTGCCTTTATCTCGACTTACCGGCAGGTTGCCGAGCGTCGGGTTCTGGCGCGTCGGCTGTCCGGACGTAGACTTCCCCGGTCACCACCGATCGGCTGACCGACGATCACCGCACCCAGAGGCCACCATCCCCCGGCCTCGGCGATCGAGCCGACACATTCGGAACAGCCGGTCCCCCGGCCCTGACAACTGGAGTTCACCCACTCATGCGATCTCGCGTGATCATGGTGCTCGCCGTCCTGGCGATACTGCTCGGCACCGGCCTGCTGGTGCCGACCGCGTACGCGGAGCTGGCCGGCGACGACGACGCCGGTGGCATCGGCGGCGGCGCGGCTGCGGAGAAGGTGCCCGCCCCCGCGCCCACCGAGCCGCCGGACCCCACCCTGGCCGCCGGTCCGGTCTCGGTGGACTTCAAGGGCCAGTTCTTCGGCTGGGCACTGATGGACCGCAAGACCGGCAAGATCTCGGGCTCGAAGAACATGACCTCCACCAGCTCCACCGAGTCGATGTTCAAGGCCTGGATCGTCTCCGACTACCTGCGCCAACTCGGCGACAAGGAACCGCCGGAGGAGAAGCTGAAGTACGCGAGCCTGGCCATCCGGGACAGCAACGACGACGCGGCCAACTGGCTCTATGTGGCGGCAGGTGGATCGTACAAGCCACCGGCCGGTGGCCAGCCCAGCCCGGTCCTCAAGCGGGCGATCAAGATCTGCGGCCTCACCGACACCAAACGCGGCAACGTCCCCGATTACGAGGGCTGGTGGAGCTTCACCCGGATGTCCCCCCGGGACGCCGTCCGGCTCGGTGACTGCATCGCCGACGGCAAGGCCGCCGGCCCCAAGTGGACCAAGTGGGTGCTCAACGAGATGGCCCAGGTCCGGGGCAGCGTGACCCAGCAGCAGGACCGCTCCGGCGGCGGCAAGTGGGGCATCGTCGACGGCCTGCCCGCCGAGATCAAGTCGCAGGGTCCGGTGAGCATCAAGAACGGCTGGACCCCACTCAGCTACGACGGCAACTGGCACGTCAGTTGCCTCGCCGTCACCGACAAGTGGAGCCTCGCCGTGATGATGCGCTACCCGGTCAAACAAGGGCTGCCGTACGGCGCGAAGGTCTGCTCCAGCGTCGCCACCCAACTGGTCACCCCCCAGCCCGGCGCCGCGCTCAAGGTGCCGCAGCAGCCCGTCGGGAAGCTCTGATGGCGGGCAACCGGCGGGGCGACCGCCGGGGCCAGCACGGCAACCAGCCGGCCAAGCTGATCGCCGTCGCCGCGATCCTGATCGGCCTGGTGCTGGTCTCGCTGCGGTTACTTCCCGGTTCGCCGCTGGAGTCCAGCGCCGCCTCGCAGTGGGGCGATCCGTCCACGGCGGCCCGGTCCACCGATTCGGCGGCCGACCGCCGCAGCCGTCCCAGCCCGACGCCGTCCCCCACGCCGTCGCTGGCACCGCTGCCCTTCGAGGCCAAGGACCTGAACCTCAACATCAAGGGCTGGTACTCCTGGAGCGTGCTGGACCGACGCACCAACGAGATCATCGGCTCGAAGAACATGGACGAGACCAGCACCACCGCCTCGCTGATCAAGTCGTGGATCGTCGCCGACTACTTACGGCGGGCCGCCGACGCCGGGCAGACCCCGAGCGACGCCAAGCTCGCCGACGCCACCCAAATCATCCGGGACAGCGACAACACCCGGGCCGAACAGTTCTACAACGGCGTCGGCCGGTCCGCATCGATCAAGCGGCTGATCTCGATCTGCAAGCTCACCGACAGCAGCGTGGCAGCCGACGGTGGCTGGAGCCGCACCAACCTCTCCCCCCGGGACGCCGCCCGGCTCGGCAACTGCATCGCCGACGGCCGGGCCGCCGGCCCGAAATGGACCAAGTGGCTGCTCAACGAGATGAAGCTGGTCCGGGGCTCCGGTGACTTCGGCATCCGCAAGGCGTTCCCGGCCGCCGAGCAGAAGAAGATCGCCATCAAGAACGGCTGGATCGACCGGACCCGCGAGCAGGAGATGCACATCAACTGCCTGGCCATCGGCGACACCTGGACGATGGGCGTGATGGTCCGCTACCCGATCAACCTGGGCTACGACTACGGCATGAAGAACTGCCAGAAGATCACCAAGGCGCTGCTCCGCGACGACACCTGACCCGGTTGACGCTGCTCGACCCGCTCCAGGCCGGTCAGCCGGCGAAGAACGCGGGGCCGCCTGCGGGCAGGGCGGGGGCCTCGTCGATCGCCGCCGCCCGCCGGGCGAACTCCCGCAGGCCGGCGACCTGCCGCTCGCCCAGCGAGAAGTCGAGGGTACGGAAGTAGGTGGCCAGGGTGGCCGCGTCGAACGGCTCCCAACGGGCCGCCGCCTCGGCCACCTGGTCCAACTCGGCCAGGCACAGGTCACGGGAGCGCAGGAACGCCTCGTGCACCTCCTTGACCAGGCCGGGGTGGGCGGCGGCGAAGTCGCGGCGGACCGCCCAGACCGCGAAGACCATCGGCAACCCGGTCCATTCCCGCCACGCCTGACCGAGATCGGTCACCGCCAACCCCCGACGGGGCGCCTCGTAGAGGGCGCGCAGCGCCACGTCACCGATCAGCACCCCGGCGTCGGCCTCCAGCAACATCTGGGTCAGGTCGGGCGGGCAGCGGAAGTACTCCGGGCGGACGCCGTACCGGTCGCCGAGCAGGAGCTGGGCCAGCAGCACCCCGGTACGCGAGGTGGAGCCGAGGGCGACCCGCCCACCGTCCAGCTCGGCGAGCGGCTTCGTGGAGACCACGTTGACCGAGAGCACCGGCCCGTCGCTGCCCACCGCCAGGTCCGGCAGGAGCAGCAGCTCGTCGGCGTGCCGCAGGTATTCCACCTGGGAGATCGGGCCGATGTCCAGGTCGCCGGCGATCAACGCGGCGCTGAGCCGGTCCGGCGAGTCCTTGTGCAGGTCGACGTCGAGCAGCGCGCCGGAGCGCATCAGCCCCCAGTAGATCGGCAGGCAGTTGAGGAACTGGATGTGCCCGACCCGGGGACGTGCGACGCGCTCAGCCATGACCCGACGGTATCCCCGCCGGTCCGCACCGGCTCACCGGGAGGCCGGTGAAGTGGCCAACCCCGCACCGCTGCCGACGGCGGCGCGGGACCGGCGGACCGGGCGGGTGACCACCGGCACGAACGCCACCACGACCAGCAGGCCGCCACCACGACCAGCAGGCCGGCGACCCCGACAGGGTGGTAATTCGGTTGCCGCCCTGACCGGTGGGGGTAGGCTGCCATGTCCCCCGCCCGACGGCCGAGGTGTGTAGCACCGCAGCGGACGTCCCCGCGCCGACCCCGGGTCGGAAACGCGAGCGGCAGCGTTTTTCCCGTGTCGAGGAGTACGTGGATGACCCTGCACGCCCCGGAACAGTCCCTGGACGACGAACTCGCCGCCGAGCGGGCCCACCTGGAAACCTCCCGGCTCGCCCTGCGGCGGATGCGGGAACGCGCCCAGTCGCTCTTCGCCACCGGTGACAAGGTCGCCGGGGACGCGTACACCGCCGAGCAGCTCGGCCGGCACCTGGCCCGGCGGGTCGCCGAGCTGGCCGACGACCCGACCACCGCGCTCTTCTTCGGCCGCCTCGACTTCGGCCCCGCCGACCCGGAGCACGCCGGGCGGAAATACCACGTCGGCCGGCGGCACGTCACCGACGAGCGGGGCGAGCCGCTGGTGCTGGACTGGCGGGCCCCGGTGTCCCGCTCGTTCTACCGGGCCAGCGCCCGCGACCCGCGGGGCGTCGCCGTACGACGGCGGTTCGGGTTCAGTGCCGGGACGCTGACCAGTTTCGAGGACGAGCACCTGGACCGGGGCGAAGAGCTGGGGACGACCAGCCGGATCCTCACCGCCGAGATCGAACGTCCTCGGGTCGGGCCGATGCGGGACATCGTCGCCACCATCCAGCCCGAGCAGGACGAACTGGTCCGGGCCGACCTGGCCGACTCGATCTGCGTCCAGGGTGCGCCGGGCACCGGCAAGACGGCCGTCGGGCTGCACCGGGCCGCGTACCTGCTCTATCTGCACCGGGAGCGGTTGCGCCGGGCCGGAGTGCTGATCGTCGGCCCGAACCGGGCGTTCCTGTCGTACATCGCGGCGGTACTGCCGGCCCTCGGCGAGGTCGAGGTCGCCCAGGCCACCGTGGAGGACCTGGTGGCCCGGGTGCCGGTGCGGGCCGTCGACGACCCGGCGGTCGCCGCCCTCAAGCACGACCCCCGGATGGCCGAGGTGCTGCGGCGCGCGGCGGACGCCCTGATCACCGGGCCCACCGAACCGATCATGGTGTCGGACGGCTCGTTCCGCTGGCGGATCGGCCTGGACCCGCTGCACCGGGTGATCGAGGAGACCCGCCGGGAGGGCCTGCCGTACGACACCGGGCGGGAGCGGGTCCGGGCCCGGGTGGTCGGGTTGCTGCAACGCCAGGCCGAGGCCCGCCGGGCCGAGTCGCCGGGCGACGCCTGGCTGCGCCGGATGGGCAGGGCCCGCCCGGTGACCGCCTTCCTCGACGCGGCCTGGCCGGCGCTCACCCCGGAGGAACTGGTGCATACGGTGCTCGGCGATCCGGACATCCTCGCCACCGCCGCCGACGGCCTGCTCACCGGCGAGGAACAGGCCCTGCTGCACGGCACGAAGCTGGGCCGGACGCCGAAGGCGACCCGGTGGACCGCCGCCGACACGGTGCTGATCGACGAGGCGGCCGGGCTGATCGAGCGGCCGGCCGGCTTCGGGCACGTGGTCGTCGACGAGGCGCAGGACCTCTCGCCGATGCAGTGCCGGGCCATCGCCCGCCGCAGCGAGCACGGTTCGATCACCCTGCTCGGCGACCTGGCCCAGGGCACCGCCCCGTGGGCGGCCACCGACTGGCGCGAGTCCCTGGCCCACCTGGGCAAGCCGGACGCGGTGGTGGTGCCGCTGAGCATCGGCTTCCGGGTGCCCGCCGTGGTGGTCGCGTTCGCCAACCGGCTGCTGCCGGCGCTCGCCGTCGACGTACCCCCGGCGGTGTCGCTGCGCCGCGACGGCGCGCTGGAGGTGCGTACCGTGACCGACCTGGCGGCGGCGACGGTGGCCGAGGTGCGCGCGGCGCTCGGGCACGACGGCTCGATCGGGGTGATCGCCGCCGACGACGCGGTGGACGGGCTGCGCGCGGCGCTCGCCGCCGCCGACGTGCCGACCGCGACCGCCGACGACGTCGCCGCCTCGGCGCGGGTCACCGTGGTCCCCGCGACGCTGGTCAAGGGCCTGGAGTACGACCACGTCGTGGTCGTCGAGCCGGCCGCGATCGTGGCCGCCGAGCCGCGTGGGCTGCACCGCCTCTACGTGGCGCTGACCCGGGCCGTCTCCGGGCTGTCGGTGCTGCACGCCGCGCCGCTGCCCGAGCCGCTCGCCGAGCCCGCGACGGCCTGACCCCGGCCGACACCGACACCCGCCCGACCGGGGTCTCCGCCGGTGCGGCTGCGTCTGGATCGTGCTGTTCGCCACGGTCTCCGGCTGGGCGCACCGGCGGGACGAGGGTCGCCGGTTCAGTTGACCTTTCGCCGGTTCGGCCCGGTGAGCGCCGGCCGGTGCCACGATGCCGGCAGGGGCGTCCGCCCCCGGTGGGGGTGTCGGGGCACGCAGGTCCTCGGGAATCCCGGTTCGCCGCCAGCAGCCGAGAGGGGCCGACGTGAGCACCGTCGCAGCGGGCACGCCCTGCTGGACCGACCTGGCCACCCCCGATCTGGACGTCGCCCGGCGGTTCTACCCGGAGCTGTTCGGCTGGACCGGCCGGATCGCTCCGGAACCCGAGGCGGCCGGCTACACCATCTTCCGCAAGGACGGCCGGGCGGTGGCGGGCGCCGGCCCACCGGCCGCCCCGGACCAGGTGCCGGTCTGGTCGATGTACGTGGCCACCGACGACGCCGATCTGGTCACCACCCGGGTCGAGGCGGCCGGCGGGCAGGTCCTGGTCTCCCCGTTCGACGTCCTCGACGCCGGTCGGATGGCGGTCTTCGCCGACCCGGCCGGCGCGGTGTTCAGCGTCTGGCAGCCGATGCGGATGCCCGGGGCGGAACTGCTCGACGCCCCCGGGGCGATGTGCTGGAACGAGCTGGTCAGCCCGGACCCGGAGGGCGCGAAGGCCTTCTACGAGCTGGTCTTCGGCTGGCACCCGGAGGAGCAGCCAGCGGGTGGGTACGCCTACACCGGCTGGCGGTGCGGGGCCCGGATCGTGGCCGGTATGCGGCCACTGCCGCCACTCGGCGTCCGTGGCCCGGCCACCCCAGCGGACGCGGTCGCCCCGGCGGATCCGACGGCCCCACCGGACCCGGCCGCCGGGCCCGATCCACCTGCCCGGCCCGACCCGGTCGACCTGCCGGCGTACTGGTCGGTCTACTTCGCGGTCACCGACGTGGATGCCACCGCCGCCCGCGCCACCACTCTCGGCGCCACCATCCTCGTCCCGCCGCGTACCACCCCCCAGGGCCGCCTGACCACCCTGCGCGACCCCACCGGCGCCACCTTCGACCTCCTCACCCCACCCCACTAGCGACGTCACCGACGACGCGGTGCCGGAGCGGGGCGGACACCGCTACCCGGGCGAGACCGAGCTGGTCACCGGTATCCCGCCGGGTGCGGGCGGGTGGGGACCACCAGGGGGCCGTGGTGGCCGGGGATGACCCGGACCCGGGCCCGGTAGTGGCGGGACAGCAGTTCCTCGGTGAGGACCTGGTCGGGTGGGCCCGCCGCGACGACCCGACCGTCGGCGAGCAGCACCATCCGGTCGGCGTATTCACCGGCGACGGAGAGGTCGTGCATGGTGGCCAGCACCGTGAGGCCGTGCGCCCGACGGAGCTGGTCGACCAGTTCCAGCACCTCCTGCTGGTGGCCGATGTCCAGCGCGCTGGTCGGCTCGTCCAGCAGCAGCAGGGTGGCCCCCTGGGCGAGTGCCCTGGCCAGGAAGACCCGCTGCCGCTCCCCACCGGAGAGGGTGGCCAGCTCGCGCCGGTGGAACCCGGTCAGATCCAACCGGTCGAGTACGTCGTGCACGGCGGCCAGGTCGGCGGCCGACTCCCGACCCAGCGGCGCGATGTACGGGGTCCGCCCCAACAGGACGTAGTCGAACACCGACATGCCCGCCGGCACCACCGGGGACTGCGCCACCGTCGCCACCACCCGGGCCCGGTCCCGACGACGCAGCGCGCCGGACGGCGTACCGAACAGCGAGACCGCGCCCGGGGCGGGCAGCAGGCCGCCGACGGCGCGCAGCAGCGTGGACTTGCCGGCGCCGTTCGGCCCGATCACGGTGACCCACTCGCCCGGGGCGACCGTCAGGTCGACGCCGGCCAGGATCACCGCCCCGCCCAACCGCACGTGCAGCCCCCGCACCTCGACCGCCGGCTCACCCGGCGCACTCCTCGCGCTCACGGAACCACCTCTGCTCGCGACTGCGGGGCTCGCAAACCCGGCGCACTCCTCGCGCTCACGGAACCACCTCTGCTCGCGACTGCGGGGCTCGCAAACCCGGCTCACTCCTCGCGCTCACGGAACCACCTCTGCTCGCGACTGCGGGGCTCGCAAACCCGGCTCACTCCTCGCGCTCACGGGAACACCCGGCGGGCGGTGCGCAGGACCAGGACGAAGAACGGGCCGCCGAGCAGGGCGGTCACCACGCCGATCGGGATCTCGGCGGGGGCGGCGGCGGTCCGGGCGACCACGTCGGTCAGCGCCAGGAACGCCCCGCCGAAGAGCATCGACAGCGGCAGGATCACCCGGTAGCTCGACCCGGCCAGCAGGCGCACGGTGTGCGGCACGATGATCCCGACGAAGCCGATCAGGCCGGAGGCGGAGACGGCGGCGGCGGTGCCGAGCGAGGCGGCGGCGATCAGCAGGTAGCGGGAGCGCTGCGGGTGCAGGCCGAGGCTGGCCGCCTCGTCGTCGCCGACGGACAGCACGTCGAGTTCCCGCCGGTGCAGCAGCACCACCACGGCGGTAAGCACGAAGTACGGCAGGATCAGCCGCACGTCGCCCCAGCCTGCGGTGCCCAGCCGCCCGAGCAGCCAGGAGTAGACCTGCTGGATGCTGTCGGAGTGCCGTTGCAGCAGGTACGTCTG
Organism: Micromonospora sp. NPDC051925; assembly: GCF_044548625.1. Taxonomy (NCBI): domain Bacteria; kingdom Bacillati; phylum Actinomycetota; class Actinomycetes; order Micromonosporales; family Micromonosporaceae; genus Micromonospora; species Micromonospora sp. NPDC051925. Next base: position 164,747 of record NZ_JBIUCH010000009.1, on the reverse strand, counting down.
CCCGGCGGCGAGGAACGCCGACACCGCCACCCCGGCCAGGATCAGGGTGGCCGGGGAGCGGTCCCGCCCACCGGCCGCCCCGAGCAGGTACGTCAGGGCGACCGCCCCGAGCGAGCCGACGAACGCGGCGAGCGGAATGGTGACCGGCATCCCGGTCAGCGCCCCGCCCGCCCCGACGCCGCCCAGCGTGATCACCGCGGTCACCGCCAACCCCGCGCCGGCCGCCACCCCCAGCAGGTACGGGTCGGCCAACGGGTTGCGGAACACGCCCTGGTAGCAGCCGCCGGCCAGGGCGAGCAGACCGCCGACGAGCAGGCCGAGGACCACCCGGGGCAGCCGCAGCTCGGTGACGATGGCGATCTCGCGCTCGGTCAGCCCGCTGTCCAGGCGTACCCCGGGCAGCAGGTTGAGCAGTTCGGCCGCGACGCTGCCGGGCGGCAGGCCGACCGGGCCGAGGGACACCCCGGCGACCAGGGCAACCAGCACGGCGAGCACCCCGGTGGCGAGCCAGCGCTTGCGCAGCCCGGCCGGTCGGGGCGTACCGGCGGCGACGCCCGGGGCGCGGTCCGGCCCGGCGGCGGACCGCGGACCCGGACCGGACGCGGACCCGGCCGGCGCAGACCCGGCCGACCCGGAGCCGGCCGGGGGTGCGGCAGCGGTCGGGCCGGGCACGGGCGCGTCGGTCGGCCGGGACGCGTCAGGCGTCCCGGCCGACCCGGGGTCAGTGGACCGTACGGTCACCGGTGGTGGACCGTCACGCCGGCACCTTGGCGGTGGCGTCGACGATCGACCGGAGCAGGTCGACCACGCGCGGCCCCCAGCGCGAGGCGATGTCGTCGTCGAGGGCGACGACCTGGTTGTTCTTGACGGCGGTGACGCCCGCCCAGCCGCTGCGTGCCTTGACCGTGTCGGCGCTCTGCTGGCAGCACTTGACGTCGGCCAGGAAGACGAAGTCCGGGTTCGCCTTGACGATGACCTCCTGGGAGAGCTGCGGGTAGCCGCCGTTCTTGCCGTCGGCGTCGGAGGCGTCGGCGATGTTCTCCAGGCCGGCCAGCGTGTAGATCGAGCCGATGAAGGTCTTGCTGGTCGCGCTGTACAGCTCCGGCCCCAGCTCGTGGTAGTAGGTCAGCTTCGTCGACCGCTGCGGCAGATCCTTGGTGAGCTTGCCGATCTCGTCCTTCATCCGGGCGGTGACGTCGGCCGCCTCGGTCGGGTGGCCGGTGAGCGTGCCCAGGTCGGTGAGCTGGCGGTACGAGTCGTCGAGGGTGGCCGCCGCCGGGGTGAGCAGCACCGGGACCTTCAGCGCGGTGAGCTGGGCGACGATCTTGTTGGTGTCGTTGGCGAGCACCACCAGGTCGGGGTTCTTGCCGGCGATCGCCTCGGCGTTGGGCTGGAAGCCGGACAGCTCGCTCTTGGGCGCGTCGGCCGGAAAGTTCGACTGGTCGTCGACGGCGGTGACCTGCTTGCCGGCACCGATGGCGAAGAGCATCTCGGTCGCGGTGGGCGACAGCGAGACGATCTTCTCGGGCCGCTTGTCCAGGGTGAGATTGCCGACGGTGGCCGGGAACGCGGCGGCGGTGGAGCTGCTGCCGGCGGCGGGGGTGTCGCTGGAGGTCTTCTCGGCGCACGCGCCGAGGGCGAGGGCGGCCACCGCGAGGGTCGCGGCGAACAGCCGGGGGGTACGTCGGGACATCGGTCCTCCTGTCGGTCGAGGAGCGTGGTGCTTCGCCGACAGGGGCCGCTTGGCGTACCCGTCCGCGAGGCGCCCTTCCTCGAGAGCGCGTGTCGCGACCGACCGCAGGCGACCTGGCTCGTCCCCACACACGGCGACGCCGGCCACTCGGGCCGGGCGCCGGAGCGGCCCCCGGCGGGGCCGGGAACCACGGTAGGGCATCACAGTTGCGGGACAGCGCCGGTTTCGCACCGGCTTCGCTGCGGGTCGATCGGGTGCCACGGTAGCGCACGACCAGCGGAGATCGTCCGGATGGGAGGGGTGGGTGGGGTCCCGTCGGGGGCTTACAGGACCCCACCCGGAGTCACGACTGTAGGGTCAGCAGTAGGTGCTCTGCTTGTTGATCACCCGGTACGGGCAGTCGGCGTACTCCGACAGGAGCAGCACCGCCTCCTTGTTCCGGGAGGTCTGGGCGGGGATCACCTCGTCGGGCGGGTAGAAGCCGCCGCCGGCCCCGGACGGCCCGGGGTACATCTCGAAGGTGTACGCCCAGATCTTGTGCGTCCCCCACATCCAGTCGAGGCTGTCGCCGTCGGTGATGTAGAGGTCGCTGGACTGCTCGGGGGTGTACCCGTTGGTGGCCGCCATCTGCTGCCCGAGGGTGGCGAAGGTGTTGTACTGGTCGGCCGTCATCCCGGTGGCGGTGTTGGCCGTGGTGTAGCCGAACGGCCAGAGCACCAGCTGCGAGTACGTGTGCCAGTCGATGTTGGCCTTGATCTGCTGCACCCCGCCGACGACCCGGCTGTTGACGAAGTCGCGCATCGCCTTGGTCTCCGGGGAGGAGAAGGCGGACGGCCCACGGTAGGTGGTCGACGACGGCGTGCCGGACGAGCCGCCGCAGCAGCCCCAGTTGTAGCCCCAGTTGCGGTTCAGGTCGGTGCCGACCGCCGCAGCGCCGCTGTTGGGCTGCCGGTTCTTACGCCAGGAGCGATAGGAGCCGGTGGCGATGTCGTACTCGCTGCCGTCCGGGTTGACCGTCGGGACGATCCAGATCTCCCGGGAGTTGACGATGTTGGTGATCCGCGAGTCGGTGCCGTAGCTGTCGGTGAAGAGGTTGAGCAGGTAGATCGCCATCTCGACGGTCAGGTGCTCGCGGGCGTGCTGCTGGGAGTTGAACAGGATCTCCGGCTCGGCCTCGTCGGTGCCGACGTTGTCGGAGATCTTCACCGCCATCAGGTCGCGGCCCTCGTACGACTTGCCGATGCTGGTCTTGCGGGCGATGGCCGGGTGGTCGGCGACCACCTGGTTGACCACGGTGGTCAGCTCGGCGTAGTCGTGGTAGTTCGAGTCGGCCGGCGGGAAGGCGTAGGTGCCGGCACCGTCCGCGGGGGCCGGCTCGGCCTCCTGCTCGAGCCGGAAGCCGAGCCGGGTGATGGCGGCGGCCTCGGACCGGGTGGCCGAGACGTACAGCACTCCGTGCTCGGCGGAGTCGATGGCCGCACCGGTGCGGGCGACGGCGTTGCGGTCGGCGAGGGTGCGGGGGCCGAGCACCCGGTAGCCGACGGCGGCGGGCTCGGGCTCCGGGGCCGGGCGCGCGGAGACCGGGCCGGTGGCGACGGCGGTGAGGCCGAGGCCGGCGACGACGGCGAGCGCCAGGCGACGCCGGAAGGGGGAGGTGCGGAAGGCCATGAACATCCTCCTCGGGGTACGGGGTATCCCGTTGTGCGCACACTCCACCAGGAGTCACATGGTCATATCAATATCCGTGACTATCTCTGCCCATCCCGATCGGATCGTCACGCCGGCAATGACTTTCCATGCCTCAACCTCTGGCGAAACTTCCTGCCGGGCAGGACAGTTGAGGGCAACGATTCCCCACCCTGCGGAGCTGCCATGTCCAGCAGAGCCCTGCGCGCCGCCGCCGTCGTCGGCGTCGCCACCCTCACCCTGCTCGCCAGCACCGCTCCCGTCCGAGCCGGCGGCCACCCGCCCGCCGGGGACCGGCCGCCCGCGAACGGGCACGACGAACAGATCACCTTCCAGGAGTGGTCCCGGTATCCCGACTGGCGGGCCGGCACCCACCGGGGCACCCACGCCGTACCCGGTCGGCAGGCCGGCCTGACCATCGGTCGACCCGCCGGCACCACCGAGTTCACCGACGAGCACACCGGCACCACCCGCACCTGGGAGTACGCCACCTGGACCTCGCCACGGACCACGATCGGCTTCGACGCCACCGAACTGGTCGCCTCCTGGAACGCCGACACCCCCGCCGGCACCTGGCTCCAGGTCGAACTCCAGGGCACCTACACCACCGGCGACCACACCCCGTGGTACGTCATGGCCCGCTGGGCCGCCGGGGACCAGGACCTCAAACGGGCCACCCTGGACGATCAGGGCGACCCCTGGTCCAGCGTCTGGACCGACACCCTCGCCATCGACGACGCCACCGCCGGGGTGCTGCTGCGGTCGTACCAGCTGCGGCTCACCCTCTACCGCGCGCCCGGACAGACCGCCTCACCCCGGGTCCGGATGCTCGGCGCGATGAGCTCCCACGTGCCGGACCGGTTCACCGTCACCCCCAGCCGGGGCGGCATCGCCTGGGGCACCGAACTGCCCGTGCCGGCCCGCTCCCAGATGATCCACCGGGGCAGCTACCCCGAGTGGGGCGGCGGCGGCCAGGTCTGGTGCAGCCCGACGTCCACCACGATGGTGCTGGAGTACTACGGCCGGCTGCCGTCCGCCGCGGACATGTCCTGGATCAGCCCCGACCACCCCGACCCGCAGGTCGTGCACGCCGCTCGGATGACCTGGGACAACGAGTACGACGGCGCCGGCAACTGGCCGTTCAACACCGCGTACGCGGCCACCTTCACCGGCATCGACGCGCGGGTGACCCGGCTGCACTCACTCGACGAGGCGGAACGGTTCATCCGGGCCGGCATTCCCGTGATCACCTCGCAGTCCTTTCTCGACACCGAGCTGGACGGTTCGAACTACGGCACCTCCGGGCACCTGTTCGTGATCGTCGGCTTCACCGCGAACGGCGACGTGATCGTCAACGACCCGGCATCGGCGTCCGACGCCGAAGTGCGCAACGTCTACCGGCAGGACCAGTTCGAGCAGGTCTGGCTGCGTACCAAGCGCCACCGGGCCGACGGCACCGTGGCCGGCGGTTCGGGCGGCATCGCGTACCTGATCAAGCCGGCCGACCGCCCATGGCCGGTGGTCCCAGGCTCCACCAACTGGTGACCCGACCGACATGATCCACTCCCGTGGGCCGAGGTAGCGGTATCCCGCCCTCCCGATACCGCCACCGGGCCACCATTGTGTGGATCATGCCGCCGGGAACGACCCGCGCGGGCCCGGAGCGGGACACGAGGCCGGCGCGGGACCACGACACGAGGCCGGCGCGGCACGGGCCAGGGCCGCGGGACCAGGAGGCGCGAGGCCAGAGGCGGGGTCAGGGGCGCGGGGTCAGGGGCGCGGGGTCAGGGGCGCGGGGTCAGGGGCGCGGGGTCAGGGGCGTCGGTCGCCCTCGGTGGGCTGGTCGGCGGCGGTGGGCTGGTCGTCGCCGGCCAGGGCGGAACGGAGGCGCTCTTTCTCCGCCCGGCGGCGCTCGGCGGCGGCGGCCACCTCCTCCGCCATCTGGTCCCGCCAGCCCCGGAGCAGGAAGAACGACGCGGCGGCGGAGAAGATCAAGGCCACCATCAGCTTCAGGAAGAGGTTCATCCCGACCGGCCACAGCGCCGCCACGACCACCAGGAAGAGCCCGATCCGGGCCAACGTGTACTTGACCGCCGCGCTCACGGGTTCACCTCGGTTCGCGACTGCGGGGCTCGCACACCCCGCTCACTCCTCGCGCTCACACGCCCACCTCGGTTCGCGACTGCGGGGCTCGCACACCCCGCTCACTCCTCGCGCTCACGTACCCACTCCTTTGTGATGCGTCGGGACGCCCCGTCGCCGGTGGTTCAGCCCGTCCGCCGGGCCAGCCAGTGCACGCCCTGGAACCAGAGCACCGCGTACCCGACGGTAAACGCGAGCGCGGCCAGCGCGCCGGTGAACAGCGGAGCCAGCCCGCTCGCCAGGCCCGCCACCAGCAGCCCGGCGACCACCGCGACGACCGCACCGACCAGCGCGGCGACCACCCGGGCCGCGCCGAAGCCCCAGGCCCGGAAGTCGTCCCAGAACAGCCAGGCCGGCAGGATCACCGCGAGCCAGCCATTGGTACGACCGAAGTCCCCCGCGCCGGCCGTCGCGAACGCCCACTCGAAGAGCACCAACGCCAGCAGGCCGATCACCCAGCCGGCCAGGCTCACCCCGAGCAGGTCGCCCAGGGTCAGGATGCGCCCCTCGGCGTCCCGGCGGGGAAACCCGCTCCGCTGCTCGGTCGTCGGCTGCTGTCCGGTCATGGTGTGACGAGCATACGGCTGGGTCAGGCCCACACCTGCTGCGGCTCGGAACGCCGAGACGCCAGCGACGGCGCCCGGTCGTACTCGCGGACCACGTTGTAACGGGTGTCCCGCTCGACCGGCTGGAAGCCGGCGTCCCAGATCAGGTGCAGCAGGTCGTCCCGGTGCATGGTGTTCGGGGTGCCGTACGAGTCGGCGTCGTGGGTGATCTTGTATTCGACGACCGAGCCGTCCAGGTCGTCCACGCCGAAGTTGAGCGAGAGCTGGGCCACCGACAGGCCGTGCATCACCCAGAAGTTCTTCAGGTGCGGGACGTTGTCGAAGAGCAGCCGGGAGACCGCGAAGGTCTTCAGGGACTCGGCCGGCGAGGCCATCGTGGTGCGCGCCTGGATCCGGTTACGGATCTTGCCGTCCGCCGAGTCGACGAAGTCGTGCTGGTAGCGCAGCGGGATGAAGACCGCGAAACCGCCCGTCTCATCCTGCAACTCGCGCAGCCGCAACACGTGGTCGACCCGGTGCCGGGGCTCCTCGATGTGGCCGTAGAGCATCGTCGCCGGGGTCTTCATGCCCTTGGCGTGGGCCAGCGCGTGGATCCGCGACCAGTCCTCCCAGTGGCAGGCGTGGTCGACGATGTGCTGGCGGACCTCCCAGTCGAAGATCTCCGCGCCGCCGCCGGTCAGCGACTCCAGGCCGGCGTCCATCAGCTCGTCGAGGATCTCGTCGGCGGACAGGCCGCTGATCTTCTCGAACCACTGCACCTCGGTCGCGGTGAAGCACTTGAGCTTGACGTTCGGCAGCGCCGCCTTCAGCTCGCGCAGCACCTTCGGGTAGTAGCGCCAGGGCAGCGTGGGGTGCAGGCCGTTGACGATGTGCAGCTCGGTGAGCTGCTCGTCCTCCATCTCCTTGGCCTTGCGGACCGCCTCGTCGATGCGCATCGTGTATGCGTCCTTCTCGCCCGGCTTGCGCTGGAAAGAGCAGTACGCGCAGGAGGCGGAACAGACGTTGGTCAGGTTGAGGTGGCGGTTGACGTTGAACATCACCCGCTCGCCGTTCAACTCCGTACGCCGGTGGTGGGCCAGCCGGCCCAACCAGGTCAGGTCGTCGCTCTCGTACAGGGCGATCCCGTCGGCGCGGGTCAGTCGCTCCCCCGCGTACACCTTCGCTTCGAGCTCACGCTTGAGTCCGGCGTCCATCGAAAAGCCACGTCCCTTCACACCTGCGGTCCCGGTCGAGCCTACGTCGGACCACCGACGAGTCGGCAGGACGGGCACCGGCAGCGACGCAGTTCACCCGTACTCACAGCCTTCTCCAAGGCGGCCACGGATCGACATCGTTGTCATGGTGCGGTAAGACAGGGTGGGACGCGACGCACGCCGGTGGCGTCCCGGTCACCGCGCCCACCCCGCGCGGTGCCATCACGCGGCACAGGGAGCGGAATGGTTGACAGCGGGCACGGGCGACGGCAGCGACGACGCAGAAGCCCGGTGATCTCCCCGGTGCTGCGTCCGGCGCTCTGGTCGGCCCTGCTCGGCGCGGTCGCCGCGATGGTCCTGGCCACCCCGGTCTACGCCGATCCCGCGCTGCCCAACACCGTCCCCGACACCGGTTCCCGGCCGGTGGCGACGGGCGGGCTGCAACTGCCCGGCGCGGCGAACCCCGGCTATCCCACCGGCCAGTCCGGCAGCACCACCCTCCCGGTCGGCGGGCTCCCGACCAACCCGCTGCTGTCCCAGATCGACGCCCTGACCGCGCAGAACGGCCAGCTCGCCGACCAACTCCTCCAGCTGCAGAAGCAGCGCGACGACGCACGCAGCCAGCTCACCGGTGTCCAGGGCGAGCTGACCCGGGCCCGGGGCGCGCTGACCGTGGCCGAGCAGCAGGCCAACGCCGTCGCCGCGAACGCCTTCAAGGCCGCCGCCGCCCTGCCACCCGGCGAACTCGCCCGGGACCTGCGCGGGCTGAGCGTCCTCCAGCGGGTCTCCCGGGGCGAGCAGGCCGACGACGAGACCACCGCGGCGGCCGGCGAACTGTCCCGGGCCCGGACGGCCGAGCAGGTCGCCACCCAGGCGGTCACCGCCGCCGAGGACCGGGTCCGCCGGGCCGAGGAGCAGTTCGCCGCGGTGCAGAAGGCGCTGCGCGAGAACGACGCCAAGCTCACCAGGCTGCGGGCCGACAACCAGGCCCAGCTCATCGCGCTGGAGAAGCAGCAGGAAGCCGCCGAGCAGCAGTTGGGCGCGGCGTACGTCGAGGGGCAGAGCAGCACCGGGCTGAATGCCAGCCCGCAGGCGCTCGCCGCCGTGCGGTACGCGCTGGCCCAACTCGGCGATCCCTACCTCTGGGCGGCCGAGGGCCCGGACCGGTTCGACTGCTCGGGCCTGATGTGGGCCGCCTACCGGTCGGCCGGGTACTACGACCTGCCCCGGGTCGCCCGCGACCAGTACTACGCCACCCGCAGCCGGGCGGTCGCGCAGAGCGCCCTGCTCCCCGGTGACCTGCTCTTCTTCGCCTCGGGCAGCAGCTGGACGACCATCCACCACGTCGCGATGTACATCGGTGGCGGGCGGATGGTGCAGGCGCCGCGCAGCGGGGACGTGGTCAAGATCTCCCAGGTCCGGTGGTCCGGCCTCTATGCCTCCACCCGGGTCGTCGGGGCGGTGACCACCCCTGGCGCCCCGGTCACCCAGGCCCCGACGCCGACCCCGAAGCCCACCACCCCGTCGCCGAAGCCCACCACCGCGTCACCGAAACCCACCACGCCCACGCCTCGGCCGACCGGAGGGTCGACGAAGCCGCCGACCAAGCCGCCGACCCCGAAGCCGTCGAACAGCTCCGCGACGCCGACGCCCACGCCGACCGAGAGCGCGGAACCGACGCCGAGCATCTCCGGCTCCGGTACGCCGACCCCGGAGACCAGTAGCGCCACGCCGACCACGGTCGCCAGCACCGGCACCCCGGAGAGCAGCCGGTCGGCGTCCGCCTCGGCGTCGGCGAGCACGGGGAGCTGACCGACCGCGACCGTCCCCGTCGATACTCCGGCTGTGCCGACAGGACGAGATGTGGCACGGTGACACGAGGCACATCCGGTCACTGTTCACGGGACGCGGGTGCGAGGGTGCGCGGAGGGCGATCATGGGCGAGCAAGAGGTTCCGGTGGAGCGCGTCGACCAGGGGACCGTGCCCGACCCGGCCGCCGACATCCCGGGCCAGCCCACCGGCGTCACCAAAACCCCCGGCGGAGCCGCCGACCCGCGGGGGGTATCCGCCGGAGCCGCTGACCGGCCGGCCCGCGCCACGGCCAGCGTGAGCACCGTGACCGCGCCGCCCGAGAACAGGAAACTGCCCGACGGCCCGGCCACCGCCACCACCTACCGAACAGGCGGCCCGGCACCCTCCGCCGGCCCGTCCACCCCGGTCACCGTCCCCACCACCAGAACCGCCAACCCGGACGGCCTGGCCACCAGAACCGCCAACCCGGACGGCCCCACCACCAGAACCGCCGGGCCGGCGAGCCGGACGTCGGACCCGGTACCCGTCGCGGCTGACGTGCCCGGTTCCGTTTCCACCCGACCCGACAGCCCCGCAGACGACCCGGCTGCCCCGGCGGTCGTTTTCGGGCAGCGCGGCGGATCGGACGGCGGCACCGCACGGGCCAGCGTCTCCGTCCCCGGGCTCAGCCGGATCTCCGCCGCCGAGGCCGAAGGTGCGGCAGCCGGCGCGGGAACCCGGTCCGGCGACGCGGCCCCCGGGGTGTACCGGTCGGCACCGGTCAACCCGGAGCCGCCCGAGCCGGCGCAGCCCCCGGAGCCGGTCCAGCCGCCCACCCCACCGACCCCGGAACCGGAGCCCACCCCGGAACCGTCACCGGCCCCGACGCCCGAGCCGGCCCCGAGCCCGTCGCCGTTCACCCCCGAACCGCCGACGCCGAGCCCGTCGCCGTTCACTCCCGAACCACCGGCCCCGAGCCCGTCGCCGTTCACTCCCGAACCACCGGCCCCGAGCCCGTCGCCGTTCACCCCCGAACCACCGGCACCGAAGCCGTTCCCCGCGCCGGTCCCGCCGCTGCCCGGACCGCCGCCGGGGACCGGACCGGTCCCACCCGGCCCGGTCCCGCCCGTACCCGGGCCGCCGGTGCCGCCCCCGGGTCCGGCGGTACCGCCGCCTCCGCCGCCGCCCGGCCCGATGCCGGCACCTCCGTTTCCCCCGCCACCGGCCATGCCCGACCGGTCGACCCCGGCACCGGCTTTCCGGGCGAGCGCCTCCGCTGCCGTCCCCACCACCGGTGGCACCGCCACCCCGCCCGTCTCGGCACCCCCGGCCTTCGTTCCCACGACCCCGACATCGACACCCCCGGCCCCGACACCCTCCGTCATCACCCCGCCGACCTCGACACCCCCGGCCTTCAGCCCTGCGGTCTCGGCAGGGTCGGTCCCGGTGCCTCCGACCTCGGCGGCTCCGACCTCGACGGCTTCGGCTGGTGCCGGGGCTGCCGGTGCGGCTCTGCCGACGTTCCGGGCCCCGGTCGTACGGGACCTGTCGGCCGAGGGCGCCACGTCGACGCTGCCGGTGGTGCCGGCCCCCGCGCTGCCCCCGTCCGCATCCGGCCCACGCGGGACGGTCGCCGGTTCCGCCCGCCCCTCCACCGGTACGTCCTACCGGGGCGGCCCGGACCTGGCGAGCGTCGGCTACGGCGGCGGCACCGACGGGCCGGGGCACTCGACTGTCGCTTTTCCGGCAGCCAATCCGGTGGAGAACTCCGGCTCGCTGACCGGGCACATCCTGGCCCAGGGCTGGTCCGACACGCCGCCCTCACGAAGCAGGACCACCCGGGTGGTGGTCGTGCTCGCCGCCTCGCTGGGGCTGCTGGTGGCGATCAGTGTGCTGGTCGTCCTGCTGGCCAACGACGTGATGGACGGGCTGGTCGGCAACATGCTGTCCCAGTGAAGCCGGCCGACCGGGACATGCTGGTGGGGCGGCCTGCCGGGCAGGTGAGGCCGACCGGGGCGGGGTGAGTCCGCCCACTACCGGCTCGGGGTGCACTGGCGACATCGCCGGATCGCCGTACACTTGTCGGGATCACTGACCCGGCGCGCGTGGCGTGCCCCTGGGCGATCTTGCGGGCGATTCGGCGGCGTACCTCATGCTGCGGCGGGCCATCGCGAAGATGCGCCCCGCTCGAAAGGCATTTCTTGACCACCTCCGTTGAACCCGGCAGCATTCCGTCCGCCCAAGACCTCCCGACCGGTGACGTCACCGGCACAGACCCGGCCCAGGCCACCCCCGTCGTCGGCTTCGCCGACCTGGGGCTGCCCCGGCAGTTGGTCGACACCCTCGCCCGGCAGGGCATCACCACCCCGTTCGAGATCCAGCGGGCCACCCTGCCCGACGCCATCGCCGGCCGGGACGTGCTCGGCCGGGGCCAGACCGGCTCCGGCAAGACCCTGGCCTTCGGCCTGCCGATCATCGCCCGGCTCGCCGAGCGCAACCGGGCCCGGCCGCTGCACCCCCGCGCCCTGGTCCTGGTCCCCACCCGCGAACTGGCGATGCAGGTCAACGACGCGCTGCTGCCGCTCGGCAAGGCCGTCGGGATCTTCCTCAAGACCGCCGTCGGCGGCGTCCCGTACGACCGGCAGATCGACGCGCTGCGTCGGGGCGTCGAGATCGTCGTGGCCACCCCGGGCCGGCTCGGCGACCTGATCAACCGGGGCGTCTGCATCCTGGACGACGTCGAGGTGACCGTCCTCGACGAGGCTGACCAGATGGCCGACATGGGCTTCCTTCCCGAGGTCACCGAACTACTCTCCAAGACCCCGGCGAACGCCCAGCGGCTGCTCTTCTCGGCCACTCTGGACGGTGACGTCGACACGCTGGTCAGGCGGTTCATGACCGACCCGGTGACGCACTCCACCGCCCCGTCGACCGCGTCGGTGTCCACCATGGACCACCACCTGCTGCTGATCCCGCCGCACGACAAGTTCGCCGTGGCGGCGTCGATCGCGGCCCGCCCCGGCCGGACCATGCTCTTCGCCCGTACCCAGCTCGGCGTCGACCGGCTGGTGGAGCAGCTCGGCGCGGTGGGCGTACGGGCCGGTGGGCTGCACGGCGGCAAGACCCAGCGGATGCGTACCAAGACCCTCGCCGAGTTCCGTGAGGGACGGATGGACGTGCTGGTCGCCACCGACGTGGCGGCCCGGGGCATCCACGTCGACGGGGTCTCCCTGGTGCTGCACATCGATCCTCCGAAGGATCCGAAGGACTACCTGCACCGGGCGGGCCGTACCGCTCGGGCCGGCGAGTCGGGCGCGGTGGCCACGCTGGTGCTGCCCAAGCAGCGGCGGACCACGCTGGCGATGCTGGAGAAGGCCGGCGTGGCGCCGGCCGAGACCCGGGTGCGGGTCGGTGACGCGGTGCTGACCGAGCTGACCGGTGCCCGCGAGCCCAGCGGCGTCCCGGTTCCGGTACGCGAGGAGCCCGAGCCGCGTCGGCACGGCGACCGGCCGCGCCGCTTCGGCGACCGGGACTCCCGGAGCTACGGCGGCAGCCGGGACAGCCGGGGTCACAGCGGGGACCGGAGCTACGGCGGCGATCGACCGACCGGGGACCGCAGCTACGGCGACCGGGGCGGTGACCAGGGTTCCCGCTTCGGGGAGCGGTCCGGCACCGACCGGCCGACCGGGGAGCGACGCTTCGCTGACCGGTCCTTCGGCGACCGCGCCGGGCGACGGCCTGACGCACGGGGCGACCGCCCCACCGGGGACCGCGGCTACGGCGACCGCAGCTACAGCGCCCGCCCCACCGGTGAGCGCAGTTACCGCGACCGACCCACCGGTGAGCGTGGCTACGGTGATCGCGCCCAGGCCGACCGGGGTTACGGCGACCGCACCGACCGGCGCTTCGGCGACCGGGGCGAGCAGCGCTTCGGCGACCGGGACGTCCGGAGCGAGCAGCGTTCCGGGGAGCGCCGGTTCGGCAGCGGTGAGCCGCGTGGCGGCGACCGCCGGGGCGGGTTCCGTACCGAGGGACTGGTCCGCGACGACCGGCCGCGCGACGACCGGCGGGGCTTCGGCGGCCGACCGCCGGCGCGTACCCACTGATTCGACGGATTCTCGACGCCGCCCCGGAGCCCACGCTCCGGGGCGGCGTTTCCGCATGCGCTGCCGTCGGCGGCCGGCTGGCGTAACGTCCGGACCATGCCGAGGTCACTCTTCTGGAGTCGGACGGACACCGCCGGGGCCGAGCACGTCGTCCTCGACGACGGGTCCGGGTTCACCGCGCACGGCACCCAACTGGCGGTCGACCCGGTCCCCTACACCTGCCGATACCGGCTGGCGACCGGCGCGGACGGGGCCACCGTCTCGCTCGCCGTGGAGGCCGAGGGAGCGGGCTGGTCGCGGGCGGTACGGCTGGAACGCGGGGCAGCGGGCTGGCGGGTGACCACCGGCGAGCAGGGCGACCTGGACGCGGCGCTACGGGCGGCCGGTCGGCCACCGGCGGGGCTGCCCGGCATCGAGGACACCGACCGGTTGCACGACGCGCTCGACGTCGACCTGGGCGGTTCGGCGCTGTTCAACAGCCTGCCGATCCGCCGACTGGGGTTGGCCGGCGCGACGTCCAGCACCGAGCACCGGATCACCGTGGCCTGGGTGCTGGTGCCGAGCCTGGAGGTGGTGGCCGGCGAGCAGGTCTACACGGCGCTCGGGCCGGGCCGGGTGGGCTTCACCAGCGACACCTTCCGCGCCGAGCTGGAGGTGGACGGCGCGGGGCTGGTCCGGCACTACCCCGGGTTGGCCGACCGGGCCGATCTGGGCTGACTGAGTCGTCGACGTCATCAGCTCCACAGGCCGCTGCACCCCACCCGCACGCGGCGGCCCGCAACCTGATCCCCACCGGGCCGGCACCGCACACCGGGCCGGCCGCACACCGGGCCGGCACCACTGCGACCGGCACCGCTGCACTGACCGGCCGGGGGTCAGGCCGGCCAGGTGCCGGTGGTGAGGAACCGTTCGATGGTGGCCAGGTGCGGGGCGAGGTCGAGGCCCTGCCCGGCCACCCAGTCGTCGTCGTAGTAGGTGTCGGCGTACCGCTCTCCGGCGTCGCAGATCAGGGTGACCACCGAGCCGGTCCGGCCCTGCGCGAGCAACTCCGCGATCAGCCCGAACGCCCCCCACAGGTTGGTGCCGGTGGAGCCGCCGACCCGCCGACCGAGCACCGCCGAGCCGGCGCGCATGGCGGCCAGCGAGGCGGCGTCCGGCACCTGGGTCATCCGGTCCACCACCGAGGGGAGGAAGGATGCCTCGACGGTGGGTCGGCCGATCCCCTCGATCCGGGATCCCCGGCCGGTGCGTACCGACCAGTCGGCGGCCTGCCAGGCCGGGTAGAACGCCGAGTTTTCCGGGTCGACCACGCAGAGCTTGGTGGGCAGCCGCTGGAAGCGGGCGTACCGGCCGATGGTGGCGCTGGTGCCGCCGGTGCCCGCGCCGACCACGATCCAGGCCGGCACGGGGTGCCGTTCCAGGGAGAGCTGCGCGTAGATCGACTCGGCGATGTTGTTGTTGCCCCGCCAGTCGGTGGCCCGCTCGGCATAGGTGAACTGGTCCATGAAGTGCCCGCCGGTGTCCTCGGCGAGCCAGCGCGCCTCGACCACCACCTTGGCCGGGTCGGCGACCAGGTGGCAGCGCCCGCCGTGGAACTCGATCTGAGCGATCTTCTCCGGTGACGTGGAGGCGGGCATCACCGCGACGAACGGCAGCCCGAGCATCCGGGCGAAGTACGCCTCGGAGACCGCCGTCGAGCCGGAGGACGCCTCGATCACCGTGGTCGACGGCCCGATCCAGCCGTTGCAGAGCCCGTAGAGGAAGAGCGAGCGGGCCAACCGGTGCTTGAGCGAACCGGTGGGGTGCACCGACTCGTCCTTGAGGTAGAGGTCGATCCCCCACTGCCGGGGCAGCGGAAACGGCAGCAGGTGGGTGTCGGCGGACCGGTTGGCGTCGGCCTCCACCGAGGCGATGGCCTCGGTCACCCACACCCGGCTGGCCTCGTCGCACCGGTCCAGATGAGTCATGTCGGCAACGTTACAAGCGAGTTCAGCTCGCGTTCGGGTCGACCCGACGTCGCTCGGCGGGGACGTCCGGCGCCCGGGACGACCGCCGAGCAGGCCGGCCGGTCAGGAGGTCGGCGGCTCGATCGGCTGGGGCCGGTTCTCCCACTTGGTCGACAGCGCGATGCCGGTGCGGGTGGAGGCCACCCCGGGGGTACGGCTCAACCTGACGATCAACTGCTCCAGCTCGGCGATGGTGCCCACCCGCGCCTTGAGCAGGAAGGACTCGACGCCGGCCATGAAGTAGCAGGACTCGATCTCGGGCATCTGCCGGAACGTCTCCAGCACGTCGTCGGTGTCCCCGCCGGAGTCCTCGACGATGCCGATCAGCGCGGTCACCCCGAGCCCGATCGACTCCGGCTCCACCTCGGCCCGGTATGCCCGGATGACGCCACTGGATTCCAGTTTGCCGACCCGTTCGTGCACGGCCGGCGCGGAGAGGCCGACCTGCCGGGCCAGTTCGGCGTACGACAGGCGGGCGTTGCCGCGCAGCAGTTCGACGAGGCTCCGGTCGATCGCGTCCACGGAGTGTGAGCCTATCCGTTGGGGCGTAACGTCCGGCGACCGGCATCCGTTGGATATGACAGCAGGTGACAGTTCGCAGACCGACGGTCAAGGGAGTCCCGCGCCGGTACCATTTACTAACTTCCCACTCCGTGCGTTTTTCGCGTTTGGCGGACAGGCCAGTTCGCTGGTGCTGTAATTGCCATACGTCCCTCATGACGGCTCTGGGCTCGCACCGGCCGGGGGCAGTGTGTTCAGCCGAGGGCTTCGTCGACGCGAGGAGGGGGCTGTGGACACTGGAGATCGCCTGCTGACACCGGGTGAGGTCGCCGCGCTGTTTCGGGTAGACCCGAAGACTGTGACGCGTTGGGCGGCGGCCGGCCGGATAGGCAGCATCCGGACTCCAGGCGGGCATCGCCGGTTTCGGGAATCCGAGGTGCGGGCCCTGCTGGAAGGGGAGGGCATGTTGGACGAGGCGGATGACATGGGCAAGCCACGCAATGTGGGCCCCGCCGCCTCGACCGGGCCGGGTCCGGCCAATGCCGGGATGTACTGAATGGTGCGAGACGGGCGCGCGGGCCGGCCGAAAGGTCCGGCCCGCCTCCGGCCGGGTCGAGTGGCTCGTCAGCGCTCGGCGGCCAACTGCCCCGACCAGCGGCGGAACAGGGTGTGCGGCACGCCGAGGGCGTCCAGCACCTTGCCGGCGACGAAGTCGACCAGTTGCTGGGCGGTGGCGGACGCCCCCGCGCCGTAGAAGCCGGGGCTGGCCGGCAGCACCACCGCGCCCGCGTCGTGCAGCGCGATCAGGTGCTCCAGGTGACTGCGGGTCACCGGGGTCTCCCGGGGCACCAGCACCACCGGCCGCCGTTCCTTGAGGTTGACCTCGGCGGCGCGTTGCAGCAGATCCTTCGACAGCCCGATGGCGATGCCGGCGCAGGCTGCCGTGCTGGCCGGCACCACCGCCATCCCCCGTACCCGGTAGGAACCGCTGCTCGGCCCGGCCGCGATGTCGCCCGCCGGCCAGTGCCGTACGTCGTCGTCGGTGAGGTCCCGGCCCAGCCAGCCGGCGAGATCCTCGGCCCAGTGACCGTCCCGGAACGGCCGGCCGGTCTCGTCGAGGACGGTCAGTCGGGCGGCCCGGGAGACGATCAGGTCCACCGGCTCCCCGGCGTCGAGCAGCCCCCGGACGACGGCCGCCGCGTACGGGGTGCCGGACGCCCCGGAGACCCCCACCACCCATGGTTCGCGCATACGCCCAGCCTGCCTGGTGCACACCGGCCGTCGACGCCCACCCCCGGACATCGCCCTTCGACCGTCCGTCCCGGCCCGGTCACCGCCCCGGCCGGTGGGGGTCACGAACTCCCTGATCCACTCGAGGGGCACGCGGGCCGGGCGGCGCGTCGGTGACCGACCTGCGATGCTGCCGTCTGTTGATCCACACCGCACGGGGGAGGCATCGGTTGATGGTCGACGAGGTCCTCTGGTCGTTACGGTCGGCGTGCCCGATCCCACCCCGGCTCTCCCCGCACGCCGACAGGGTGCAGGAGTGGCTGTTGGACCGACTGCCCCGGCTGGGTCTCCCGTTGGACGCCGAGGCGTTGCGCCGGCTCGACCGGGCCGGCTTCGCCCGGTACGCCGGCCGCCTCTATCCGGACGCGAGCGAGCCGGATCTGCGTACCGTGGCCACCATGTTCACCTGGTTCTTCCTGGTGGACGACGCCTGCGACGGGCCGGGCCGGCTGGCCCCGGAGCAGATCCGGGCGCTGCGGACGGGGACGCTGACCCTGCTGCACGACGGCCCCCGACGGCGGCATCCGGGTTTCGGCGGGCCGCTGCGGCGGCTGCTGGTGGAGGCGTGGCGGACGCCCCGCCGCCGGATGCCGGCACGCTGGCGGCTGCGCTTCGCCGACGCGGTCGCCGACCACCTGGACGGCAGTTGGCGGGAGGCGGTGGCGAAGGAGAGCGGACAGGTGCCCGGGGTGGCCGAGTACGTCGCGCTGCGCCGGGCCACCTCGGCGGCGTACGTGTCGTATCCGCTGATCGAGTTCGTCGGGGGCCGGGCGCTGCCCGACGCGGTCTACCACCATCCGCTGCTGCGTCGGATCGGCGAACTCGGCAACGACCTGCTCTCCTGGTACAACGACATCGCCTCGATGGAACGGGACCGGGTCACCTCGGGCGGGCACAACCTGGTGCTGGCCCTGGCCGCCGAGCGGGACGTGCCGGTATCGGAGGCGGTGGAGCTGGTCGCCGACCGGTGGCGGGACACGATGGCCCGCTTCGAGGCGCAACGCGCGGCGGTGCCGTCGTTCGGCCCGGCCCTGGACGAGTCCGTAACCGTCCACCTCGACGGCCTCGCGAACGCCGTCCGAGGCACCATCGACTGGACCCTGGAAAGCGCCCGCTACCCAGCAAACACCCACCCCTGACCCCCACCCCCCACCCCCCTCCCCACCCCCCTCGCTCCCGGCCCGGTGATCAAGAGGTTTACGTCACGTTCGATCTTCAGATTGACGCAAACTTCTTGATCACCGGGGCGGGGCGAGGGCGAGGGCGGGGCCGAGGGGGGTGGGGGTGGGGGTGGGGGTGGGGGTGGGGGGTTACGGGTGCAGGTTTAGGCGGATTAGTAGGTCTAGGAGGGCGAAGGCGAACAGGGCGATGCCGACGAAACCGTTGGCGGTGAAGAACGCCCGGTTGACCTTGCTCAGGTCGGTGGGGGTTACCACCAGGTGCTGGTAGCCGAAGGCGATTGCGGTGAGGGCCAGGCCGATCCACCAGGGCCAGCCGTAGCCGACCAGCGCACCGAACCAGATGAACAGCGCGAAGGTGATCACGTGCGCGACGGTGGAGGCGTGCAGCGCGAAGCGGCGGCCGTAGCGGGCGGGGACGCTGCGTACCCCGATCCGGCGGTCGACCTCGTCGTCCTGGCAGGCGTAGATCAGGTCGAAGCCGCCGATCCACAGGCCGACGGCCGCGCCGAGCAGCCAGGCCGGCCAGGAGCCGGCGAAGGTGCCGGTGACCGCCAGCCACGCGCCGACCGGCCCGACCGCCTGGGCGATCGCCAGGATGGCGTGCGGCCAGTCGGTGAACCGCTTGCCGTACGGGTAGACCACCAGCGGGATCACGGCGAGCGGGGCGAGCACCAGGCAGAGCGGGTTGAGCAGGGCGGCGGCGGCGAGGAAGACCACCAGGGCGACGGCCGCGCCGGTCCAGGCCGTCCGCACGCTCACCGCCCCGGTGACCAGTTCCCGGCCAGCCGTACGCGGGTTCCGGGCGTCGATCCGCCGGTCGAGGATCCGGTTGGCCGCCATCGCGAACGTCCGTGCCCCGACCATCGCCACGGTGATCAGCAGCAGGTCCCACCAGCGCACCCGCCCGCCGTTGACCTGCATCGCGGTCAGCGCCGACAGGTACGCGAACGGCAGCGCGAAGACGGAGTGCTCGATCGCGACGAGCCTGAGGAAGGACTTGACCCGGCCCGGCCGGGCGGGCGGTGCGACGGCGGTGGCCATCAGATGCCGTACTCCTTCCAGCGCTTGTCGACCAGGGAGGTGACCTCCGGCGACATGGTCATCTCTTCCGGCCAGCCCCGGGTGTAGCCCTCGGTGGGCAGCTTGCGGGTCGCGTCGACACCCACCTTGCCGCCCCAGAACTGCTGGTAGGACGAGTGGTCGAGGTGGTCCACCGGCCCCTCGGTGAGCAGCAGGTCGCGGGCGTAGTCGACGTTGCCGAAGGCCCGGAAGGCGACCTCGGCGTAGTCGTGCACGTCGCAGTCCTCGTCGACGATCACGATCAGCTTGGTCAGCGACATCAGGTGCGCGCCCCAGATCGCGTTCATCACCTTCTGCGCGTGCTTCGGGTAGCGCTTGCGGATCGACACGATCGCGCAGTTGTGGAACACCCCGGCGGCCGGCAGATCGTAGTCGACGATGTCCGGGATCATCAGCTTGAGCAGCGGTTGGAAGATCCGCTCGGTGGCCTTGCCGAGGCCGTGGTCCTCCTGCGGCGGCTTGGAGGTGACGATCGAGTGGTAGACCGGCGCACGCTGCATGGTCATCGTCTCGACGTGCAGCACCGGGAAGGGCTCGACCGGGGTGTAGAAGCCGGTGTGGTCACCGAACGGCCCCTCGGGCAGCCGCTCGCCGGGCTCCAGGTAGCCCTCCAGCACGATCTGCGCGTGCGCCGGCACCTGCAACGGGACGGTGAGGCAGTCGACCATCTCGACCCGTTCGCCGCGCAGGAACCCGGCGAACAGGTATTCGTCGATGTCGCCGGGCAGCGGCGCGGAGGCGGCGTAGCTGACCACCGGGTCGCAGCCGATGGCGATGGCGACGGGCAGCCGCTGGCCGAGCCGCTCGGCGACCGCGTGGTGGGCGGTGGAGTCCTTGTGGATCTGCCAGTGCATGCCGAGGGTGTTGCGGGAGTGCTGCTGGAGCCGGTAGAGCCCGAGGTTGCGCTTGCCGGTCTCCGGGTGCTTGGTGTGGGTCAGCCCGTAGTTGTGGAAGATCCCGCCGTCGTCGGGCCAGACCTGGAGGCCGGGCAGCTTGTTCAGGTCGACGTCGTCGCCGGAGTAGACCAGCTCCTGGCAGGGAGCGGTCTTCACCTTGCGCGGCGGCACCGACTTGAGCTGCATGACCTTGCCCAGGCCCTCGCGGATGCCGGACCAGCCGACCGGCAGCTCCGGCTTGATCAACGCGCCGATCCGGTCGCCGATCTCGTCCAGCGACTCGACGCCGAGCGCCATCGCCATCCGCTTCTCGGTGCCGAACAGGTTGATCGCCACCGGCATCTCGCCCCGGGTGGGCCGCTCGAAGAGCAGCGCCGGCCCGCCGGCCCGGACCGTCCGGGTGACCACCTCGCTGATCTCCAGCGTGGGGTCCACCGGGACGGTCACCCGCCGCAGCTCGCCCGCGCGCTCCAGCGCCGCGAGGAAGTCCTTGAGATCGGTGTACGGGAAGCCACGAGCCGCCATACGGCCAGTCTCCCGCACCACCGCCGGCACCGCCCACGCCGGGTCCGCCCCAGCGGTGTGCGCCTCCCCACCCGGACCGATGGCGGCCTTGGTCAGAGATCTTGGAAAGAAACGGCCCTCACAGGGGCCACTTCCTGCCAAGATCTCGGCGAGCGTCTCTCCGCACGGGCAGGTGCGTCTCTCCGGCCGACGGCTGCTCGTTGGACGGGTGACGGTGGGTCGGCCGGTCGGGCCGTCGACGTCGGACGGGGGCGGGGATGGGCGACGGACGGGTTCCGACGGGGTTCACCGAGCAACGGGCCCAGGTCGGTGACGTGGCGATCAACTATGTCCGGGGCGGTCAGGGGCCGACCGTGGTGCTGCTGCACGGCTACCCGCAGTGTTGGCGGATGTGGCGGGGGCTGCTGCCGGAACTGGCCGCGACGTACCAGGTGATCGCCCCCGACCTGCGCGGGTTCGGCGACAGCGACGCCCCACCCGACGGGTACGACAAGTTGACCGTCGCCGCCGACCTGCACGGGCTGCTGACCGGCCTGGGCCTGGCCGGCGACATCCGGCTGGTCGGCCACGACGTGGGCACCATGGTCGCGTACGCCTACGCCGCCGCCCACCCCGACGCGGTGTCCCGGCTGGTGCTGACCGAGGCGCCGATCCCGGACGAGAGCATCTACACGTTCCCCGCACTGACCGCCGCCGGGCCGGCGGTGTGGAACTTCGGCTTCTTCAACGTCACCAACGGCCTGCCCGAGGAGCTGGTCGCCGGCCGGGAGCCGCGCTGGGTGGACCGCTTCACCGATTCGATCATGGTGCACAAGGGCAGCATCGGCCCGGACGACATCGAGGAGTACGCCCGGCACCTGAGCGACCCGGCCCACCTGCGGGCGAGCTTCGGCTACTTCCGGGCGTTCGCGCAGGACGTCGCGGACAACGCCGCGTACCGGAGGAACCCCTTGCCGATGCCGGTGCTGGCCATCGGTGCCGCGGCCAGCCTCGGCGGACAGGTCGCCGACCAGGTACGCCGGTACGCCCGCACGGTCGACGGCCAGGTGGTCGCCGACAGCGGCCACTGGCTGTTCGAGGAGCGCCCGGCCGAGCTGACCGCCCTGCTGCTCCCCTTCCTCCACGGCTGACACCCGCCCTGTGCCCGGCAGCCGAGTCAGCGAGCGCGGGCCAGTGGACGCGGATCAGCAGGCGCGGACCGGTGCCGGCTGGCACGGGGTCGGCGGGCGGGTCAGCGGGTACGGGCGAGCGCGACGAACGACCGCCAGGCGGCCGGGGTGAAGGTCAGCACTCCACCGTCGCGGTCCTTGCTGTCGCGGACGGCGACCAGGCCGGGCAGGTTGTCGGCCACCTCGACGCAGTTGCCGCCGTTGGTGCTGCTCCGAGTGCTGGTGCGCCACCGCGCGCCGGTCAGCTCCATGACTTCGCCACCTCCGTCAACAGATCGATCGACTGCCGGGGCGGCAGCGCCTCGCCCTGGATCGACTCCCAGGCCGACCGGACCGCCAGCACGTCCTCGGTGTGGTCGATCACCTGACCCTTGAGCTGATCGTCCAGATAGACGACGTCCTCCCCGGTGGGCAGCGTAGCCAGCACGAAGGCCCCGGCGACACCTGGATATGCCCCGACCGAGGCGGGCACGATGTGCAGCCGGACCCGGGTGTGCTCGGTGGCGACCTTCACCAGGCGCAACAGTTGCTCGCGCATCACCACCGGCCCACCGACCGGGCGGCGTAACACGTGTTCGTCGAGCACCGCGACGAGCTGCGGCGGTCGTTCGCCGGCCAGCACCGCCTGCCGGGCCAACCGCGCCTCGGCCCGCCGCTCCACCTCCTGCTCGTCGAAGAGGCCGACGCTGCGGAACAGCGCGCGGGCATAGGCCGCCGTCTGGAGCAGCCCCGGCACCACCACATTCTCGAATGACCGGAGCACGGTGGCCTGCCGCTCGTTGGCCTCCCACTCCCGCATCCACTGCGGCGATCCGAGGCGGGCCAGCATCCGGGCGAACGCACCCCCGGTGTCGAGCGCCACGTCGACCCGCTCCCAGAAGTCGGGCGGCGGCTTCCGCGCCCCGGTCTCGACCATGGCCACGGTGGACGGCGAGTAGTTGACCGCCTTGGCCAACTCCTCCTGGGTCATCTTCCGGGCGGCCCGCATGTGCCGCAGCTCCTCGATCAGCACCCGCAAGCGCTCGTCCATCCGCACGTCTCCTCACCGTCGCGCCCCGCGTTTCTCACCGGCCTCACCGTCACCGCCGGGGAACACACAGGGTGACCGATCGCCTTCCGATCGTATTCCGTCCTGATCAGACTGTGCACACCCGGAACCGCCCGGATCCGACCGAAAGGACGGGTGGAACCGTGGCGGGGCCGTCCGGCACGTCGGCGACGGACGGCCCCGCTTCCAGGGGCAGTCGCCGGGCATCTCGACGACGGACGGTCTGCACGCCGGGAGTGCCGGCACGGCGGCGACGCCACGACCCACCCCAGGTCCACCGGCGAGGTGAGGAGCACCCGATGACCAGCCCTGTGCAGCGCTCCCGGCTCCACGTCCCACTCCGGCCGCTGTGGCTCTGCCGGGCCTGCGGCGGTCCGTGGCCGTGCGCCACCGCCCGGCTGACCCTCGCGGCCGACTACCGGAACAGCCGGGTCGCCCTGTCGATCTACCTGGCCGGGATGCTGTACACCGCCGTCGAGGATCTGTACCGGCTCCACCCCCAGGACGCCCCGAAACCAGGAGCGCTGTACCAGCGCTTCCTCGGTTGGACCCGGCCGCGCCCGTAGCCGACCACCGCCCGCACCTGGCGATGACCTGGCTTCCGGTCAGCCGTGGCGCAGAACCACACTCAGTCATGCGCACCCGGCAGCAGGCGTCCTTTCCCCGCCGAACCTGCCCAGGACCGCGTTTTCCGATCAGGCCGCCGGCTTCCAGGCGTAACCGGTCAGGGGCGGGTCGAGCGGGGCGCGGGTGAGCCGGTTGGCGAGGGTCGAGATGGTGTACGTCCCGACCCCGAGCACCACGTCCAGGGCGTGCCGGGGCCGGTAGCCGGCGTCGAGGAAGGCGGTCAGCTCGTCGTCCGGGACGTCACCGGCGTGGTCGAGGACGGCGAGGGTGAACCGGCGCAGCGCCGCCAGCCGGGGTTCCGGCAGTTCGCTGCCGTCGCGCAGCGCGGCGATCAGTTCGGCGGCGGCACCCAGTCGGGTCAGGGTGGCGGTGTGCATCGCCACGCAGAGGTGGCACCGGTTGCGGGTGGCGACCGTCAGCACCACCACCTCCCGCTCGACAGGTGCGAGGTCGGTGGCCTCGAAGGTCGCGGAGGCGGTCAGGAAGCCCTTGAGCAGTTCGGGGGATTCGGCCATCAGCCCGACCGCGCCGGGCAGGTGGCCGAGCTTCCGCTGCACGCCGGCCATGGTCGGGCGGGCGGCGTCGGGCGCGGTGTCGAGGGTGTGGACGGTGAAGGTCGGTCGGGACATGGGGGCACCCCTCACGTACGATAGTCAACGTGGTTGTCCAAACAGTAAACCAGGTTGTCGAAGATGTCGACGGCTGACCCCGAGCGCCCCGGTTTCGTGCTGCCGCTGCTGCTGCTCGCCGGTTTCCGTAGCCTCGTCGACGAGCTGCACGCCGAGCTGGCCCGGCAGGGTCACCCGGAGCTGCGGCCGGCGCACGGCTTCGTCCTCCAGGCCGTCGGCGTCGCCGGTACCACGGCGTCCGACCTGGGCCACCGCCTGGGCGTCTCGAAGCAGGCCGCCGGCAAGACCGTCGACCGGCTGGTCGCCCTCGGCTACCTCGAACGCGCCGAAGACCCGGCCGACGCCCGCCGCAAACTGGTCCGGATGACGGAGAAGGGTGTCGACGGGCTACGCCGGTCGGCGGTGCTCTTCGACGCGTTGCGGGAGCGCTGGGTGGCGCGACTCGGAGCGGAGCGGGTGGCCGCCCTGGAGGACGACCTGCGCGCGGTCACCCCGCCGGATTCCTTCCGCCTCGACGTCCCCGGCTGGTTCGGCACCTGACCACTCCAGAGCCAAGCAACGACGATCCGGGCGCGGGACACGGCACGCTTCAACTCCTGCACCGACGATGCGGGCGGAAGCACCGGCAGGAGCAGCCCGGTTTGGGTCAGGCGGTTCGCGGTGCTGCCGTGCTGGCCCGTATCACTAGCCGGTTCGGCACCAGGCTGGTACCGGGCTCGACGGGCTGGTTGCGGATCTGTCGCAGCGCGGTCTCGACGCATCTGCGGCCTACTTCGGCGAAGTCCTGATGGATCGTGGTCAGCGGTGGGATGAACGAGGCGCTGTCCGGGATGTCGTCGAAGCCGATCACGCTGATGTCGCGGGGAACGACCCGTTGCTTCTCGTGCAACGCCCGCAGCACGCCGAGGGCCATCTGGTCGTTGCCGGCGAAAACCGCGGTGCACGACGCCTCGTCTGCCAGCAGGAGGCCGGCGCGGTAGCCGGATTCGGCCGACCAGTCGCCGCGGTACATCGCCGGTACGGGCCGACCCGCCCCTTCAAGCACGCAGCGCCACGCCGTCGCCCGACGCCCGGCGGCGAAGGACTCCGGCGGCCCGGCGACGTGCCAGACGGTGTGGTGGCCGAGGTCGAGCAGGTGTTGGACGGCCTGCCGCGCGCCGTCGGCCTGATCGGTGTCCACCACGCTGTAACGGTCGCCGGCATCGGAGTCGACGACCACGACATGCACCCCTGGCGGGAGGACGAACATCGCGGCGTCGAGCAGATGCACCTCCATCACCACGATGACGGCGTCCACCGCCAACTCGCCCAGTCGGGTGAACGCGCCCAGCACGCCGTGCTGGGTGGGTGTCGCCACGGGCATGAGCGTGATCACGTAACCAGCACGGCTGGCGTGGGTGGCGATCGCCTCGAGCAGCCGGCTGTTCCCCGTGGTGGACAGCGTGAAGATGATGACGCCGATGGTGCGGAACTCGCCGTTCTTCAGCGCCCGGGCCGCGCTGTTGGGCCGGTAGCCCAACTGCTGCATCGCCGCAAGAACCTGTTGGCGGGTGGACGCGACAACCCCGGGATGGCCGGTGGAGACGCGGGATACCGTCTGCGCGGAGACACCGGCCGCTCGGGCCACGTCCGCCATCGACACGCGCCGGTGGCGCCGGGTGATGCCTGACGATCCTGCGAGGGCCCGCGGCACACCGTCCGGCGATGCTGGGATCATCGCTACGGTGCTCCTTTCGCAGCCCGGCGGGCTGTTGAACGACACGATAAAGCAGCTATCAGTTCTTGACGCCATCCGAGAGAGACGTGGGAGGGATCCGGAACAGGCGTTCCGGATCCCTCCCACGTCAGGTTGGTGTCAGCCGCGGGTCCACCGCTGGTTGGCGCCTCCGTTGCAGGTCCACATGTTCACCGCTGAACCGTTCGCGGTCGCGTTGTTGGCCACGTCCAGGCACAGCCCGGACTGGACTCCCACCACGGTGTTGTTGGTGAGGGTCCACTGCTGGTTGGCACCGCTGCTGCAGTCCCAGAGGACCGCCGTGGCGCCCGGCGTCGTGCTCTGACCGGAGACGTCCAGGCACTTGCCGAGCGACTGCAACTGGCGGGTGGAGGCGTTGTACGTCCACTGCTGGTTGGTCCCGGTGTGGCAGTCCCAGAGCGCCGGCCTGGTCCCGTTTGCGGAGTTGCTGTTCGGCACGTCGAGGCAACGACCCGACTGGGCGCCGATCAGCCTCGCCGTCGTCGTCCCCGTGGACGGGACCGGTGTTGTCGGCACGACGCCGCCCAGGTCGATGGTGCTGTACGTGACGGAGTTGACGGTGCTGCCGTTGTAGCCGCCGCTGAGCACCACCAGGCTGTGGCCGTCGGCCAGCGGAACCATGCCGCGGCTGTAGCCGCCGGCGACCTTGGAATCGACACGGGTCCAGGCGTTCGCGGCACCGCCCTGGGTGTTGACGAACACGTCGGTTGTGCTTTGCGCACTGACGACGAGGGTGCCGTTGGAGCCGCCGGTGGGAAGCCAGGTGATGTACGGGTTCCAGAAGGCGGTGTGGCCGTCGGTCGACCTCAGGACCTGGCCGGTGACTGAGCCGAACGCCTCGGGGTTGGAGGAGATCTTGTAATAGACCGCGAGGTTTCCCGCCGGCGAGCCCCCGTACTCGTACGTCATCACGTAGTTACCGTTCGGCAGCTTCGCAACTGTCGACATGCCGGGCCGGTCGCTCTGGGTGGAGGTCGCCACGTCGTCGACGACGGGGCCCCAGTTGATGCCGTCCGTGCTGACCTGGTGCACCAGCTTCTGGCTGTGGCTGCTGTCTCGCTCGTCGGAGTAGTAGACGATGAGTTTGTTGCCGTTGACCAGGAAGAAGGGTTCCCAGACCGGTCTGCCCGCGCCGTTGACGATGTTCTTGACGAAGGTCCAGCTCTGCCCTTGGTTCGTGCTGGCGTACATGTCGATCTTGAACCCGGAGCGGTTACTGGGGACGGAGTCGCCGGCGGCCAGGATGGTCCCGGCGGGAAAGTTGCCGATCGCGGTGGGCAGTTCGAACAGCTGTGGTTGCCAGCGCATGCC
Source organism: Micromonospora sp. NPDC051925 (assembly GCF_044548625.1). Classification (NCBI taxonomy): domain Bacteria; kingdom Bacillati; phylum Actinomycetota; class Actinomycetes; order Micromonosporales; family Micromonosporaceae; genus Micromonospora; species Micromonospora sp. NPDC051925. The sequence goes on along the minus strand of NZ_JBIUCH010000009.1, from coordinate 137,550 downwards.
CCAGCCGTTCTGCGTGTCGGCGACTTCCGAGATCTTGGTCCAGGAGTTGCCGGTGTCGGTGCTGCGGTAGATCGGGAAGACGGGCTTGCCGGTGGTGTACTGCTCGAAGGTGGCGAGCATGGTGCCGTTGGACGACCCGCTGTGCTCCAGCCGTATCCCCCTGGGGTAGAGCGTGCCGGGGGCGGGGGTGCCGGACGGCGGGGTGTACATGGTCTGCGAGGAGCGGGTGATGGCCTCGCTCACTGTAGGGAGGAGGACCGTGCCGACCGCCGCGACCAGGGCGAGCAGCAGGAGCAGGACAAGGAGGGGGAAGGGACGGGAAAGCGGAGCGGCGCCGGATCTGACGCCTGTCTGCTTCGGGAACATGTGCGGCTCCAATAGCGGGGGAACGAGGTTCTCGTCCGGGTCCGCCGCGTCGGGAGTAACCAGGTGGCGGTACGGCGGAGTTCAGGGAACTTTCAGCCGGGCGAGTTGGTGTCCAGCGACTGGTCGTTGTCCTCGTAGGGTGCATCGCTATCAAGGGGGTACGAGCACCCAGGCGATGCGCTTGTCCAGCTTTCTCATGGAGAGTCTCTCCTCGCAGACGGGTGGGCCAGGGGTCAAGGCGTCTCCCCCGCCGGCCGTCAACGTCGACCACGTTACCGTTGTCGATGTTTACGTAAACATCAACAACGGGCGCGACCCCATCCGGACGCCGCAGTCGAAGCTGATGTCCGATTTAAGCCTTAGATTGTTTACGCAAACATCGTTCGGCGATGATGTCATCAGCCTTATGGGGCGTCAAGGTGTCAGCCAATGCGAAGGCATCACGACCACCAATTACCGCTGGCGGTCGGTGCCGCTGACCGGCTTCGGGAGGGGGAGACGTTCTGCAGGCCAAGGGGCATCGACACACCTGGTCCTCCGGTAGAGGATGGGACGCATGGACGACGCGTACACGGTGGGCGATCCCGACGGCCTCTCCCCGCTGCTGCGGGAGATCCGCGACGCGGTGGCCCGCGAGCTGCACGCCCAGCTCGCCCTACGTGCCGAGCGCCTCGAACTGGCCGACGTGCCGGAGGTCGCCTACCAGGTGACCCTCGGCGTCGACCGGGTGCTCACCGGCCGGTTCAGTTCACCCCGGCGTACGAGTGCAGGCCGGTGAAGAAGAAGTTCACCCCGAACAGGTTCATCAGCACGGTCAGGAAGCCGAGCACCGCGATCCAGGTCGCCACGTTGCGCCTGACGCTGGGCGTCGCACGCGCGTGCAGGTAGCCGGCGTAGACCACCCAGGAGATGAACGCCCAGGTCTCCTTCGGATCCCAGCCCCAGGCCCGGCCCCAGGCCGCCTCGGCCCAGATCGCGCCCGCGATCACCGCGAACGTGAAGATCGGGAACGAGAAGGCGTGCAGCGCGAAGGTCAGCCGTTCCAGGTCGGCCGCCCCGGGCAGCCGCCGGGCCAGCGTGTACGGGAAGCTCCGCCGGCCCTGCTCGTACCCGTTGCGGAGCAGGAACGCCACCGCCGGCACCACGCCCAGCAGGAAGATGCCGGAGGAGAAGACGATCGTCGACACGTGGACGATGTACCAGTACGACTGGAGCGCCGGCATCAGCGGCACCACCTGGACGTAGAGCTTCAGCTCGGCGAAGGCCAGCAGCAACACCATGACCAGGGTGAGGAAGAGCCCGAGCCGGCGCAGTGACGGCCGCTTCCAGAGCACCACGAGCCAGGCGGCGGTCCCGATCCAGGTGACCGTCAGCACGAACTCGTACATGTTGCCCCAGGGCATCCGGTCGGCGGCGAGACCCCGGGTGACCAGCGCGCCCAGGTGCAGCGCGGCGGCGAGCACGGTGAGCCCGGCGGCGATCCGCCCGGCCAGCCTCGCCCGGCCGGCCGACCGGCTCGGGCGGGCCGCCGGCGGCGTGGTCCCGGCGACGTCGCCCGGCACCGGCCCACCGGCCTTCACGACATCCGCGCCACCGGCAGCGGGGACGCCGGCCGCGCCGACACCCGCCCCGACCAGCTCGCGGGCCGGGGCGACCCGGGCCGCCACCGCCCGGACGTTGCCCAGGGCGTACTCGACGGCGTGGCTGATCATCGCGATCAGGTACACCAGGATCGCGAACGTCACCAACTGGTCGGAGACTGCGGACATCACTCGACTCCCTCTCGCGCCCACGCGCCGGGCCGCCCGTCGTCGCGTACCGCGGCGACGAGCTGCGCGAACTCGTCGGCGAACCCTGGATGCTCGGTGCGCGGCAGCCCACCGGCCGCCACCAAACTACTACCGCTCGTCGGAGATCCACAGTCGGGGGGCATGACCCGGAACCAGACCCGCCGCCGCCGACCGAACAGCGAGCCCATCAGCCCGACCAGCAGCACCACGCAGGCCCCGAGCATCAGCTTCTCGCCCGGGTCGTGCCGGACGGAGAGGGTGATGTACCGCTTGGTGCCGAGGAACTCCAGCTTGCTGCCGTCGTCCAGGGTCCACGTCTCGCCCGGGGCGAGCTTCTTGTCGCCGATCTGCTTGAGCTTGCCGTTGGTCACCTGGCGCTGGTCGAGCTGGTAGACCGAGCCGGGGATGCCGGCGTCCAGCCCCAGGTTGCCCCGGTAGGCGGCCAGCACCACCGCCGGGTTGCGCTCCTCGGGGAACTGCGACGACGCGAACGGACCGGTCTCCGGGGCGGTCGGCAGGTACAGGCCCTCGAAGGCGACCTGCTGGTCGGCGTCCCGCCGGCCGGTCGCCGGGTCGACGTTGGCGTCCGGGAAGGCGGCCACCCCCTCGCTGGTGAGGTTGGCGTCACCGCTGGTCAGGAAGGGCACCGTGCTGGTCTGGCTACGGCCGTACCGGTCGGTGTACTTCAGGATCGGGGCGTAGCCGTGACCCAGCAGGTAGACGTTGGCGGAGCCGAGCCGCAACGGCGAGTTGACCGAGAACTCGGCGGTCCGCCGGTCCGAGCCGTCCGGCCGGTCGACGGTCACCGTGGCGCGGTAGCTCTCCGGCTGCCCGGACGCCAGGAACCGGGCGTCGAAGTCGTCCAGGGTGATGCAGAACTGCGGCAGGTCGGCGCTGTCGACGCGCGGGCCGAGCTTCGCCTCGGCGTACTGCTGGCGGGTGTTGCAGAAGTCCTCGCCCGCGACCAGCAGGCGGTTGCCGTGCCAGCCGTACCAGGAGCCGAGCGCGACCCCGAGCAGGACGGCGACCAGCGAGGTGTGGAACAGCAGGTTGCCGGTCTCCTTGAGGTAGCCCTTCTCGGCGGAGACCTCGTTGCCGCGCACCTCGACCCGCCAGCGGCGGCGGCGCAGCACGGCGGCGATCGCCGCCGGGTCGGCGGCGGCCGGCGCCTCCAGCACGGTGTGCTGCGGCAGCCGCTCCAACCGCTTCGGGGCGGCCGGCGGACGGGCCCGCAACGCCCGCACGTGGTCGCGCATCCGGGGCAGGATGCAGCCCACCAACGAGGTGAACAGCAGCAGGTAGATGGCGGAGAACCAGACCGAGCCGAAGACCTCGAAGGCACCGATCCGGTCGAGCTGCGGGGCCAGCTCGGGGTGCTCGACGAAGTACCTGTCGACGTTCTCCGGGTTGACCCCGCGCTGCGGCAGCACCGAGCCGGGGATGGCCGCGACCGCGAGCAGGAAGAGCAGGATCAACGCGGTACGCATGCTGGTGAGCTGCCGCCACGAGTTGCGCAGCAGGGCGAGCAGCGGGTGCGGCCGGCGGCGGGGAGCCTCGGCGGGCGGACTCGCCGGCCGGTCGTCGACGGTCGTCATCAGATGCTCACCTCGCCGGGGCCCACGGTCGTCTGCAACCAGATCACGAAGTCCTGCCAGCCGCCGGTGACCAGCGCCAGGCCGATCAGGATCAGCAGCGCCCCGCCGATCCGGGTGACCCAGCGGCTGTTGCGCCGGACCGCGCGGAACACCCCGAGCAGGCGGTGGAAGCCCAACCCGAAGACCACGAACGGCAACCCCAACCCGAGGCAGTACGCCACCGCCAGCACCACGGCCCGGTCGGTCTGCCCGCCGGTGGCGGCCATGCCGAGCACCGCGCCGAGCGTCGGGCCGGTGCACGGCATCCAGCTCAGCGCGAACACCGCACCGAGCACCGGCGCACCGAGCAGGCCGGCGGCGGGCAGCCGCTGGATGCGCAGTTCGCGCTGCATGCCGGGGATCACGCCCAGGTAGCTCAGGCCGAGCAGGACGATCAACGCGCCGATGACGACCTGGAAGGTCCGCTCGTACTCGAAGAAGATCCGGCCGAACCCGGCGAAGAGGATCGCGGTGGCGGTGAAGACGACGGTGAAGCCGGCGATGAAGAGCAGCGTCCCGGCCAGCACCCGCCCCTTGACCGCCGCCACCGGTCGGACCGCCGCCCGGGTCGCCACCGCCACCCCGCCGTCCGCGCCCCCGACCCGTGCCGGGTCGCCGCCGGTCGGGGCCGGGTCATCGCCGGGCCGTGACGGGTCACCGCCGGTCGGGGCGGGCTCGCCGCCGGTCGGGGTCGCCGCCCGGGAGCGGCCTTCCAGGTCGGTGCCGGCCAGGCCGGTCACGTACGACAGGTAGCCGGGCATCAGCGGCAGCACGCACGGGGAGAGGAAGCTGACCAGCCCGGCGAGCGCCGCCGCGCCGATGGCCAGCAGCAGCGGGCCGGACTGGGCGAGTTCGCGGAACGTCTCGCCCATCAGCGGGAACCGTTGGACGCCGGCTCTTCGGCGGCGATCCGCTCGACGATGGGCCGCAGCCCCTCCTGCGTGACGGCGGCCCGGATCACGGTGGCGATCCGGCCCTGCCGGTCGAGCACGACGGTGGCCGGGATGGTGTTCGGCGGGATGTCCAGCGCCAGCGCGAGCCGGCTGGCCGGGTCGAACAGGCTCGGGTAGGTGACCCGGCCCTCCTCGAAGGCGATCGCCTTGTCCCGGCTGTCCTGCACGTTGATGCCGAGGAAGGCCACCCCGGAACCCTTGGTGGCCTGGTAGCTGGCCTCCAGGTCGTCGGCCTCGGCACGGCAGGGGGCGCACCAGGAACCCCAGAAGTTGAGCACCACCACCTGTCCCCGGGCCTGGGAGACGTCGTACCGGCCGCCGGTGAGCAGGTCACCGGCGATCTTCGGGGCGGCGGAGCGTTGGTCGGGAGCGCACTCGACGATGCCGTCGTTGTTGGCGCACCGACTCTCCTCGGTACCGGAGGAGCAGCCGACCAGCGCCGCCCCGGCGGTGACGGCGGCGAGCAGGACGGCGATCGGCCTCCGGAGACGCATGTCAGGCCCCCTTGGCCGTCCGGGCTGTCGACGACATGGCGATCAGGTGGGCGGCCGGCTCGGAGTAGCCGATCCCGACCACCTTGGCCCCGTCGAAGTGGAAGGAGGTGAGGCTGGCCAGCCCGCACTGCCGGCGGCGCGGGTCGTGCCACAGCCGCTTGCGCTCGACGTAACGGCGCAGCGTCCAGATGGGGAGCTGGTGGGAGACGATGACCGCCTCGCGCCCCTCGGCGGCGACCCGGGCGGCGTGCAGCCCGGCGAACATCCGCTCGGCGATGGCCCGGTACGCCTCACCCCAGCTCGGGGTCACCGGGTCGCGCAGCACCCACCAGTTACGCGGGTCGCGGAACGAGCCGTCACCGGGAGAGACCTTCTTGCCCTCGAACCAGTTGGCGCTCTCGATCAGCCGCTCGTCCACCCCGACCGGGAGCCCGAACTGGCCGGCGATCGGCTCGGCGGTCTGCTGGGCGCGTTCCAGCGGGCTGGCCACCACGTGCACGACCTCACGCTCGGCGACCGCCTGGGCGGCGGCCTTGGCCATCTGCACGCCCAGCTCGGAGAGCCGGAAGCCGGGCAGTCGGCCGTAGAGGATCTGGTCCGGGTTGTACACCTCGCCGTGCCGCAGCACGTGGACGACGGTCTTACTCACGCCAGCATCCCCTTCGTTCGCGACTGCGGGGCTCGCAAACCCGGCTCACTCCTCGCGCTCACCGTTTACCCCCCCGTGACCTGCCGCTGCTGCTGCCGTTGCCGCAGCCGGCAGGGCGGCGGCGATGTGCTCCAGGGCGGTGTCGTCGATCGCCGCCGACACGAACCACGACTCGAACGCGCTCGGCGGCAGGTAGACGCCGGCGGCGAGCATCGCGTGGAAGAACGCCTTGAACGCGGGCACCTGCTGGGTGCGGGCACTGTCGTAGTCGACCACGTCGGCGTCGGTGAAGAAGATCGAGAACATGCTGCCCGCGTACGACAGTCGGTGTGGAACCCCGGCGGCGGCAAGCGCCTCGGTGACCAGCCGGCCCACGACGGCGGCCGTGTCGTCGAGCCGGCGGTAGAGGGCGTCGTCGGCGAGCCGCAGGGTGGCCAAACCGGCGGCGCAGGCCAGCGGGTTACCGGAGAGGGTGCCGGCCTGGTAGACCGGGCCGGCCGGGGCGAGCCGGGTCATGATCTCCGCGCGCCCGCCGAAGGCCGCGGCGGGCAGCCCGCCACCCATCACCTTCCCGTACGTCCACAGGTCGGCGTCGGACGGGTCGAGCCCGTGCCAGCCGGCCCGGGAGACCCGGAACCCGGTCATCACCTCGTCGACGATGAGCAACGCGCCGTGGGCGTGGGCGATCGCCGCGAGCTGCTGGTTGAAGCCGTCGCGCGGGGCGACCACGCCCATGTTGCCGGCGGCGGCCTCGGTGATGATCGCCGCGATGTGCGGCCCCTGCGCGGCGAAGGCCGCCTCGACGGCGGTGAGGTCGTTGTACGGCAGCACGATGGTGTCGCCGGCCGCCGCGCCGGTGACGCCGGGCGAGTCGGGCAGGCCGAGGGTGGCGACGCCGGAGCCGGCGGCGGCGAGCAGCCCGTCGGAGTGACCGTGGTAGCAGCCGGCGAACTTGATGATCTTGGAGCGACCGGTGAAGCCCCGGGCCAGCCGGATCGCCGACATGGTCGCCTCGGTGCCCGAGTTGACCAGCCGGACCTGCTCGACCGGGGTGCGGTCGACGATCTCGGCGGCCAGCTCCACCTCACCCGGGGTGGGGGTGCCGAAGCTGGTGCCGAGGGTGGCTGCGGCGCGGACCGCCTCGACCACCTCGGGGTGGGCGTGCCCCAGGATCAGCGGCCCCCAGGAGCAGACCAGGTCGACGTAGCGCCGCCCGTCGGCGTCGTACATCCAGGGGCCCTCCCCCCGGACCATGAAGCGCGGGGTGCCACCGACGGCATGGAACGCGCGCACGGGGGAGTTCACCCCGCCGGGCACGATGGCCTTGGCGCGGTCGAACAGGGCCTCGGAGGCCGGGGCGTCGGCTGGGTAGCGGCCGGTCCCGGCGGAAAAGGTATCGGTCACGATGCGGCCATTGTGTCAGCGCCGGACGGGGAATCCGCAGGCACCCCGGGGCAGGGTTAGCCGGCTCACCCCGCTCACCGGGCCGGAGGGCCGGTCGTCGGTGCGGCGGACAGCACGGCGGATCGCCTCACCGGGCCGGGTCGCCGAGACCGCGATAGGCTGACCGGGTGGATCGTGCCGAACTGTCCATCACGGTACACCGGACGGGCGACGAAGTGGTGTTGCGCCTGGCCGGTGAGATCGACATGCTCACCGCCGCCCAGCTGTCGACCGTCGTGAACGAGGTGCTCGCCGATCCTCCGCCGCGCATCGTGCTCGACCTGGCCGGGGTGACCTTCTGCGACTCGCAGGGCCTGGGCACCCTGGTGGTGCTCAGCCGCAAGGCCAGCCACTCACAGTGCCTGCTGATCCTGAGCAACGTGGGCGACTTCCTGCTCCGCGTCCTCGACATCACCGGCCTCCGCTCCGCCCTCATGATCCGCAACGAGAACACCTCCACCTGACCGGCGGTCAGGTCGAGGGCACGTCGCGGCGGCGGAAGGTGGCGAGGCCGGCCACGCAGAGCAGCCCGGCGAGAGCGGTCAGGGTCAGCAGCGGGACGGCGCTCCAACCGGGGCGCAACACCTGCGGGGTGTGCGTGAACGGCGACAGGTCCAGCAGCCACTGGTTCAGCTCCAGCACCGCGCCGAGCTGGCCGAGCAGCACTACCACCGCGAGCACCGCCCAGGCCGTCGAGGCGTACCGGGGCAGCAGCCCGTGCAGCAGCACCGCCAGGCCGGCCAACACCCAGGCCGCCGGCACCTGCGCCAGGCCGGCACCGAGCATCCGGGGCAGTTGGCCGGGCACGTCGTCGACGCTGAGCCCGTAGGTCAGCCCGGTCGCCAGGCCGATCACCGCCAGCACCACCACCGGCCCGACCAGGGCGAACACCAGGTGCGAGGCGAGCCAGACCGACCGGGGCACCCCGGTCGCCAGCAGCGGCTCGACCCGCCCGGCGGCCTCCTCCGACCGCATCCGCAGCGCCGCCTGGATGCCGTAACCGGTGGCGGCGAGCCCGGCCACGCTCAACGTCGCCCCCAGGTACGCCTCGGCCAGCCCGGACGCGCCGCCCAACCGGGCCATCACCTGCTCCAGCGTGGCGTTGCCGGCGACCGACCGCCCCGCCGCCTCGGCCGCCCCGCCGAGGATCAACCCGAGCAGGCCGAAGCCGACCGACCAGCCCAGCAGTTGCCCCCGGTGCAGCCGCCAGGCCAACCCGAACGGCCCGGACAGCGCCCGCCCGGCCCGGACCGGGCCCAGCCGGGACGGCAGCACGCCGGCACCCAGATCCCGCCGCACCGAGACCGGGTACGCCACCACGGCGAGCAGCACGGTCAGCGCGACCGGCAGGGCCAGCACCCACCAGCGTTCTCCCTCGTAGGCGCGGATGCGCGGCGCCCAGCCCAGCGGCGAGAGCCAGCTCGGCCAGTCGTTGCTGGCGGTGTCCCCGGCCAGCCGGAGCGCGAAGGCCACCCCGAGCGCCCCGAGCGCGATCCCCCGCGCCCCACCGGCGGTCTCGGTGAGCTGGGCGGCCAGCCCGCCCACCGTGGCGAAGACCACCCCCACCAGCGTCCCCGAGAGCCCGTACGCCAGCGAACCGGCCACCGGCAGCCCGGTGGACGCCAACCCGGCGGCGGCGAGCAGGCCGAGCAGCAGGCTGGCGGCGTACGTCACCAGCAGCGCGGCGGTGAGACCGGCGTACCGGCCGAGGACTGTCGCGCCGAGCAACTCCCGGCGGCCGGCCTCCTCCTCGGTGCGGGTGTGCCGGATGACGGTGAGCAGGGCGGCCAGCCCGACGATGAGCTGGAGGAAGCCGCCGCGCTGGGCGGTGAGCGCGCCGACGCTGTCGCCGTAGACCGGGCCGAGCAGGGCCACGATCGACGGGTTGCGGGCGGTGCCGGTGGCGTACGCGGCCCGCTCGGCGACGGTCGGGAACAACGCGAAGAAGCTGGTCGCGTACGACATCGGCAGGACGGCCAGCAGCAGCACCCAGATCGGGAGGACGACCCGGTCCCGGCGCAGGATCAGCCGGGCCAGGTGACCGGTGCCGGTGAGGGTGCTCATCACCGCACCCCGGTCGGGACGTCGCCGGTCGACGGGCCGGGCGACGCGGCGGCGGTCGACGGGTCGGCGGTCGACTCGTAGTGGCGCAGGAACAGTTCCTCCAGTGTGGGCGGCTGGCTGACCAGGCTGCGTACGCCGATCTCGGTGAGCCGGCGCAGCGCGGCGTCCAGCGCGGCGGTGTCGACGTCGAAGCGGACCCGGTCGCCGTCGACCCGCAGGTCGTGCACGCCGGGCAGGCTGCCCAGGCCGTCCAGTGGACCGGCCAGCTCGGCGTCGATCGAGGTGCGGTGCAGGTGGCGCAGCTCGGTCAGGGTGCCGGTCTCGACGTCGCGGCCGTTGCGGATGATCGTCACCCGGTCGCAGAGCGCCTCCACCTCGGCGAGGATGTGGCTGGAGAGCAGGACCGTGCGGCCGTCCCGCTTGGCCCGGCCGACCCAGTGCTGGAACACCTCCTCCATCAGCGGGTCCAGCCCGGAGGTGGGTTCGTCGAGGATGAGCAGTTCGACGTCGGAGGCGAGCGCGGCGACGAGACCGACTTTCTGCCGGTTGCCCTTCGAGTAGGTGCGCCCCTTATTGCGGGGGTCCAGCTCGAACGACTCCAGCAGCTCGGCCCGGCGCACCGGGTCGAGCCCGCCGCGCATCCGCCCGAGCAGGTCGATCACCTCGCCGCCGGAGAGCTGGGGCCAGAGCGTGACGTCACCCGGCACGTACGCCAGGCGGCGGTGCAGCGCGACGGCATCGCGCCACGGATCGCCGTCGAGCAGTCGGACGGCCCCCGCGTCCGCCCGCAGCAGCCCGAGCAGCACCCGGATGGTGGTCGACTTGCCGGAGCCGTTCGGGCCGAGGAAGCCGTGCACCTCACCGGCCCGGACGGTGAGGTCGAGCCCGTCGAGGGCCCGGGTGCGGCCGAAGGTCTTCACCAGGCCGGTCACCGAAATCGGGGTTTCCATACTTCGGAAGCTACACTCGTTTCACGAAGTTGTGAAGCATGTGTCGGGTGAGGCACCATCGCCTGCAACCACACCCCGGAGGAGCAGCGAACCGATGCCTGACGACCACCGCCCCAGCCAGGACGACGAGGTCCACCTCTTCGTCGAACGGATGGCGATGGCCTTCGCGGACGTCGGCTTCCCCCGGATGGCCGCCCGGGTCCTGTTCGCCGTGATGAGCGCCGACGGGCCGCTGACCGCCGCCGAGATCGGCGAGCGGTTGGGGGTCAGCGCGGCAGCCGTCTCCGGCGCGGTGCGCTACCTGACCCAGTTCGGCATGCTGCTCCGGGAGCCGGTCCCCCGCTCCCGCCGGGACCGCTACCGGGTGCCGGACAACCCCTGGTACGAGGGGACCATCACCAAGACCGGCCTCTACAAGAACTTCATCGACATCGCCGACTCGGGCCTCGACGCGCTGGGCGGTCCGGCCACCCCGGGCGGCGAGCGGGTGGCCGAGATGCGGGACTTCTTCCTCTTCGTCCAGGAGGAGATCGACTCGCTCGGCGAACGCTGGCGGCTCCGCCGGGCCGCCACCGGCCACGCCGGCCCGCCGCCGGCTGAGGCCGACCACGGCTGAGGCCGACTCCCGGCTGGCCGGCGCGGCCGAACCAGGTGTCCGCCGGTCAGGCGGTGTTGCCCCAGCGGGCCTGCTCCAGGATGTCCAGTGCGCGGCGCCGGGCCTCCTGGTCGTCCTCCGCGCGCAACAGGGTGGTCGCCTCGTCCACCGCGTCGGTGAGCACCCGCCACTGGGCGTCGCGCTCCCGCACCACGTCGGACTGCGCCGCCAACTGCCGGGTCTTCACCCACAGCTCCACGAACACCGACACCTTCGCCCGCAGCACCCACGGGTCGAACGGCTTGGTCAGGTAGTCCACCGCCCCGACCGCGTAGCCGCGCAGCGCCAGCTGGGCATCCTTGTCGGCGGCGGTGAGGAAGATGATCGGCACGTGCCGGGTCCGCTCCCGGCGCTTGATGTGGCTGGCCGTCTCGAAGCCGTCCATGTCCGGCATCTGGGCGTCCAGCAGGATGACCGCGAAATCGTCGACCAGCAGTTGCTTCAGCGCCGCCTCACCGCTCTCCACGGCCACCGACTGCACCGGGAGCCCCTGGAGGATCGCCTCCAGGGCCATCAGGTTCTCCCGACGGTCGTCGACCAGCAGCGCCTTGGCAGTCTGCGTCACGGATTCTCCTTGTCTCGGCTGCCGCTGATCCAGGACGCCATCCGCTCGATCAGCCCGTCCAGGTCCACCGGCTTGGTGATGTAGTCACTACCCCCGGCCGCCAGCGCCGACTCCCGGTCACCCGGCATCGCCTTCGCGGTGAGGAAGACGATCGGCAGGTCGGCGAAGCGGTGGTTACGGCGGATCTGCCGGGTCGTCTCGTAACCGTCCTGGTCGGGCATCATGGCGTCCATCAGCACGATGTCCACCTCCGGATGCTCGGCCAGCACGCGAACGCCGTCCGCGCCGTTGTCCGAGTACAGCACGGTCATCCCGTGCAGTTCCAACGCGCTGGTCAACGCGAACACGTTGCGTACGTCGTCGTCCACGATCAGCACGGTGGCACCGTCCAGCTGCCGGGTGGCCGGGGCCTCCGGCGTGGCCAGCAGCTCCATCGGCGGCATCAGCAGCGACGCCGGCAGGCCCGCGCGCTGCGGCGACGGCGACTGCGGCGCCACCACCGCGTCCGGCGCCAGCACATCCGGTACGAAGAGGGTGAACGTCGAGCCCTGCCCCGGCGCGGAGGTCACGGTGATCGTGCCGCCGATCAGCCGCGCCAGGTCCCGACTGATCGACAGCCCCAGCCCGGTGCCGCCGTAGCGCCGGCTGGTGGTGCCGTCGGCCTGCTGGAACGCCTCGAAGATGATGCTCAGCTTGTCGTCCGAGATGCCGATTCCGGTGTCGATCACGGTGAAGGCGATCACCTGCCGGGCGTTGGTCAACGCCGGCACGTCGAAGACCACGTTCTCCGCCGCCGGGGCGATCCGCAGGGTGACCGCGCCGTTGTCGGTGAACTTCACCGCGTTGGAGAGCATGTTGCGCAGGATCTGCTGCAACCGTTGGGCGTCGGTCACCAGCGCCGGGGGCAACTCCTTGGCCACCCGGACCTGGAAGTCCAGGTTCTTCTCCTCGGCCTGCGGGGCGAACGCCTGCTCCACGTAGCTGCGGATCTCGGCGAACCGGATCTCGGTCGGCTCGACGTCCATCCGGCCGGCCTCGATCTTGGACAGGTCCAGGATGTCGTCGATCAAGCGCAGCAGGTCCGAGCCGGAGCCGTGGATCGTCCGGGCGAACTCGATCTGCTTCGGGGTGAGGTTGCGCTCCGAGTTCTCCACCAGCAGCCGGGCCAGCAGCAGCAGCGAGTTCAGCGGTGTCCGCAGTTCGTGGCTCATGTTCGCCAGGAACTCCGACTTGTACGCCGACGCCCGGGTGAGCTGCTGCGCCTTCTCCTCCAGACCGAGCCGGGCCAGCTCGATCTCCCGGTTCTTCGTCTCGATGTTGCCCTTCTGCTCACTCAGCAGCTTCGCCTTGTCCTCCAACTCGGCGTTGGTGCGCTGCAGCTCCGCCGACTGGTCCTGCAACTCCAGCGCCAGCCGCTGCGACTGGGCCAGCAGTTCCTCCGTACGCCGGTTGGCCTGGATGGTGTTGACCGCGACGCCGATGGTGAGCACCAGCCGCTCCAGGAACGCCAGGTGCAGCTCCGAGAAGCGGGCCACGCTGGCGAACTCGATCACCCCGAGCAGTTCGCCCTCGAACAGGATCGGCAGCACCACCAGGTCGGCCGGGAGCGTCTCGGCCAGCCCCGACCGCAGGGTGATCCGCCCGTCGGGCAGCGCGTTGAGCCGGATCGTCCTTCGGGAGAGCGCGGCCTGGCCGACCAGCCCCTCGCCGGGCCCGAAGGTGACGTCGTGCCCCCGGGCCACATAGCCGTACGAGGCGGTCAGCCGCAGCCGCATCACCCCCTCGGAGGTGTCCGCGAGGAAGAACGCGCCGAGCTGCGCGTCGACCAGCGGGGTCACCTCCATCATGATCATGCGGCAGACCTCGCCCAGGTCCCGCTGGCCCTGGAGCAGGCCACCGATCCGGGCCAGGTTGGAGTCCAACCAGCCCTGCTCGGCGTTCTTCTTGGTCGTCTCCCGGAGGGTGACGATCATCTGGTTGATGTTGTCCTTCAGCTCGGCGACCTCGCCCTGCGCCTTGACCGCGATCCGCTGGGTCAGGTCGCCCCGGGTCACCGAGGTGGAGACCTGGGAGATCGCCCGAAGCTGGGTGGTCAGGGTCGAGGCGAGCTGGTTGACGTTCTCGGTGAGGTCCCGCCAGGTGCCGCTGACCCCCTTCACCTGGGCCTGACCGCCGAGCTTGCCCTCGATGCCGACCTCGCGGCCCACCCGGGTCACCTCGTCGGCGAACGACGACAGCTGATCCACCATCGTGTTCACAGTGTTCTTCAGCTCCAGGATCTCGCCCTGCGCGTCCACCGTGATCTTCTGGCCGAGGTCGCCCTTGGCCACCGCCGTGGTCACCGAGGCGATGTTGCGCACCTGACTGGTCAGGTTGGACGCCATCGAGTTCACGTTGTCGGTCAGGTCCCGCCAGGTGCCGCTGACGCCCTTGACCTGCGCCTGACCGCCCAACTTGCCCTCGGTGCCCACCTCACGGGCCACCCGGGTCACCTCGTCGGCGAACGACGACAGCTGATCCACCATCGTGTTGACCGTGTTCTTCAGCTCCAGGATCTCGCCCTGCGCGTCGACGGTGATCTTCTGGCTCAGGTCACCCTTGGCCACCGCGGTGGAGACCTGCGCGATGTTGCGCACCTGAGAGGTCAGGTTCGACGCCATCGAGTTCACGTTGTCGGTCAGGTCCCGCCAGGTGCCGGCGACCCCGCGCACCTGGGCCTGCCCGCCGAGCTTGCCCTCGGTGCCCACCTCACGGGCCACCCGGGTCACCTCGTCCGCGAACGACGACAGCTGATCCACCATCGTGTTGACCGTGGACTTGAGCTCCAGGATCTCGCCCCGGGCGTCGACGGTGATCTTCTGGCTCAGGTCACCCTTGGCCACCGCCGTGGTCACCGAGGCGATGTTACGCACCTGAGAGGTCAGGTTCGACGCCATCGAGTTCACGTTGTCGGTCAGATCCCGCCAGGTGCCGGAGACACCCTTGACCTGCGCCTGACCGCCCAACTTCCCCTCGGTGCCCACCTCACGGGCCACCCGGGTCACCTCGTCCGCGAACGACGACAGCTGATCCACCATCGTGTTCACGGTGTTCTTCAGCTCCAGGATCTCGCCCTGCGCGTCCACCGTGATCTTCTGCGACAGGTCACCCTTCGCCACCGCCGTGGAGACCTGGGAGATGTTGCGGACCTGACTGGTCAGGTTGCCGGCGAGCTGGTTGACGTTCTCCGTCAGGTCCCGCCAGGTGCCGGAGACGCCGCGTACCTGCGCCTGGCCGCCGAGCTTGCCCTCGATGCCCACCTCACGGGCAACCCGGGTCACCTCGTCGGCGAACGAGCTGAGCTGGTCCACCATCGTGTTCACGGTGTCCTTCAGCTCCAGGATCTCGCCCTGGGCCGCCACGGTGATCTTCTGGCTCAGGTCGCCCCGGGCCACCGCCGTGGAGACCTGCGCGATGTTGCGCACCTGAGAGGTCAGGTTGGACGCCATCGAGTTGACGCTGTCGGTGAGGTCCTTCCAGGTGCCCGCGACGTTCGGCACCTCGGCCTGCCCGCCGAGCTTGCCCTCGGTGCCCACCTCACGGGCCACCCGGGTCACCTGCTCGGCGAAGAGCCGCAGCGTGTCGGTGAGCGAGTTCATCGTGTCGGCCAGCTCGGCGACCTCACCGCGTGCGCCGACCGTGATCTTCTGGGACAGGTCTCCCCGGGCCACCGCCGTCGCCACCTGGGAGATCGACCGCACCTGGCCGGTCAGGTTCGACGCCATGGTGTTCACCGAGTCGGTGAGGTCCTTCCAGGTGCCGGCCACACCCCGGACATCCGCCTGACCGCCCAGCTTGCCCTCGGTGCCCACCTCACGGGCCACCCGGGTCACCTCGTTGGAGAACGACGACAGCTGGCCGACCATCGTGTTGACCGTCCGGCCGATCCGCAGGTACTCACCGCGCAACGGGCGATCGTCGATCTCCAACGCCATGTGCTGGGAGAGGTCACCGTCGGCCACCGCCATGATCACCCGGGCGATCTCGGTGGTCGGTCGGCCCAGGTCGTCGATGAGCGAGTTGACCGCCCGCTGGCCCTCCGCCCAGGAGCCGTCCAGGCCCTCCTCGTCGAGACGCTCGGTCAGCCGGCCGTCCCGGCCCACCACCCGGCTGATCCGGCGCAGGTCCAGGTGCTGCCGCTCCTGGAGCGACACCACCTCGTTGAAGGCGTCCGCCACCTCACCGGCCGCGCCCGCGCGCCGGGGCAGCCGTACCTTGAAGTCTCCCCGCCCGACCCGCCGCAGCGCCTCCGACAGCTCACCGAGGAGCGCGTCATGCTCGGAAGCGGACACGTCCGCCGTCACCGACTGTTTCGCGGTCATCATTCCTCGCTCACTCGGAGGGCTCCCGGCGTGCCGACACGCCGGCTTCCCCTCATTGTGCCCGCGTCCCCGCCGAGGCCGCGGAGGCGACGTGCCCGGCGACGACGCGGCGTATCCCCAGCCCCGCCGCCACGCCCGCCGCCACGCCCGCCGGCGAGCGTCCGGCCGGGGCCCATCCCTCGCGGGTGGCGGGGTGTGACATCGGCGGGTCGACCGGTGCGGCGGGTGTGACGGTGTGCGGTGCGGCTTGGCACCCGGCCGGCGGCGGTAGAGGATACGAGGGTGCCAGCGGAGTCGGGGCCCGGGACGGACGGGGGGCGGGACGACCACGTCCGGCGCGTCCGGCGCGTCCGGCTGCCCGCCGACCGGCGTACCCCGGCCGCCGCCCGCGCGGTGGTCCGCTCGGTGCTCGCCGAGGCCGACCTCGACGAACTGCTCAACGAGGCGCTGCTGCTCACCACCGAACTCTCCACCAACGCCGTCGAGCACGCGCGCACCGAACTGGACATCGAGGTCGTCGCCGACCGGATCGGCCTGACCGTCACGGTCTCCGACTTCGCCGTCGGGCCGGTGGACGAACTGGTGGTCGGCATCCGCAACGACACCGACCAGATCGGCGAGGTCTCCGCGCGGGGGCGCGGGCTGCTGCTGGTCGACCACTTCGCCAGCCGCTGGGGCACCACCTACCTGCCCACCGGCAAGGGGGTGTGGTTCCGGCTGGACCGGCCCGGCGACCACGGCGTCGGGCCACCGTCCCCGCACCAGCACCCCGGCCAGGGCGACTGCGAACCGGCGATCTCCGCCCCGAGCGCCGCCGCGATGAGCGAACTGACCCAGACCAGACCCGACCCGTACGCCGACGAACCGCTGCCCGAGTTCGCCGCCGATCTGCTCACCCGGGTCGCCGAGATGGTGGGCGCGGCCGGCGGGGTGATCCGGCTGGACCGGGGCGAGGGAGAGGGCCCGCAGGCGCTGGCCCGCTACGGCCGTCAGCCACGCCCCGGCAACGAGCTGTTACGGGTGCCGCTGTCGGTGCACCGGCCGTACGCCGGGGAGCTGGAGCTGGATGCGGCACCCTCGGCGTACGCCCGACCGCTGGCCGTGCTCGCCGCCGAACGGCTCTCGCTGCACCTGGAGAACGACCGGCTGCGGCGGGCTGACGTCCGCCGCTCGGCCTGGCTGACCTTCCTCGCCGAGGCGAGCGAGCTGCTCGCCCAGTCGCTCGACGTCGACCTGACCATGGCGTTGATCCCGCAGCTGGTGGTACCCCGACTCGGCCAGTGGTGCGCGGTGCACACCACCGACGAATGGGGCCGGCTCAAGCTGGCCGCGTCCAGCCACGCCGACGAGTCGGTCCTGCCCCAACTGCACAAGGTGCTCCAGGAGACCGGGCCGGACTCGGTCCAGACCCGACTGCGTGAGGCGTCGCGTACCGGATCCCAGGTGCCGCTCGGCGGGCCGATGGAGGGCTTCGCCCTTCCGCTGGTCGCCCGCAGCCAACGCCTCGGCACCCTGGCCGTGGGGCGGCACCAGCGGCACCGGCACGACCCGGACGAGGTGGCGGTGCTGGAGGACGTGGCGCGGCGGGCCGGCCTCGCCATCGAGAACGCCCGCATCCACGCCGAACGACGTCGGGTGGCGCAGACCCTCCAGCAGTCGCTGCTGCCGCCCGTGCTCCCGGTCGTCGAGGGCGTCGGCTTCGGGGCCGAGTACGTCCCGACCGGCGACGAGGCCGAGGTCGGCGGCGACTTCTACGACGTGGTGCCGTTGCCGGACGGGCGCTGGCTGGTGGTGGTCGGCGACGTGTCCGGCAAGGGGGTGCAGGCGGCGGCGGTGACCGGGCTGGTCCGGGACGTGATCCGGGTGCTGGTCGGGGACGGCAAGCCGCTGCCCGAGGCGCTGGCCCGGCTCAACGACACGCTGGTCGAGCGGGGCGGTGGACGGTACTGCACGCTGGCCCTGGCGGCGGTGGGGCCGGGCGACGGCGACCGGCTCGACGTCTCGCTGCACCTGGCCGGGCACGACCGACCGGTCCTGCTGCACGGGGCCGGTGGGGCGAACTTCGTCGGCACCGGGGGTACGGCGCTCGGTCTGCTCGACTCGATCACCTCGCCGTCGGCGGAGATCCCGCTCGCGCCGGGCGATGCGCTGATCTTCTATACCGACGGGGTGACCGAGCGGCGGCGCGGCCGGGAACTGTTCGGCACCGAGCGGCTCCGGGAGGCCGCCGCGCCCCTGGCTGGCTACTCCGCCGACGTGATCGCGGCCCGGCTGCGGGCCACCGCGATCAACTTCTCCGTCGAGTCGCCCCGCGACGACATCGCCATCCTGGTCCTGCGCAACGACGCCCTCTGAGCCTGGGCGGGCCGCAGCCGGGCGGCGCTCCCAGGCCGACCTGCCCTGCCGCCCGCAGTCGGTGCACGGTGGCGGGAGTGCACGGTGGCGGGAGTGCACGGTGGCGGGAGTGCACGGTGGCGGGAGTGCTCAGAGCCCGCCGGGGAGCCGGCCGGGGGCGAGCCGGCGGTGCGGGTCGAAGCGGTCCTTCGCCTCCCGCATCCGGGGGATCACCGCCTCACCCCACACGTCGACCGCCCGGCGCACCGGCGGGGGCGCGGCGACCACCACGCACCGGCCCCGGCGGGCGAGCAGCACCCCTCGGACGGCGGCGAGGATGCCGGCCACCCGGTCGACCGGGAGCGCCCCGGGCAGCGCGGCGTGCACCACGCCCTGACCGGCGGAGCCGCGCACCGCCAGGGGGGTGCGGGGACCGGCGGCGTCACGCAGCGCGTACAGGGCGGCGTGCAGGTGGTCGACCGGGGCCTCGACCCGCAGGGCGGTGTCGCCCGGGGCGAACGGGTAGCACCGCCACCACGGCGGGGGTCGATGGGCGACGCTCACCGCGCCGCCGAGCAGGGCCAGCAGGCGATCGGCCCGCTCGGCCACCTCGGACGGGCCGCCCTCCAGCAGGATCACCAGCTCGCCGACGGGCGGCGGATCGGTCCGCCGGCCGGCCATCGCGGGATGGTTGGCGCGGGCCGCCGCCTCGGCGGCGGACATCTGCCGGTCGACCGGCCCCGACGTGGTGCCCGCCGCCGAGGAGGAACCGACCGGACGCGGCGGGAACCCGGCGTCTGGCAGGTCCAGTTCGACGGCCGCCGGGGCGAGGTCGGCGTCGCGCACCGCCCGGGCCAGATCGCCCGCCTCCGCCGGCGTCCGCACCGGCCGGGACACCCAGACCCGGCTCGCCGGCACGGCCTGCGCCCGCAGCGTCGCCGAGACGAGCACGCCCAGCCCGCCCTGCGAGCCGCAGAGCAACCGGCCCAGGTCGAGGCCGACCGGTGTGGCCACCCCGGTCCCCTGCGCCGCGCTGCGCCCGGCGCTGACCAGCTCGCCGTCGGCGTCCAGCCAGCGCAGGCCGACGAGCTGCGCGGAGGTGGTGCCGTGGCGGTGCCGCAGCGGACCGGACTCGTCGGCGGCGAGCACCCCACCGAGGGTGGCCCCGGGGGACGGCGGATCGAGGGCCAGCCGCTGGCCGGTGCGCGCCAACGTGGCCTGCACGGACCGCAACGGCGTGCCCGCGCCCACCTCGACCACCGAGGAGTCGGCCGGCTGGTGGCCGACCCCGGCGAGCCGGCCGGTGTCGAGCATGATGTCGACCCGCGTCGGGGCGGCACCCCAGTCGATCTTCGTGCCGGCGCCCCGGGGCACCACCGTCAGATCGTGTCGGGCGGCGAGCCGCAGCACGTCGGCCGCCGCCGCCGGCCCGCCCGGGACGGCCACCCACCGGGCGAGCCGGCCGGCGACCTCGTCGGCCGCGCCCGCGAACCGGGCGAAGGAGGGACCGCAGATCTCGGCCAACCGCCGGGTGATCTCCGCTGCACCGGTCGAACCCGCTCCCGTGGACATACCAGTCATCGTACACGTGTTCTAAAGGGTCGGTCGGCGGTTCGGGCGTGGAGGCCGCGCCGCGGACCGCGACGGGCCGGTAACGTGGCGCCGTGACCAACGAGACCACCCCGCCCGTCGCCCGACAGGTCCGCGCGGAGCGCACCTACCACGGCGACACCGTCGTCGACGAGTACGCCTGGTTGGCCGCCAAGGACGACCCGGCGACCATCGCCCACCTCACCGCCGAGAACGCCTGGACCGAGGCGCGCACCGCGCACCTGGAAGCGTTGCGCGGCACGCTGTTCGCCGAGACCCGGCAGCGCACCCAGGAGACCGACCTTTCGGTGCCCACCCGCAAGGGCGGCCACTGGTACTACACCCGCACCGTCGAGGGCCAGCAGTACGGCGTGCACTGCCGCCGCGCCGTCCACGATGGCGAGACCACCCCACCGGTCAGCGTGGACGGTGCCCCGCTCGACGGCGAGGAGGTGCTGCTCGACGGCAACCAGCTCGCCGAGGGGCACGACTTCTTTTCCCTCGGCGCGTTCGACGTCAGCCCCGACGGGCGCTTCCTGGCCTACTCGACGGACTTCTCCGGCGACGAGCGCTTCACCCTGAAGATCAAGGACCTGAGCACCGGCGAGCTGCTCGGCGACGAGGTGCCCGACACCTTCTACGGCACCGCCTGGTCGGCCGACGCCACCGTGCTGTTCTACATCACCGTCGACGAGGCGTGGCGGCCGAACCGGGTGTGGCGGCACGTCGTCGGCACCCCGTCGGGCGAGGACGTGGTGGTGCACGTCGAGGACGACGAGCGGTTCTGGGTGGGCGTCGAGCTGACCCGCTCCGAGCGGTTCGTGCTCATCGACAGCACCAGCAAGGTCACCAGCGAGGTACGGGTGATCCCGGCCGACAACCCGACCGGCGAGCCGGCCGTGATCGCCGGCCGCCGGCAGGGCGTGGAGTACAGCGTCGAGCACCACGGCCACCGCTTCCTGATCCTGCACAACGACGGCGCGGAGGACTTTGCGCTGGCGTACACCTCGGCGGACGCCCCCGGCGACTGGGTGCCGCTGATCGAGCACTCCCCCGGCACCCGGCTGGAGTCGGTCGACGCGTTCGCCGACCACCTGGTCGTCTCGCTGCGCAGCAACGGGCTGACCGGCCTGCGGGTGCTGCCCGTCGGCGGCGGCGACGGGCACGACATCGAGTTCCCCGAGCCGATCCACAGCGTCGGGTTGGACGCCAACCCGGAGTACCGCACCCGGCAGCTCCGGTTCCGGTACACCTCGCTGGTCACCCCCGACTCGGTCTACGACTACGACCTGGTCACCCGGGAGATGACGCTGCGCCGCAGCAAGCCGGTGCTCCCCGGGCCGGACGGCCGCGAGTACGACCCGACCGACTACGAGCAGCACCGCGAGTGGGCGCTCGCCGACGACGGCACCCGGGTGCCGATCTCGCTGGTCTGCCGGAAGGGCACCCCGCGCGACGGCTCCGCCCCGGCGGTCATCTACGGGTACGGCTCGTACGAGGCCAGCATGGACCCGTGGTTCTCCATCGCCCGGCTCAGCCTGCTCGACCGGGGCGTCGTCTTCGCCGTGGCGCACATCCGGGGCGGCGGCGAACTGGGCCGCCGCTGGTACGACGAGGGCAAGCTGCTGGCCAAGAAGAACACCTTCACCGACTTCGTGGCCTGCGCCCGGCACCTGGTCAAGGCCGGCTGGACGGCCAGCGACCGGCTGGTCGCCCGGGGTGCCTCGGCCGGTGGCCTGCTGATGGGCGCGGTCGCCAATCTCGCCCCGGACGCGTTCAGCGGGATCGTCGCGCAGGTGCCGTTCGTGGACGCGCTCACCTCGATCCTCGACCCGTCGCTGCCGCTGACCGTCACCGAGTGGGAGGAGTGGGGCAACCCGCTCGCCGACCCCGAGGTGTACGCCTACATGAAGTCGTACACCCCGTACGAGAACGTCACCGCCGTCGACTACCCGGCGATCCTCGCGGTGACCAGCCTCAACGACACCCGGGTGCTCTATCACGAGCCGGCCAAGTGGATCGCCCGGCTGCGGGCGGTGGCCCCGCAGGGCGACTACCTGCTCAAGACCGAGATGGGCGCCGGCCACGGTGGCCCCAGCGGCCGGTACGACGCCTGGCGCGAGGAGGCGTTCATCAACGCCTGGATCCTCGACCGGCTGGGCCGGGCCTGAGCCTGGACACGATGACCAGCACCGACGACGGCCGGGCGGACGAGGAGCCGCCCGGCCCCGACGTACCACCGGAGCCGGAACCCTCGGCGGCCCGGCGGGGGCCGACCTGGCTGATCCTCGGCGTGGTCGCCGCCGCCCTGCTGGTCTGCTGCTGCTCCGCCCTGGTCGGCCTGGCGCTGGCCTGGTCGACGGGCCTGTTCCACCTACGCTGACCGGTCAGCCGGCCCAGGTCGGGGCCCGACTGCTCAGCCAGCCCAGCTCGGGTCGCGGCCGGTACGACCGAGCAACCGGTCCAGTTCGGTGGCGTCGACACCGACCGGCACCTCCGGGCCGAACGCGCCCATCTGCCGGCCCATCGGCCCCATCTCGTCCATGAAGCCGTGCAGCGCGGCGATGGTCTCCGGCGCGGGCTCGTACGGGTGGCCGGTCACCCGCGCCAGGTCCCAGCCGTGCACCACCAGGTCCACGACCCCCATCAGCCCGAGCGTCGACCGGGGCAGCCCCATGCCGGGCGCGACGCCCTCCTCGCTGGCCGGGTCGTCCCAGGCCGTGACGAGCCGTTCGGTCTCGGCCGCGAACCGGTCCCGCCACCCCGGCTCGGCCAGGTGATCGGTCTTGACGGACCAGTCCGTCTCCTGCCCGGCGGCCAGACGCTGGAAGTTGACCGTCACGTCGTACACGTGGTTGAGCAGCCCCCGGACGGTGTATTCCGCGCACGGCGTGGGCAGGTCGAGCTGGTCGTCGCCGATCGCCCGGACCAACGCGACGGTCCGCGGCGCGGCGACGGCCAGCAGCTCACTAGTCTTCGTTGCCATATGGCCAGCGTATGAAGGTGGTCTTGAACGAATGCGACAGCCTCGCGGGGATGACCGGGGCATCCTCGATCCGGCCCGGCTCCGCCGGGAGCTGCGGTTCCGGCGGCACCTGCCGGCCCCCGCGCTGCACCCCTGGGTGGAGCACTACTGGCTGGTCGACTGGGCGCTGACCGCGCCGTTCGGGCAGCAGGTGGTGCCGCACCCGGCGGTCAACGTGGTCTTCCGTCAGGATGCCGGCGGCCCGGAGACCGCCGAGGTGGCGGGGGTCGGTCGGACGCTCTTCACGGTCACCCTGACCGGCACCGGAACGGTCAGCGGCGTCCAGTTCCGCCCCGGCGGCTTCCGCCCGTTCTGGCGTCGCCCGGTCGCCGAACTCACCGACCGGCACGTCCCGCTCAGCACCGACCCGACCGCCGCCCGCGCCGCCAGGTCCGCCGTCGCGCCGGCCCGCTGCGAGGGTACGGACGACGAGCGCCGCCACGCGCTGGACGCCTTCCTGCTCGCCTGGGCACCGCAGCCCGACCCGGCGGCGATCGAGGCGATCGCCCTGGCCGAGACGATCCGCACCGACCGCAGTGTGCTGCGGGTGGACGACCTCGCCCGCCGGCACGGCCTCTCCGTCCGGCGGTTGCAGCGGCTCTTCCTGGACCACGTCGGCGTCGGCCCCAAGTGGGTGATCCGCCGGTACCGCCTCCTGGAGGCGATCGAACAGGTCGCCTCCGGGCTGCCCGACTGGGCCGCCCTCGCCGCCGACCTCGGCTACAGCGACCAGGCCCACCTGGCCCGCGACTTCACCGCCGTCACCGGCCGCACCCCCACCGGCTATGCCCGCTCGCTGCGCTGACCCCACCCGCACGCGTCGCAGACCTCTCCAGCCGCCGGAGAAGCAGCCAGCCACCCCACCCGCCGCCGTAACAGCGGGTAATGGAAGCCGCCCTACCACCTCGCACCCCCGCATCCTTTGCTCTGCTGCCCTCCAGGCAACAGCTACTCTCCGTGGTGGATATAGGAGGCGGCGCACTTCCCGAGAAGTCTCAGATACACAGCTCAATAAGCTGGCGCGGATAGGGCAGCAGAGCAAAGGATGCGGAGCGGAATGGTCGGTAGCGAGACCACGGTCACGGTGAGCAACATCGGGAGCCCCTTCTGAACGCGAATACTCAGCGTTACCGAAACGGTGGGGAAGGTGGACCGCCCGTGCCCGGCCGACGTCTCCGAACCGGCAGACGACCCACCCGGCACCACCCTCGACGGGCCGGGGCGGGCCCCGCGCACGAGGACGCCGCTCCGCGTGGCGGGGCGACCGCCGGCCCTGGTGACACCCGGTGCGGCACCTTCGGACGCCGGAAACCAGGGAGCGCAGCTCAGCGGCGGCGGACCGCCACCACCGCGACGTCGTCGTGGATCTCCGGCGGGGCCAGCTCGACCAGCAGCCGTTGGCAGAAGGCGTCCAGGTCGTCGTCCACCACTGTCGCGCAGGCGGCCAGGGCGGCCAGGCCGTCGTCGATGGTGGTGTCCCGGCGCTCGATCAGCCCGTCGGTGTAGAGCACCAGCGTGGCCCCGGGCGGCAGGGTGAACTCCAGGTCGTCGGGCCGGTCCGCGCGCACCCCGAGCAGCGGGGCCGACTGCCGGACGAACTCCACCCGACCGTCCACGGTCACCAGCGCCGGCAGGTGCCCGGCGCTGGCCAGCCTGATCCGGCCGGTCGGCGGGTGCAGCAGCAGGATGCACAGGGTCGCCAACTCGTTGCGGAGCAACGTGCGCATCAGGACGTTGAGCCGCTCCAGGATCACCCCGGGCTGGTGCCCCTCCACCGCGTACGCCCGCATGGCGTGCCGCAGTTCGGCCATCACCGTCGCCGCGTGCAGCGAGTGGCCGGCGACGTCGCCGATCGCCACCAACAGGTGCCCGTCGAGCATCACCAGCTCGTAGAAGTCCCCGCCCACCTCGGTCTGCGCGCTGGCCGGCTCGTACCGCACCGCCAGGTCGAGACCGGCCACCTCGGGCAACCGTCGGGGCAGCAGGCTCCGCTGGAGGGTGACCGCGATCCGGTGCTCCTCGTCGAAGGAGCGCTGTGCCTCCACCGCCGAGGCGACCGCCTGGGCGAGCTGCACCAGCACCGGCGTCCGCGCGGTCTGGGTGGCGGTGGGCACCACCACGTAGAGCGGGGCGCGGTCCTCCCGCAGCTTGGCGGCGGCCACGGTCACCGTGTCGTCAGCCGGCCACCGCACCAGCCCCCAGCTCTCGGGAGCGTCCACCCGCACCGTCGCGCCGGTCGGCACGCCGGTGTCGTCGACCACCCACGGCACGATCTCCGGCTCGGCACCCGGGCCGGCGGAGATCCCGGCCAGGCACTCCCCGTCGAAGGTCTCCGCGACCACCGCCGCCGGGCTCCGGAAGATCTGTGCCGCACCGGCCGCCGCCTCCTGCAACAGGCGGACGAAGGTCGACGCGGCATGCACCGCCACAGTGGTGTCGGCCAGCCCGGTGAGCCGCTCGGCGAGCAGCTCGGCCCGCTGCCGCGCATGGTAGTAGCGCAGCACCGCGTGCGCGGTGGCGACCAGTTCCTCCGGCTCGATCGGCTCGGCCAGGTACGCGTCCGCGCCCCGGGTCAACCCCTGGGTACGGTCCACCACGTCGACCGCGTGCGCGGACACGTGGATCACCGGAATCGCCGGGTGGTCCGCCTTGATCCGTTCGCAGACCTCGAACCCGCTCAGGTCCGGCAGCCGTACGTCGAGGACCACCAGATCGATCGGGTCTACGCCGACCCGGGCCAACGCCTCGGTGCCGCTCTCCGCCTCCCGGACCGCGAAACCCGCCCGGGTCAACCAGCTGACCAGCAGGTAACGCTTGGTGGGGCTGTCGTCGACCACCAGGATCGTCGCCGGGCCGCCGACCATCTCACACCCCCGCCACGGGCAGGTCGACCGTGAAGGTGCTGCCCCGCCCCGGCTCGCTGGCCAGCTTCAGGGTGCCGCCGAGCAGCGACACCAACCGTCGCGCGTACGGCAGGCCGAGGCCGGTGCCGCTGCGCCGGCTGGTCCCCGGCACCTGGTAGAACTCCTCGAAGATGCGTTCGTGCAGCTCGGCGGGGATACCCGGGCCGGTGTCCGAAACGGAGATCCGGACCCGGTCGGCGGTCCGCTCGGCGCGCATCCGCACCTCGCCCCGGTCGGTGAACTTCACCGCGTTGTGCAGCAAGTTCCGCAGCACCTGGGCCAGTAGCACCTCGTCCGAGCGGAGCACGGTGCCCGGGGGCGGCTCGTCCACCAGCAGTTCCACCTCGGAGCGCAGGGTGAGCGCCCGCAGCGTCCCGCGCAGCTGCCCGAAGATCGCCCGCAGGTCGACCTCCGCCCACTCCGGCTCGATCCGGCCCGACTCCGCCTTGGTCAGGTCGAGCAGGTCGTTGACCAGCGAGAGCAGGTCGGCGGCCGAGGACCGGATCAGGTCGACCTGTCGGGCCTGCTCGGCGGTGAGCGGGTCCGACGCGGAGTCGGTCAGCAGCCGCCCGAGCCCGATGATCGCGGTCACCGGGGCCCGCAGCTCGTGGCTGACGTTGGCCAGGAACCGGCTCTTCGACTCGCTCGCCGCGCGCAACTGGGCCGACTTCTCGTCCAGCTCGGCGTAGAGGGCCACCACCCCGCGGTTGGTCTCCTCCAGTTCCTCCGAGAGCTGGGTGTAGAGCGCCATCACGCCCCGGTTGGTCTCCTCCAGCTCGGCGTTCAGCACGGCCAGTTCGTCGCGCTGGCTGCGTACCTCGTCCAGGGCCGCGATGAGCTGCCCGTTCTGGGCGGCCAACTCGTCCAACGCGCTGGCCGGTGCACTGGTGCCGAGCTCGGCACGCAGCTCGGCTAGTCGCGCCGGGGTCAGCGCCGCAGCGGCAGCCGGGACACGTCGGGACATCCTCACGACGGTATCCCCCTGCGCGTCCACCAGACCCAGGGTGTCCACCAACCGCGCCACCGTGCCGGACTGCGGCTCGTACCGGTTGTCCGGGAACGGGCGCAGCGGGGCGAGGTCGACGCTGAGGACCCGCCGGCCGTCCGGCTCCGCCACGAAGGCGAACGTGACGTCCGCACCGTCCACGGTCCGCAGCAGGTCACGGGCCACCTCGCTGAGCGCGGTGGCGAACCGGACCTGGTCCTGGTGCTCCAGCCCGACCGCCGCCGCGACCTCCCGGCCCCGCTGGCGTACGCCGAAGATGTCCTGTTCCACCCGCAACGCCATCCGCAGGAGTGGCTCGCGGGTGGTCATGACGGAGTTCTCGCGACCAGCACGCAGGCGTCGTCCCGGCGGATCCCGGCGTCGCGCAGCAGGGTCGCCGCGACGACCACCGGCGCCCGCCCGGTCAGCCCGGGATAGTCGTCGGACCGCCACCGGTCCACCACGCCGTCGCTCTGCATCACCAGGGTCGCGCCGGCCGGGAACGGGTAGTCGTACTCGCGTACCGTCGGGCGCTGGTGGCCGGCGATGCCGGGCAGCGACACCAGCCCCCGCCGGGTGCCGTCCGGGCCCAGCACGGTCCCGGCGATGTTGCCCAGGCCGGCGTAGCGCAGCAGGCCCGCCGCCGGGTCCAGCTCGGCCACCGCCAACGCCGCGCCCCGGGTGTGGGACATCGAACGGTGCAGGTGCTGCACCACTGTGGCGGGTGGCCCGGCCGGCGCGGTGCGGAAGGCGGCGACGTTGGCCAACGGCCCGTGCCCCAGACCGTCGCAGACCAGCACCTGGTGCCGCTCCTGCACGGTACGCATGCTGTGGCTGTCCCCGCTGACCTGCTCACCGGTGATCGGCCGGGTCAGCCCCGCCGCCCAGGTCGGGGTCGCCACCACGTTCTTCGCCCACACCTGCACCGCGAAGACGGTGCCGCGTCCCGGCCGGGACCAGGCGTCGTACCAGCTGGCCTGCCGGGTGATGGCGCCGAGCCCGATGCCCAGGGTGCCGGTGGTGGAGTGGCCGTCCCGGGAGGAGACGGTCAGGTCGGCCATGCCGGGGCCGGAGTCGATCGCGATCAGCTCCACCCCGGCGGCGTCGTCGGTACTCACCGGCCGCAGCAGCAGGACGCCCTCCTGGGCGTGCTTGACCAGGTTGCTGGTCAGCTCGGCGGCGACGATGGCCAGTTCGGCCACCCGGTTGTCGCCCAGGCCGAGCTGGCCGCCGAGGCGTTCCGCCGCCCGCCGGACGGCGCTGGCGGCGCTACCGCTCTCCACCCGGTACCAGTGGCCCGCGTCCGGGACCACCTCGTAACTCATCGAGACCACTTGGTGACGGTGATCCGGGTGCCCGTGTCGGCGGCGGTCTGGATGTCGAAGTCGTCGACCAGCCGGCGGGAGCCGCTGAGGCCGAGGCCGAGACCACCGCCGGTGGTGTAGCCGTCGGTGAGGGCGAGGTTCAGGTCGGCGATGCCCGGCCCGGAGTCGGCGAAGACGATCCGCACCCCGCGTCGCCGGCCGTCCTCGACGACGGTCACCTCGGCGCTGCCGCCCCCGCCGTAGATGAGGGTGTTCCGGGCCAGCTCGCTCGCGGCGGTGACCAGCTTCGTCTGGTCGACGAGGGAGAGCTTGACCGCCACCGCCACCGTACGCACCAGCTGGCGGACCCGGACGACGTCCTCGTCGCTTGCGATCGCCTGGGTCTTCGGGCCCAGGTCGACTCCCGCGGTCATGGCGAGGTCGCCGCCGTCCCGGACTCCGCGTCCTCGGGCTCGTCGTCGTACCCGAGGTCATCGTCACGGGTCGCCGCGATCAACTCCATGCCCCGCTCCACGTTCAGCGCGGTACGGATGCCGTTGAGCGACAGGCCCAGCTCGACGAGGGTGATGGCGACCGCGGGACGCATCCCGACGACCACCGTCTCGGCGTCGAGCACCTTGGAGATCGAGGCGATGGTGGAGAGCATCCGGCCGACGAACGAGTCGACGATGTCCAGCGCGGTGATGTCGATGATGACGCCGTGGCAGCCGGTCGCCACGATCCGCTCGGCCAGGTCCTCCTGGAGGGTGACCGCCGTCTGGTCGGACATGTCGATCTGGATGGAGACCAGCAGGATGTCGCCGATCTTCAGGATCGGCACCCGTTCCATCACGCCTCCCGACGCGGGTGCCGGCGGGACGACTCGACGCCGGTGAGCCGCAGCACGTGCCGCAGGGCGTCGGCCAGGCTCGCCTTGGTCGCGATGTCGCCGAACTCGATGCCGAGCGCGACGATGGTCTGGGCGATCTGCGGGCGGATGCCGGAGATGATGCAGTCGGCGCCCATCAGCCGGGCGGCCACCACCGTCTTGAGGATGTGCTGGGCGACCTGGGTGTCGACCGCCGGCACGCCGGTGATGTCGATGATGGCGTACGGCGAGCCGGTGTCGACCAGGGTCTGGAGCAGCCGCTCCATCACCACCTGGGCACGGGCCGAGTCGAGGGTGCCGACCAGCGGAACGGCGACCACGCCGTCCCAGATCTTCACCACCGGTGTGGAGAGTTCGAGCAGTTGCTCGGCCTGGTCGGCGATCAGTCCCTCGCGGGTCTGCACGTAGGTCTCGAAGGTGAGCAGCCCCATCCGGTCGACCAGGCCGGTGAAGTCGACGACGTCCCGCAGCGTCAGCTCGACGCCCTCGGTCTCCGCCAGCTCGACCAGGACGTCCTTGAGGGCGTAGACGCTGATCGCGGTCTCGGTGGCGGTGAAGCTCTGCCGGGCCCGGCTGCGGGACAGGTCGGCGAGCACCGCCCGCAGCTCACCCGCCCCGGGTGACTGGAGGTCGGCCAGACCGCTGCCGCCCGCGTTGATCATGCTAGCGTGCAGCTCCTGCACCTGGAGGCGTAGCTCGGCCTGGCTGAGCCGACCGCGCAGCGAGGCGGCGACGATCTCGGTCCACCGCTGCACGACCCGCTCGCCGTGCTCGGTCAGCAGCCCGACGAGACGGTCGCCTGCGTCTGCGGTCAACGCCATGGTTACCTCCTGTGAGCTGGGCCGGCCGGACTCTATCACCGGAGGCAGACCCGGTAGTTGCCACGAGGCAAGGGAATGATCGGGCCCACTGGAACCCGCTCCCGTTCTGCGTGTCCCCCCGATCGTGGGATACCGTTCCACCGATAACAGGAGGTCCGAATGTCCTTGACGGTGCACACGGAACAGCGCGGCGACGTCGTCGTCGTGTCGGTCGCGGGCGAACTCGACATGGCGACCGCACCGCAGCTTCAGGACCAGATCACCGACCTGCTCGACAAGGGTCGCAGCCGGCTGGTGTTCGACCTGGCGGAGGTGTCGTTCTGCGACTCGACCGGGTTGTCGGTCTTCGTCCGGGCGAAGAACAGCTGCGACGAGGCCGGCGGCGTGGTCCGGCTGGCCGCCCCGCAACGCGGCGTGCTGCGCATCCTCGAGGTCAGCGGCCTGGTCGAGGTGCTGCACACCTACCCGACGGTCGAGCAGGCCGTCGCCGGTGACCCCACGCCGGCCTCGTCCTGACCGGTTCACTCAGCGCTCGTCCTCGATGAACCGGGGGCGGGCGATGACCATGCCCGCGGTCGTCTGCACCGCGAGCGCGGCGAGCAGGAAGCCCATCGGCGCCGTCCATCCGCCGGTCGCCTCGTAGAGCACCCCGACGAGCAGCGGCCCGAGCGCAGCGATGACATAGCCGGTGCTCTGCGCGAAGGCGGAGAGCGCCACCGTCCCGTCGGCGGTGCGGGCCCGCAGGCCGATGGTGGTCAGGATCAGCGGGAACGCGCCCTGGCCGAAGGCGAGCAGCAGGATCCAGAGCACCGCCCCGTCGCGCGGCGCGAGCGCCAGCCCCAGGTAGGCCGCGGCGGAGAAGCCGGTCAGCCCGAACACCAACGGGCGCAGCGTGCGGAGCCGGCCGGCCAGCGTCGGCATCAGCAGGGCCACCGGCACCCCGAGCGCGGTGACCCCGGCGAGCAGCAGCCCGGCGGTCTCCGGGTGGAAGCCGGCGTCCCGGAAGAGCTGGGCCAGCCAGCCCATGACCGCGTACCCGCTGAGTGACTGCGCGCCGAAGTAGACCGCCATCGCCCAGCCGAGCCGGGTGCGCGCCGGCCGCACCCGGGAGCGGGCGGCCGGGGCCGCCGTCGGGTGCACGGCCCGTCGGGCGGCGCGGGCCCGCAGCGCCAACGGCACCCACGGGAGTACGGCCACCGCCGCCAACGCCGCCCACACCCCGAGCCCGGCCCGCCAGGAGCCGAACGCGTGCGCCACCGGCACGGCGGAGGCGGCGGCCACCGTCGTACCCACCGTCAGGGCCATCGTGTACGCCCCGGTGACCAGCCCGGTGCGGTGCGGGAAGTGCTGTTTGACAAGCATCGGCAGCAGGATGTTCGCCACCGCGATGCCGGCCAGGGCGAGCGCGCTGGTGAGCACGAAGATCGCCGCCGAGTCGGTGAGCACCCGGAGCAGCTGACCGACGGTGAGGGCGAGCATCGCCACCACCAGCACCCGGGCCGCCGGCCAGCGACGGATCAGCCACGGGGTGAGCGCACCGAGGCCGGCGAAGGCGATGGTGGGCAGGGTGGTGACGAACCCGGCCATCGTGCCGGAGAGGCCGAGCCCGGTGCGTACCTCGTCGAGGAGGGCCCCGAGGCTGGTCACCGCGGCCCGCAGGTTGAGCGCGACCAGCAGCATCCCGACCAGCACCAGCGCGCCACCGGCAACCGGCGGCGACGGGGCGCGGCGGCCCGACCGGTCGACCCCCGGATCGGCTGACCCCTCGGCGGCACGCGGACCGGTGGCGGTCGCGGTCGGACCGGCAGCGCTGACACTCGGACTACTGACGGCGCTCCGGCCGGTGGCGGCGCTCGGACCGACGGCCGCGCGCTGGCCGGTGGCGGCGCGTCGGCCAGGGGTGGCGGCCTCGGCGCTGGCGGTTGGCGGGGTCATGACCTCGAACCTACAATCATGGGATGAATTTTGGCAGCTGGTGTAACCGGTGACACCGTCCGTCGATTCCCCCGCCGTGCCCCCGCGCGGTCAGCGGGTCCGGCAGACCATCGAGCAGCTCCGGGGCCGGATTCTCGGTGGCGAGTGGCCGGTCGGTGGGCGTATCCCCACCGAGCCGCAGCTGGTGACGGCGCTCGGGGTGGGGCGCAACACCGTCCGCGAGGCGGTGCGGGCCCTGGTGCACGCCGGGGTGCTGGAGTGCCGGCAGGGCTCCGGCACCTACGTGGTGTCGACCGACGAGCTGGCCCCGGTGGTGGCCCGCCGACTCACCGACGACCGGCTGGCCGAGGTGGTCGAGGTCCGCCGGGCGTTCGAGGTGGAGGCGGCCCGGTTGGCCGCGCTGCGGCGTACCCCGGACGACCTGGTGGCGCTCGATGGCGCGCTCGCCGCCCGGGAGGCCGCCTGGCGGTCGGGCCGGGTCGGGGAGTTCGTGGAGGCCGACGTCGCGCTGCACACGGCGGTGGTCGCCGCCGCCCACAACGGCATGCTGGCCGAGCTTTACGCCTCGGTCGGCGCGGCCCTGCGCAGCACCGTCGCGCACGCCACGGGCGACGCCCTGGAACCCGAGCGGTACGTCGACCACGGCCGGCTGGTGACGGCGATCCGGGACGGCGATCCGGGACGGGCGGCGATCGAGGCCGGCGCTTTCCTGGAGCCACCGTCCGGGGCATAGGTTGTCCCCGACGGAGAATCGGACGGCACGGGAGTGCGGATGTTCAAGGGTTTCAAAGACTTCATCATGCGGGGCAACGTCGTCGACCTGGCGGTCGGTGTCGTCATCGGTGCCGCGTTCACGGGCGTGGTCACCCAGCTGACCAAATCGTTCCTCGAACCACTGGTCCGGGTCATCATCGTCCTGATCACCGGCAACAAGAACGGCCTCAGCGGCTCGACGCCGGAGTTCCGGGGCATCCCGTTCGACTGGGTGGCCTTCGTCAACGCGGCGATCACCTTCCTGCTCACCGCAGCGGCGCTGTACTTCCTGGTGGTCTACCCGATGAACCGGCTCGCCGAGCGGCGCAAGCGGGGCGAGGAGCCGCCGCCCTCCGCGCCGAGCGAGGAGGTCAAGCTGCTCACCGAGATCCGGGACGCGCTGCTGGCCGGTGGCCACGCCACTCCGGGGCAGCGCGGCGCGCTGGACGACGTGCTCGGCCGGCGTCCGGAGCCGCCGTCCCCGCGCTGACCGACCGGCACACATCGGCCCCTGCGGAATTCCCGCAGGGGCCGACTCCTGTCGTACAGGTGTTCGATAGAGTCCGCCCATGGAGCAGCGGAGACACTGGTGGAACGGCAAATGGGGACGACTGGCCCGGCGGGACGTGTTCCTCCGGGTCGACGCCGACCGGTGGCACGTCGAGCAGCGGGCCGGCGGCGCGGAGGGCGTCTCCCAGTTCTACGAGTACGGCAGCGCGGACGAGGCCGAGGAGACCGTCCGGGCCCTGCTGGAAGGGGTGGACGCCTGGCGGGAACTGTCCCCGCGTCCGCCCAGCGCCTGGGGCCCGGCGGTTTAACGGCGGGTGAGGCAGGGAACCGCCCGGGGATGGAGCAGCAGGGCATGGCAGAACGGGCGGTCATTTCCCGGATCACCACCGGCATGCGGGTGGTCGACACCGTCGGGGTCGAGATCGGCACCGTCGACCTCGTCCAGCGGGGCGATCCGAATGCGGTGACCGTGCAGGGGTCGACCGCCGACCCGGGCGGCAGCCTGAACGAGCTGATCGAGTCGGCGGCTGTCGAGGAGCCGGACGTACCGGCCGACCTGGCTGCCCGCCTGCTGCGTACCGGCTACCTCAAGGTCTCCACCGAACTCGCCCGCACCGGCGCGGTGTACGTGCTGGCCGACCAGATCGCCACGGTCACCGACGGCCAGGTACGCCTGCACGTCCCCGTCGGCGACCTCCCCCCGGAGGAGTGACCCGCCCAGCCACCACCCCCTCCCACCCC
Organism: Micromonospora sp. NPDC051925; assembly: GCF_044548625.1. NCBI lineage: Bacteria > Bacillati > Actinomycetota > Actinomycetes > Micromonosporales > Micromonosporaceae > Micromonospora > Micromonospora sp. NPDC051925. Next base: position 103,836 of record NZ_JBIUCH010000009.1, on the reverse strand, counting down.
GCACAGCGCCGGCCCGCACAGCGCTGGTCCGCGCAACGCCGGTCCGCGCAACGCCGGTCCGCGCAACGCCGGTCCGCACGACGCTGGCCCGCACAGCGCCGGTCCGCACGACGCTGGCCCGCCGGCGCCACAGCTTCGACGTGTCGGTGTTCCGTGCGGGATCTCGGCGGCTCGCACGGTCGAACGGATGCCTGGGGGCCGATACCCTGTCGCGCTCCCTGTCGAGCTGACGACGTAGACGAATCATCGGCACGGACCGCCCGGTGCATGGAGCCAACAGGAGAGACCGGTGGGAGGGCCCCAGCACTGCACAGCGGAACGGGCTACCCCGCGCGACACCGGCAAGGCCGGCCAGCACGGCACGACGAAACGGGCTACCCGAGCGCGACACAGCGGCACCGGCATGGCCAGCCAGCACGGCACGGGGGTTGCGTCCACGGGAGTGATGTACGACTTGCCCGTGATAGGCGTGTTGCGTAGTTGAGAGACGGCCACCACGGAGACGGAACGAGCAGGGGTAGCGCAGAGCACCCGGTCGGGGCGAGGGGTGGATGAGGTGGGTGAATCGTTAACGTCATCAGTTCGAAAGGACCCGTAGAGGTGTTCATGCCCCGCCGGGAAGGTCGCCACCGGAGTGGCCGGATTGTGGCGAGAGCGGACCTGCTGACCGTCCGGCCCGTCGTCGGCGTTGGTCGGCATGTCGAGGTCGCGCGTTCTTGTGTGGACCGATGTCCGTGGTCGTCGGGGAGCATGTCCGTGGTCGTCGGGGAGCAGTACGTGCCGGCCCTACGGCTGCGGTCGCTGGCGGTCGACGTGACCGCCAGCGCCCCGTGACCTGCCCGACCTGACCGTCAGCGCCCCGTGACCTGCCCAACCTGACCGCCGACAGCCGAGGCACCCTCAGGATCTGGCGATCCCACCGGGCCCCTCACCCCCGTCAGGCCCGCTACCGCGTCCGGGCCCGCCGGCACGGTCGTCTCCGTCGTTGCGGGGATGGGGACGACGGTCGGGGGTGCCGCCCGGCGGCGGAAGAGCAGCAGCATCAGCCAGCCGGCCAGCAGCCCCCAGAATGCCCCACCCACGCCGAGCAGGCTCACTCCCGAGGCGGTGACCACGAAGGTGACCACGGCGGCCTCCCGGCTCTGCGAATCGGCGACCACCGAGGAGCCCGCCGAAGAGCCCGAGGAGCCCGCTGAAGAGGACGCCGAAGAGGGGGTTGAAGAGAGTGCCGAGGAGAGTGCGCCGGCCAACGCGCCGAGCAGCGCGAGCCCGGCGACCGCCTCGATGAGCACCGGCGGGGAGAGCAGCACCAACGTGGTCGCCGCGCCCGCGCCGAGCCCGAGCAGCACCATGCCGACGCCGGCGGTCACCGAGGCGAGCCAGCGCCGCTCCGGGTCGGGGTGGGCGTCCGGGCCGGCGGCCAGGGCAGCGGTGATCGCGGCGAGGTTGACCGCGTGCCCGCCGGTGGCGGCACCGAGCGCACTGGCCAGCCCGGTGGCGCGCAGCGCGGGGGCGAGCGGCGGCCGGTAGCCGTAGCCGCGCAGCACCGCCGTGCCGGGCACGTTCTGGGCGGCCATGGTGACCAGGAACAGCGGCAACGCCAGGCCGACCATGGCGGGCAGGGTGAACGCGGGCACGGTCGGCGACACCACCGGCCGCAGGTCGCCGACACCGATGCTCGCGCCCGACGTGGTCAGCGCGATCGCCAGCGCCGCCACCAGCAGCGCGGCCGGTACCGCCCAGCGGCGGGCGAACCGGTGCAGCACCAGCCAGGTGACGATCACCGGCGCGGCCAACGCCGGCACCTCGACCAGTGCGCGTACCGGGGCGGTGCACAACGGCAGCAACACCCCGGCCAGCATCGCCGCCGCCACCGGGGCGGGGATGGCGGCCACCGCCCGGCCCAGCGCGGGGAAGAGGCCAGCGGCGACGATGAGCAGCCCGCACAGCACGAACGCCCCCACCGCGGCGGGCCAACCGCCGGGGACCGGCCCGGTGGCGGCCAGGAGCGCCGCGCCCGGCGTGGACCAGGCGATCGCGATCGGCATCCGGTGCCGCCACCCGAGCCATACCGCGCAGATCCCGGCGGCGACGCTCACCGTGAGCAGCCCGGAGGCGGCCTGCGCCTCGCTCGCCCCCACCGCCCGCAGCCCGGCGAGCACCACGGTGAACGAACTGGCGAAGCCGACCACGGCGGTCACCACGCCGGCCAGCACCGGTTGCAGACGATCCCCCACCGCTTCCTCCCCCGACCCGGGCCTTATGCACACCACCGCCGACCACCGTTCCGTAAACGGAACGGTGCCGTGTAGCACCATAGTGGCATGACCCGGCCCCGCCCAGCCCGCCGGCCACCGCTCGACGCCGACACCGAGGCGGTCGGCCACCGGCTCCGCGCCCTGCGTGTCGAGCGCGGGGTCTCCCTCTCCGCGCTGGCCCGTACCGCCGGGGTCGGGAAGGCCACCCTCTCCGCCCTGGAGAACGGCACCCGCAACCCCACCCTGGAGACGCTCTACGCGATCACCGCCCAGCTCGGCGTACCGCTGGCGGCCGTGCTCGCCGGGCCCGCCGCCGCCCCGACCGTGCGGGGCGCCACGGTCGTCGCCACCCTGCTGGAGTCGTTCACCGACGCCGACGCCAGCTACGAGCTGTACCGGCTACGGGTCCGCCCCGGCGGGGAGCAGGTCTCCCCCGCCCACCAGCCCGGGGTCACCGAACACGTCACGGTCTTCGCCGGGGTGCTGCGCGCCGGCCCGGTCGACGCCCCGCTGACCGCCGCCGCCGGTGGCCACCTGCGCTGGACCTCCGACGTGCCGCACGGCTACGCCGCCCTCGGCGACGAGGAGGTCGCCGCCAGCCTGCTGCTGCGCTACCCCCGTAACTGACCCGCGCCGGGCACCCGGTGCTGCACGGCCCAGAGCGCCGCCTCGGTACGCGACGCCGCGCCGATCTTGCGCAGCAGGTTCGACACGTGCACGGTCACCGTCCGGACCGAGATGCCGAGTGCCCGCGCGGCCTGCTTGTTGGACATCCCGGCGACCAGGCAGCCGAGCACCTCCACCTCCCGGCCGGTCAGCTCGGCGTCGGGCGGAGCGGCGACCCGGGGCGCCGGCGTCCGCAGGTGCTCCGGCAGCGGCTCCCCGACCAGCGCCTCCAGCCCGCGCCCCCCGTGCACGGCCAGCAGTTCGGTGAGGGCGTACGGGTTGCCGCCGGTACGTTGCCAGACGGCGGCGCACACCCGCCCCGGTGGCGGGCTGTCGCCGTACACCTGGGTGAGGATCTCGGACACCTCGGCGACGCCGAGCGGACCGAGGTGCTGGCGCACCGCGCCGCGTACCCCGCACAGGCGGGCCAGGGCGCGGCGGGTGAGCTCCGGTGCGACCGCGTCGGCCGGCGGCCGGCTCGCCACCACCAGCAGGGCCGGCAGTTGCGGCGCGGTGGCCAGCTCGACGACCAGGTTGAGGCTGGCCGGGTCGAGGTCGTGCAGGTCCTCCACCACCAGCACGGCCGGGCCGGCACCCACCAGCAACCGGACGGTCCGCACGGCGAGCCGGAGCAGGGTGCCGGGGGCGTACCGCTCGCGCGGCGCGGTCGGTTGCTGGGCCAGCCAGGCCAACGCGTCCGGCGGCAGGTCGAGCGCGCTGACGTCACGGACGCTGAGCACCGCCGCCAGCCAGTCGTAGGGGGCCGGATCGTGCACCCGCGCCGTGCCGGCGAGGACCGCCGCCGGACGGGGGTCGAGGCCCTCGACGGCCGCTGCGACCAGCAGGCTCTTGCCCACCCCGGCGGCTCCGGTGATCACCGTGACGGCGGGTGACGGGCGATCGTTCCCGGCCACGGTGGACCACGCCCGGTCGAGCTCCGCCAGCTCTCCGAGGCGACCCACCATCGACACCGGGATCATTTCTCCCACCCTACGTACTAGTGCGTAGAGACGGAGGGAGGGTGTATCCGGCAAGCTTGTCGTATGACGCTGATCCTCCGCTCGGCCATCCTCAACGACGTCGGCCTGGTTCGCACCAACAACGAGGACTCAGCCCTCGCCGGTGAACGCCTGGTCGCGGTGGCGGACGGCATGGGTGGGCTCCCCGCCGGCGAGGTGGCCAGTGAGATCGTCATCCGCATCCTGGACGAGCTGGTCCCGCCCACCGGCACCGACGAGGCCGCCGAGGCGTTGCGGGCCGTGGTCTCCACCGCCAACCGACGCATCCGCGCCGCCATCTCCGCCGACCCGGCCCGCGAAGGCATGGGTACGACGTTGACCGCCGGCCTGCTCGCCGGGGACACCCTGGTCCTCGCCCAGGTCGGCGACTCCCGCTGCTACCTGCTGCGCGACGGCGAGCTGACCCAGCTCACCCGGGACGACACCTTCGTCCAGGCGCTGGTCGACCAGGGTGCGCTCTCCCGCGACCAGGCCCGCCACCACCCGCAGCGGTCCCTGGTGACCCGGGCCGTGCAGGGCGCGGACGCGCCCCCCGCGATCGGGGTGCTGACCGTGTTCGCCGGGGACCGGGTGCTGCTGTGCAGTGACGGGCTCTCCGACTACGTCGTCGACGAGGCGATCCACGGGGCGCTCGTCACCTACCAGGACCGTCAGCACTGCGGCGAGCAGTTGGTGAAGCTGGCCCACCAGGCCGGCGCGCCGGACAACGTCACCGTGGTGGTCTCCGACGTGACCGGGAGCTGAACCCGACCAATCGGGTTGCGGCGGACCGCCGGCCGGGTTGGGATGGACAGATGCTCATCCGTCGCCTGGCCGCCGAGGAACGACTGACCACCAGCTTCCCGCTCCAGGCGTACGCCTTCGAGGCGTCCCCACCGACCAGGGACCGGGTCGAGGCGTTCCACCGCTACCTGCCGTACAACAAGGGCAACCGGACGCTGGTGGTCGAGGAGGGCGGCGAGACGCAGGCCACCGCCAGCGCCGTCCCGATGCGGCAGAACCTGCGCGGCGCGGTGCTGCCGATGGCCGGGGTGGCCGGGGTCGCCACCCACCCGCTGGCCCGCCGGCAGGGATACGTCCGTGCCCTGCTGCGACAGCTCCTCGACGAGATGCGCGACAGCGGGCATCCGGTGAGCGCGCTCTACCCGTTCCGGGCCAGCTTCTACGAGAGGTTCGGCTACGTGGGGCTGCCCCGGGCACGTACCGCCCGGTTCTCCCCGGCCGACCTGGCCCCGCTGCTGCGTATCGAGCTGCCCGGCACGGTGCGCTGGGAACGGATCGGCGTCGGGTACGCCCGCTACCGGTCGTTCACGGAACGGTGCCTGCGGGAGCGGCACGGCTTCGCGATCTTCCCCGACTTCCGGGACGTCGGCCTGCGCGACCGGGACGACCGTTGGTTGATCACTGCGACGGTCGACGGCAGCGTGCTCGGTGCGCTCACGTACCGGATCGACGACCACGGTGGCGAGCTGGTCGGGGACGACCTGCTCGTCGCCGACCCGTACGCCCGCGCCCTGCTGTTGCAGTTCCTCGCCCGGCACGTCGACCAGGTGGAGCGGATCAGCCTCCAGGTCCCCGCCGACGAGTTGCCCGAGCTGTGGCTGACCGATCTGGCCGTACACGTCGAGGCCCGGGTGGCCCGGCCCAGCTCAGCGGCGCCGATGGCCCGGCTGCTCAGCGTGGACGCCCTCGCCGGGCTGCCCGCCGGGCCGGGCCGGGTCCGGATGGAGCTGGTCGGGGATCGCTGGCTCGGCGGCACGCACCTGCTCGACGGCACCACCGGCCGGTTGGAGTTGACCTCCGGCGGTCCGGCACCGGAGGTGACGCTCACCGCCGCCGGGCTGTCCGCGCTGGCGTACGGGGTGCTCGACCCGGTCGAGGTGCACATCCGGGGGCTGGGCGAGGTCGGCCCGGAGGCGGCGGCCGAGCTGCGGCGGCTCTTCCCGCGCGCCCTGCCCTACCTCTTCGCCGACTTCTGACCCCACCCGACGGTGCCCGGCCACGACCAGCCCACCCTCGGGGACGCCGCCGGTCCGGGGCGGGTGGCGGTGCCCGGTCGGGCACCGCCGCCGCATCGCCGTGAGAAATCGCCTGCCGGCCTCGACCCGGTTCCGGGTCAGCCGCCGATCGGGGTACGGGCCGGACCGACGTCGACCAGGCGGAACGTGCTCCGCAGCGTCGCGTCGCCCAGCTCTTCGAGGATCAGGCCACGGCTGGGCGAGAACTGGAGGAACGCCGAGTTGTTGCTGATCGCGTACGCACCCTTGCCTGCGCTGGCGATGGTGAACTGCTGGGCCGGCTTGCGGGGGTCGCAGGCCGCACCCTCGACGGTGAGCGCCCCGCCCTTGTCCGGGGTGATCACCTCCCAGCAGGCCGGGTCGTCGTTGGCGGGGTGGCCGTCGCGCGTGCCGTACGACTTGATCAGGTACTTGCCACCACCGGTCGGCGTCGGCACGAACAGTTGACGTCCGCTGTCGTCGTCGACCTCGGCGAGCTCGTTGTCGTCCAGCGACACCCCGGACTCGGTCGACTGCACCCGGACGATGGTGACCTCCCGCTTGCCGGACAGCACCGGAGCGGGCGCGCCGGCCGCGGCCGACTTGCTCCCGGCCGGCTTCGACGGCGCTGCGGTCGAGGGCGTCGCCGGGCTGGACGGCGTCATCGAGACCGTGGGCGTCGCCGCGACCGTGGGCGTCACGGCGGCCGGCGGCGTCGCGCTGCCCGACGCGCCACTGCTGGGCGTCTCAGCGCTGTCCCCGCACGCCACCAGCGCCCCGGAGCACACCAGCATCGCCACCCCGGCAACCCACTTCACCTTGAACATGCTGCTCCTCAACCTGACCCCGCGCTCGTCCTCGGGGTGATCTCGACCGAACCCGTAACAGCGGCTGTCACGCCGCGGTACAGCCAGGACGCCGGCAGCCATCCACCGGTTTCGTCGTACCCGGGAGAATCTCGAATTCTCTGCGCACCGCACCGCACCGCACCGCACCGGTCGGTCGGTCGGTCGGTTACCCTCCCGGCGGCCGGCCGGTGGCCGACCGCCGGGGGCGGCTCAGGTGGTGGGGACAGGTCAGCTGGTGATCTCCCGCGTGGCGCGTCGGCTGGGACCTGCCACCGCGTAGCCGAGGAGTCCGGCGACGGCCAGCAGACCCGCGGTCAGGGCGGCCGGCCCGTTGCGGGACTCCTGCGACTGCCAGGTGAGGATCTGTTGCGTGGTCGATCCCGACAGCGGGATGGCCACGGCGGCCAGGGTCCAGCCCAGGGGCAGGAACCAGGACCGGGCCGCACCGACCGTGACGACCCCCAGCGCGGTCAGTCCGAGCAGGCCGGCCGCGTCGCGGGCGACCAGCCAGACCGGACCGAACCGGGCGCCGGTCGCCAGGGTGACCAGCAACAGCAGCAGTACGACGACGAAGGCCCCCAGCAGGTGCACGGCCCGTCGCGGCGGCCACCGCAGGGCGGCGGTGTGCTCCAACGCGTCGTCCGGCCCGCTGAACGTGGCGGTCAGCGTGGCGACGATCAGCAGGATGGTCAGGATCACCAGCGGCGGACCCACCTCCCTGGTGTCGGAGAAGACACTCCACAGGGTCCACGTCAGCGTGGCGCAACCGCTGGCCAGGCCCAGCGCCATCGGCACCCGCCGTGAGCGCAGGTACAACGTCAGCCACCTCATCCGGTGGGCCCGGTGAGCAGCCCGTCGAGCTTCCGGCAGGCCAGGGTGGCCTCGCGCACCGCCGCCACCCGGGCCGTCGCCTCCTTGTCGGGCAGTGCGTGCAACCCCTGCCACAGCGCGTGGACCTGCTCGTCGTCGCGTTCAGGGTCGATGACCGGCTCGCGCCCCAGCAGCCAGTACGCCACCGCCCGGGAGACCGGCCAGTCCAGGGTTTCGGAGCAGCGGTACGGATCGGCCCCGCCGGCGGTCAGCATCCGGGTGAGGAACTCCCCGTTGTCGTCCAGGTGGCCGTCGTCGCCGACCTGGATCCCGAACAGGACGGTGTCGGCAGGCTGCCGCGGCGGGACCTTCTTGTCGAGGACGTCGAGGAAGGTGGTGACGTCCTCCGCCGCGTTCGTGGGCGCGTTCGGCAGCTTCGCCAGCAGGGACAGGCCCTGCCGGGCCAGCGGGGTGACCTCGGGCAGCAGCCCGGCGTGGGCCCGTGCGACACAGACCCGGGGGGTGCCCTCGGCGCACACCAACTCCCGGGCGACCGGGTCGACGGAGGACTCGACGAAGTCGTCGCCCCGAGGGATGACCAGGCTCCCCAGCGCCGCACCGAGGACCACGGGCAGCACCGCCATGGCGGTGGCCCGCCGGCTCCCGGCCGCGAGCAACACCACGCCCGTCACGGCGAGCCCGGTCAGCCAGATGGCCTGGGCGGCGCTGGTCCGGCCGGGCACCGTGAGGAAGTCGGTGTAGAGGCCGATGCCCTCCATCGGCGAGAGGAGCGCCACCAGCCACTTCTGGCTTCTGAAGGCGATCGGGATGACCAGCAGCAGTCCGATGCCCGCCACGGCCAACGCGGGTGCGGTCACCGGCGAGGACACCAGGCGGCCGATGGCCAGGCCGAGCCAGGCCGCCGCGACCAGCGACAGTGCGCCCACCGCCAGCACGGCGAAGGTCGCCGCCGGCAGGTAGCTGGCGGTGTCGATGATCCACGGTACGGCCACCGCCGTCATCGCCAGATAGCCGAGCACCACGGCGATCCCGAGGGCGGCGAGGGTCGGTGCGACCCGCTGGACGCGCGGCCGGGCGGTGCTGGTGAACAGTTCGGCCACCTGGGAGCGCTGCTCGCGGCGGGCCTGCCAGGCCCCGGCGGCCAGCGCCAACGGCCACAGCAGGAACAGGTACTGCCGCTGGGCGGCGGCCAGCGGCATCCAGCCCGCCGCCCAGGCGAACGGCTCGAGGTAGAGGATGCCACCGCCGACCAGCAGCAACGTCAGTGCCATCCCGACGGCGACGGAGCGGCGCAGTTCGATACCCAGGATGCGGTTCACCGGTCTGCCTCCGCGCGGTGCCGGCGCAGCAGCGCCGAGTAGCCTCGTTCGGTCGGGCTGTCGCCGGCGTCGTGCTGACCGCCCTGGGCCGCCAGGTCGCCCGGGGTGCCCTGGTAGACGAGCTGCCCATTGTTGATCATGACGACATCGGTGCAGGCCACCGCGACGTCCTCGACGAGGTGGGTGGAGACCAGGACGCAGCTGTCGACGCCGAGTTCGCGCAGCAGGGTACGGAAGTCCAGCCGCTGCTCGGGGTCGAGGCCGACGGTGGGCTCGTCGAGCAGCAGCACCTGCGGATCGTTGACGATCGCCTGGGCGATCCCGGCCCGGCGCAGCATCCCGCCGGACAGCGCCTTCATCCGGGAGTCGGCCCGGTCGGTGAGGCCGACCCGGTCGATCGCCCGTTGCACCGCGCCCGGCACCGCCTTCTTGGGCATCTCCTTGAGCCACGCCAGGTACTCGACGAACTCCCGCACGGTGAAGCGTGGGTAGAACCCGAACTGCTGGGGCAGGTAGCCCAGGTTGCGCCGGACCTCACGCAGGTCGGCGCGACCGTCGACCGTCTGACCGAGCAGGCTGAGCCGTCCGCTGGCCGGCTTCACGACCGTGGCCAGCGCCCGCATCAGGGTGGTCTTGCCGGCCCCGTTCGGACCGAGCAGCCCGTGCACGCCGGTGCCGAGGGCCAGGTCGAGACCGTCGACGGCGAGCCGTTGGCCGGCACGTACGCGCAACCCTTCGGCGTGCACCGCCCAGGGGCTGGTGGTGGCGGCCGTCTCGGCCGCGCTCACCAAACGCATCATGAATCCTCCGAACAGTAGGCAGCGTCGACTGACGCCACGTCGGGTACAGGTGTCAGAAAGGTGCCGATGGTGCCGGCGTATGCCGGCGGTATCGGTCTGGGCCGGGCGGTACCGCCCTGGCCTGCGGTGTCGGCTCGCGCCGGTGGTGGGGTCAGCTGAGGCTGGACAACCGTCGGTAGTCGCCGTTGCGGGTCGCCGTGAACGCGACAAGCACCGCCGTGGCCAGCGCCCAGACCGGCACGCTGTCCGGTCGCAGCACCGCCGAGAGCTGCGCCGTGACCATGCTGGGCAGCACCACGGCCGCCGCCCACACCACGGCGACGCCGGCTGCGGCACGGCGCACCCCCAGCCGCCCACCGAGCGCGATGGTGGCGGCGGTGCAGGCCAGGCACGGCAGCAGCAGCAACGCCACGGAGAGTTGGGTGCCCGCGCTCCCCACCGCGAGCACGGGGATGACGACCGCCAGCACGGCCGCGGTACGCCGCAACAGCATCGTCAGCCCGGCGGCGGGCGTGCCGGCGATCAACTCCCAGGCCGGGTCGACACGACGGCTCCAGGCGACGGCCACCCCCGGCAACGGTGCCACCGGCGCCAGCAGCAGCACCAGCGACGGCAGGCCCGGCCACAGCCCTTCGAGCAGGAACGCGCAGCCCAGCACCGCCACCGTCATGGTGAGCCAGGGCAGCAGCGCCCGGATGAACCAGCGCCGGTGCACCGCAGCCCCGAAACGCCGTACCGGCACCGGGGCCGGTCCGGTGGCGATGCTCCGGTCCATCTCGACGGCGACCCGGTCGAGCAGCGCCCGGGTGTCGTCCGGGGTGGAGCCGGCCAGCCGGGCCCGGCAGTCCGGGCAGGCTTCGAGGTGCACCTCCACCGACCAGACGGTGGCCTCGTCCAGGCCCGGGTCACCCCCGGCGTAACGGGTGAGGAGGGCGACATTCGGGTGCGTGATCATGACAGTGCCTCCCGCAGAGCGGTCCGCGCCCGCCGCGCGCGGGTCTTCACCGTGCCCTCCGGCACGCCCAGCAGCAGCGACGTCTCCCGGACCGAGAGCCCGTCCAGGACCATCGACCGCAACACCTGCCGCAGTTCGGTCGGCAGGCGCAGCAACGCCTGCTCCATGTCCTGGCCGACCCGGCCGGCCAGCACCTCGTCCTCGGCGGCGGGCGCCGTGGTGGCGACGAGCGGCACCGGTGGCAACTGGGTCTGCCGGGCCCGCCGTCGGAACGCGTCGACCAGCCGGTTGGCGGCGATGGTCCACAGCCAGCCGACGGCGCTGCCCGAAGCGGTCGAGCCGGCGAAGCTGCCGGCGGCCCGCCAGACCGACAGGTACGTCTCCTGGAGCACGTCGGCTACCAGGTCGTCGTCGGCGCACCGGCGACGCAGCCGCACGGCGAGCCACGGCGACGTCCGCCGGTACAGCTCGTCGAACGCCCGCCGGTCACCACCGGCGGTACGCCGCACGAGTTCGGCCTCGTCGACCGCATCCAGGCTTCGTCTCACAACAGGCAAGACGATCCCCGTCCTCCGACGGTTCTCCAATGAAGGTGACACGCGTCACAGTAGGGGCCGACACCGGCACTGGCACCTCGGTGGCGACTCGTTCCGAATGCCTGACCAGTGCAAACAAAGGCGACGGCCCATGGTCGCCGAATCGCGGTTAAGTGCGGGGCCGGATAGACGGTAGGGTTGGCCCACATCGGCGTCGACCAGTGGGCGCAGGACCGCTGGTGCCTTTGGCTTCACCAGGATTGGATACGACGACTTGGCGCACAAACAGGCCGACCGCGAAGACCCGCGCCGCGCCTCAGACGATCAGGCTGCACCGACGACATCGGGTCGGCGTGCCGGTCGACCACAGTCAATCAAACGACGCGTCATCAGGCTGGTGCTCATTCCCAGCGTCGTCGCCCTGGCCGTCTGGCTCGTCGCCTCCGGCTATCTCATCTTCCAGGGCTTCTACAATCGCCAGGTCGCGAACAGCGTCCGGCAGGTGTCGATCCCGGCGGTCTCCGCGCTGTCCTCGATCCAGCAGGAGCGGCGGCTGAGCGTCAGCTACCTGACCCAGCCGTCGCGGGACCTGAGCAGGCTGATCGAGCAGCGGCAGCAGACGGACCAACGGGTGGCCGCCCTGCGTCCGGTCGCCGACTCCGCGCTGGCCAGCGCGCCGGACTCGATCGTGTCGCGGTGGAAGACGCTGGCGGGCCTGCTGGACGAATTGCCGAGCGTACGGAGCACCATCGATTCCCGGTCGGCCAACGGGACGGGTGTCTATGATTTCTACAACCGCCTGCTCGATGCCGCCACAAGCCTCTTCGACACCCAGGCGAGAATCGTCCCCGACGGCACCGCCGCCCAGGGCGGCATCGCGGCGACCGAGGCCTTCCGCGCCAGTGACCTGATGTCCCGGGCCGGCTCCACCATTGACAGCGCTTTCGGTGCCCGTACGCTCAGCTCGGAGGACCATCTCGACTTCACCAGCCTGGTCGGGGCCTATCACGCCGGCCTGACCAACGTGGCACCGCACCTGGAGCCGGAGGCCCGCCAGCGCTTTGCCGCGATCACCGCGAGCGAATCCTGGAAAGAACTCGTCGTGGCGGAGAGCGCCTTGGTCAGCAACGGCCCGTGGCGGGCCGGGGCGCCCCGCGCGTTGTCGTTCAACCGGGCGCGTTGGGAAACCCTCACCCGTCAGGTCTCCGACGATCTGATCAACCTGACCGTCGTGCAGGCCGACAAGGTCTCGGCCCGGACGCTACAAACCGGTAACACCCAACTGCTGACCGCCTCCCTGGGCAGTCTGCTCGCGTTGCTCGTCGTCATCGCCGCGATCATCTGGGCGATCCGCCAGTCGCAGATCCTGGTCGACCGGGCGCTCTCGGTCCGCCTGGCCCAACTGGGTCGGGACGCCGAGGCGGTGGTGGACAAGCAGTTGCCGGCGATGATGGAGCGGCTACGCCGACGGGAGAAGGTCGACCTCGCCGCCGAACTGCCCCTCCCGGAGTACGGCAGCGACGAGATCGGCCGGGTCGCGGAGGTCATCAACCGCTCGTTGCAGGCTGCGGCGGGCGCAGCCGTCGACGAGGCGAAGACCCGGGCCGCGGGCATCGCGATGCTGATGGGTGTCGCGCGGCGTCCGCAACGCCCGCTGCAACGCGGTCTGAAGGTCATCGAGGACCTGCAGAACCGGATCGGTGACGAGAAGCTCCTGGCGGAGCTCTTCGACATCAACCATCAGCTCACCCAGACCCGCCGCTTCCTGGAGAACCTCGTCATCCTGGCCGGCGGCCAGATCGGCCGGCGCTTCCAGAATCCGGTGCCGGTACGTCGGGTGCTGCTGGCGGCCTTCGCGGAGGCCCAGCAGTACCAGCGCATCACGCTGCGCAGCGCGCCCGACGTGGCGATCGTCGGGCCGGCGGTGGCCGGCACCGTCCACCTGGTGGCCGAGTTGCTGGACAACGCGCTGGCGTTCTCCCCGCCCGAAACCACGGTCTGGGTCACCTGCATCGAGGTCAAGCGCGGTATCGCGGTGGAGATCGAGGACGCCGGCGTGGGAATGCGGGCGGACGCGCTGGAGCGGGCGAACGAGCTGCTGGCCACCGCGCCCACCCCGGACGTGACGGCGCTCAGGGACGGCGCACAGGTCGGTCTGCACGTGGTGGCGGAGCTGGCCAAGCGGGACGGCATCCAGGTGAGCCTGCGCGCCTCGGCGTACGGCGGTCTGCTGGCGATCGTGCTGCTGCCCGATCGCGTGCTCGCCACCGACCCGTTCACCGCCGAACTCGACCGCACCGACCCGGGCGTCCTCCCGCTCGGAACCGTCGCCACGGCGATGTCGCGCCCCGGCATCGGCGCGGTGCTCCCGGTCGGCGGTGGTCGGCGGGAGCTGCACCCCGCCGCCGGGGCCCGACCCGTCGCAGGGGTGCCCACGGCATCGAGCGGCTCGGTTCAGGCACCGGCCGATCCCGCCGGGGATCGCCGGCCCGACCGCATCGGGGGCATCATGACCGAAGTTCCAGCGGTACGCAGCGGCGCGTCCGGCCCACAGGTCGCCGACCGTCCGCCCCTGCCGCACCGACGGCCGCAGCAACACCTCGCCCCCGAGCTGCGGGAGGACGATCTCCCTGGGCAGGCGCCCGACACGGCGGTGGCTGCCACCCGATCGCCCGAGGAGGCACGAGACCGGTTCACCAAGTACCAGAGGGCCTGGGCCGCTGGCCGGGCGGCGAAAAACGGGGACTCAGCTGGCAGAGACGACCAAGGTAGGAAAGCATGACCCACTCGGCATCTCAGAACGATCTGACCTGGATCCTGGACGATCTGGTAGAGGTCCCTGACGTTGTCTACGCGGTTGTCCTGTCCACCGACGGGCTGATCGTGCAGAAATCCACGTCGCTCCCGCAGGACGCCGGGGAACTGCTGGCGGCCGGCGCGTCGTCCCTGCACAGCATCGCGGCGGGAATGGGCCGACGCTTCGACAGCGGGCCGGTGCAACAGGTCATCATCGAGTACGAGGGGCGGACGCTGTTCGTCGCCGCCGCCGGCCAGAACGCGCGGCTGGCGGTGCTCTGCGAACAGTCCGTCGACATGGGCACCGTCGCGTACGAGATGAGTCGCCTGGTGACCCGGATCGGCGACTACCTCGGCTCCGAGGCCCGCCTGGACGGCGCGGTGCTCACCGAGCGTCCCGGGTCGAAACCATGACATACGACGTGTGGGACGGCGACGACGAGGCGGAGGCCGGCCGGCTCGTGCCGCTGTACATTCTCGTCAACGGGCGGACGAGCCCCCGCAACACCAGCCTCGACCTGGCCACCCAGGTGATCGCCCTGCCGGCCGATCCGAACCGGTTGGAGCAGGAGTACCGGGAGATCCTTCACCAGTGCGCCGGGTGGATCTCCATCGCCGAGATCGGCGCTTACCTGCACCGCCCGCTCGCCATCACCAAGGTGATGGTTGACGTCCTCCACGAGCAGGGGTTTCTGGACATCGGCTCGCCGGCACAGGAGAAGATCGCCGACCGGTGGCTGCTGGAAACGGTTCTCGCCGGCCTTCAGCGGATATAGACAAGAGGGACTGATACACGTGGATCGGAAATCGGTGAAGGTCGTCGTGGCGGGCGGCTTCGGCACCGGCAAGACCACCCTGGTCGGAGCGGTCAGCGAGATTCCGCCACTGGTCACCGAGGAGGTCCTGACCCAGGCCAGCATCGGGGTGGACGACATCACCGGGGTCGAGGGCAAGACGAGCACGACGGTCGCGCTGGACTTCGGGCGGATCACCATCAGCAACGACGTCGTGCTGTACCTGTTCGGCACCCCGGGGCAGGACCGGTTCTGGTTCATCTGGGACGAGCTGGCACAGGGCGCGGTGGGGGCGATCGTGCTGGTCGACACCCGAAGGCTCGGCACCAGCTTCCCGGCCGTCGACTACTTCGAGCGACGGGGCATCCCCTTCGTCGCCGCCGTCAACCGCTTCTACGGTGAGTGTCCCTACACCGAGGAGGAGATCCGCGCCGCGCTGGAGCTGGACCCGACCGTGCCGCTGCTGTGGTGCGACGCGAGGGACCGGGCCTCCAGCAAGCAGGCACTTATCGAGTTGGTCCGGCACGCGCTGTCCCGGCTGCCCGCCACCAGTTGAGCGCCCCGGCCGGCAGTGAGCGCCCCGGCTGAGCGCCGGCCGGTCGACGGGCGGTCGGGGGCAGCGGTGTCGCCCCTGCTCCGGTGCGCCATCGCTGACGTACCGGAGCAGGGGCGTCGTGGTCGGACGGTCAGCCGGCGCTGCCCGACGCCGGGAGCTGCGCCAACCTCACCTTGAAGTGCCCCAGCAGGGGTGGCGACGAGACCACCCGGTAACCGGTGACCCGTTCGGGCTGCTTGGCGATGCCGGCGAGGACGGCGGCCACGTACTCGAAGTGGGTGTCGGTGTAGACCCGGCGCGGGATGGCCAGGCGCACCAGTTCGAAGGGGGCCGGGGTGACCAGCCGGTGCTGGTCGTCCATCCCGCCGAGGTAGAGCGATCCCAGTTCGGCGCAGCGGATTCCGCCGTCGAGGTAGAGCTGGCAGCCGAGGGCGTGGCCGGGGAACTCCTGCGGTGACAGGTGTGGCAGCAGCCGGCCGGCGTTGAGGTAGAGGGCGTGGATGCCCGGCGGTTGGACGGTGTCCACCCCGGCCTCGTTGATCAGCCGGGCCAGCCGGGCGGTGGAGGCGGCCCGCGCCCGGAGATACCCGGGGTCGACCACCTCCCGCAGCCCCTGGGTGAGCCGTTCGAGGTCGTGGCCGGCCAGCCCGCCGTAGGTGGAGAATCCCTCGGTGGCGATCAGGTTCGCCTCGCACCGGGCGTGCAGGTCGTCGTCGCGCAGCCCGATGACCCCGCCGATGGCCGACAGGCCGTCCTTCTTGAGACTGATCACGCAGCCGTCGGCGAGTCCGAAGGCGTGGGTGGCGATCTGCCGGGGCGTCCAGTCGCGGTAGTCCGGCTCGCGCTGCCCGACGAGCCAGGCGTTCTCGGCGAATCGCGCCGCGTCCAGGAAGAACGGCACCCCGTGGCGGCGGCACAGGTCACGGACGGCGGTGAGGTTGGCCATCGACACCGGCTGCGCGCCGAGGCCGTTGTTGGTGATGGTCATCAGGACCAGGCCCACCCGGTCCCCCTCCGACCCGGTGAGGGTGCGCTCCAACGCGTCGAGGTCGATGTCGCCCTTGAACGGGTCCGCGCTGTCGAGATCGGACGCGGCCGGGCAGGGTAGGTCCCGGGGTTCCGCGCCGGCCAGCTTGATGTTGGCGTGGGTGGTGTCGAAGTGGGTGTTGCTGAGGCAGAGCTGGCCGGGCTTCAGCAGGCTGGTGAAGAGCACGCGCTCGCCGGCCCGGCCCTGGTGGACGGGCAGGATGTGCGGATATCCGGTGAGGTCGTGGACCTCGTCCCGGAACCGGAACCAGGATCGCGCCCCGGCGTAGGACTCGTCGCCGAGCGCGGCGGCAGCCTCCTGCGCGGCCGAGGTGGCCCCGGTGCCGGAGTCCGACAGCAGGTCGATGGTGATCTGGTCGGCGCGCAGGTTGAACGGGTTGTAGCCCGCCTCCGCGAGGGCCTGTTGCCGCTCCTGCGGGCTGAGGAAGGGGATCGGTTCGACCACCTTGATCCGGTACGGGGGCAACATCTCGTGCACGTCCACAGCCACTGCTCGCTTCTCGAGGGGAATCAGAGGTGTCCTGCTCCGGCACGGCCGGTCGGAGTCGCCAGCGCCGTGTCGTCCATGGTCGCCCGGTGGCGAACCGGCGGACTCACCTGGTACGCCTCGGCGGACAGGTAGACGGTCACCCCCGGCCGCGGGGCGCCCAGCCGCAACGACACGTGCGGGATCAGCCCGACGCCGTCGCGCAGCGGCCGACGGGCCACCGCGGCGAGCGCCCGGTCCAGCACCGTGCGGTCGAACCCGTAGTGGTCGAGCACCGCCACCACCCGGTCGTACGCCTCCTCGTCGTCGTCGACGTAGCCCCGGATGGGCACGTAGAGGCTGTAGCCGACCGGCCGGTCGGCCCCCTCGACCAGGGTGTAGCTACCCACGAGCGGAAGGCCGGCGAACCGGGTCCGGCCGCCGCCGGCCAGCGCGCAGAACTCGGCGAGCCCACCCGGATCGACATCGTCGACCACGCCGGCCGCGCGGATGACGTCCCGCACCTGGGCGTCGTGGTGGGTCAGGTAGAGCTTGACCCGCGCCTGCGCGCCGTCGTGCAGGTCGAGGGCGAAGAACGTCAGCCGGTCCCGGCGGCCCAACTCGCCCGGACGGATGCCGTGGTCGAGCATCGCCCGGTACGACCGGCCCAGTCCGAGCCGGTGCAGCGCCTCGGACACCAGGCCCGGCGCACGGTCGACTCCCCTGAGTTCCGGGTTGAGGTAGACCTTGAACTCGGGCCGCCGGCCACCCCGGAACACCAGCGAGCACCAGAGGGCGAACACGCCCTGCGGGTCGTAGGTGGCGAACAGGTCGCGCACCGAGTCCAGCCGGGACGTCGACAGGCCGGCGCGGTGTGCCTGGGTGTCCAGGAACCGCTGGGTGGCGATCATGTTGGTCAACCGGCTGGGCGGCACTCCCAGCCGCTCGCCCAGGATCCGCACCGTCGGCGGCTCGGTGGCGCTGAAGGCCACGGAGAACTCCACCGGAGTGTGGTCATCCGCGATGTTGGACGGCCAGCGCGGTGGGGCCGACAACGGCTGCGGACCGGCCGGGCCGAGCAGGCTCTCCAGCAGCTCCAGCGGCTCCGCCGCACCGAGCCCGACTGCCTCACACAAACGCCGCAGCTGGTCACCCAGCTGATCGGAAAGGGATACCTCGTCCATCAGTTCTCTCTCCCGATCAAGCCGACCGACCAAAAGAGACCCTAAGAACCATTTCGTAATAAGGTCAAGATCGATCACAACTTGCAATGACATATCAGGATCGAGAGCGGCAAATCGACCACGAAGATCACCCTGCGTGGTGCACAGGGCACGTTACATCATGTTGATGATTGCGCTGGGAGGCGGACCGACGACACTGAGTCGCCCGCGTCGCACCCGTCGCCACGACGTCAGGTCGTGCCCCCGGTCGGCGTACCCCCGGGGGATGGCGGGGCGGCGGGTAGCGAGGCGCGGGCGGCGGCCAGCACCTCCGGGTCGACGCAGCCGGCGGCGTAGCCGGCGATGCGGCGGCGGATGTCCCGGGTGAGCAGCCGGACGCCGACCCGGTCGGCGATCGGGCGCAGGAACGCCGGCCGGCAGCGGAAGCTGTAGCGCCAGGTGGCGACCGTGTGGCCCGGCTCGGGTGCGGGGGCGAACCGCCAGCCACCGGCGAACATCTCGAAGAACCACGGCCCGCGCACCATCTTCATCCCGACGTTCGTCGGCGGGGCGAAGGAGACGTACTCGCTGATCATCACCAGGCCGTGCCGGGACCGGGTGAAGGTGCGCACCCCCTTGCCGGGGCGGGTGGCCCCGTCGGTGAAGTGCTGCTCGCGGACGAACGGATCCCACCGGTAACGCACCGGTGCGACGGTCTGCGACACCGCGAACGCCAGCTCCGGCGGGACCGGGACGGTCGTCACCGCCTCGACGACCGGCATCAGCGGCGGGGGGTGACGGCCGACAGCAGCTCCGGCAGCCGGCGGTCCAGCACGTCCCCGGCCAGGTACGACCCGAGCAGCGCCGCCCCCACCCCGTACACCGCGCCAACCGGCAGGGCCAGCCAGAGCCAGAGATCGCCGACCAGGCCGGCGGCCACCACCATCGGCACCGCCGCAGCCGACGAGCCGACCATCGACAGCAGGGTGAGCATGCTCTTGGCCAACCCGGCACCGGTGTTCATCGCGAACGGGTTACTCGTCTCCGGCAGCGAGTACGCCCCGAGCACCGAGATGAGGCCGTTGATCGCCAGCCCCACCCCGTACGCGGCGAGCAGCGCCCCCGCCGCCACCCCGAACCACTCCGGCCGGCCCAGCACCCCGCTGATGACCAGGGCGACGACGCCGAGCATCGGCAGCACGTACACCGAGAAGGCGGCCATCCGGGCGCGCAGCTCCAGCCGACCCGGCACCCCGGCCACCACGTTCGCCGCGTAGGCGCTGCCGTCGAAGCCGAACTGGTTGGCCAGGGTCACCGAGGCGAGCACGCCGACGAAGAGCATGGACAGGCTGAGCAGCACCGGCGACGGCTCCCCGGCGGCCTCGAAGCCCTCCGCGCCGGCGGTGAAGCCCGCCCCACCGACGTTGACCATCACCGGCACGAAGACCCCGACCACCGCGATGGTGATCAGGTTGGCCCGTCGTCGGGCGTCCCGCCACCAGTAGCGGCACTCCCGGGCCACCAGCGCGCCGAACCGGTCCCGGCGGGCCCAGCCGACCGCCCGGGGGAAGAGCTGTGCGACCGCGCCGCCGGTCGGCGCCCGGCGGGCCTTCGTCGGGGCCGCGCTGGCCGCGCCGACCATCGCCGACTCCAGCGACCGGGACCACCAGAGCAGCAGCGCCCCGATGGCCAGCGCGGTGATCAGCAGCTTCACCGGAACCGCCCAGGCGCGGCCCTCCGCCACGTCCAGACCGATCGTCCAGGGTGCCCCGAACGGGGTCCAGCCGACGATCCGGGCCACCCCGACCAGCCGGTCCCAGTCGGCCGTCCGCACGGCGGCCAGCACCACGAGTTGCAACGGGCCGAGCAGCGCGGCCACCACGGCCAGCAGCACGGCGGCCAGGTCGCGTACCCGCCGGGACCGCAGCATGGTGGCGAACGCGCTGGTCACCGCGCGGCTCGCGGCGACGCAGAGCAGCACGCCGGCGACCACGCCGAGGGCGGCGATGCCGCCGGCCGCCACGCCACCGAGCAGCGCGGCGCTGACCACCAGCCCAGCTGCGGCGACCAGCACCGCGCCCACCGGAACGCTGACCAGCGCCGCCGCGAACAGCCCGGTGACCAGGGTGCGGCGCGCGATGGGCAGCAGCGCGAAGCGGGCCGGGTCGAGGGTCTCGTCGACGCCGAAGAAGACCAGCGGCAGCAGCAGCCAGCCGAGCACCAGCAGGCCCCCGCCGAATGCCGCCGCCATCACCGCGTAGCGGGGCTCGTCGGCGAAGCCGGGGGCGGCGAACATCAGGAACCCGCCGGCCGCGAACCAGAGCCCGACCAGCACCCCGACCACGAACAGCGCGATCCGCCAGCCCTGGCCCCGGAAGTTGTTGCCCATCACCCGCAGCTTCAGCCGGACGAAGTGCCGTGGGGAGACCGGGCGGACCCGCGCGGCGGGTGTGCTGGTCACCGGGACAGCCACGCCAGCTCCTCACCGGTCGCGGTCCGGCCGCCGACCACCTCGACGAAGACCTCCTCCAGGGAACGGTCACCGCGTACCTCGGCGAGGGTGCCGACCCGCTTGATGGTGCCCTCGGCGAGGATCGCCACGTGCGAGCAGAGCCGCTCGACGACCTCCATCACGTGGCTGGAGAAGACCACCGTCCCGCCGCCGACCACGTACCGGTGCAGGATGTCGCGGATCAGCGCCGCCGACACCGGGTCGACCGCCTCGAACGGCTCGTCGAGCACCAGCAGCCGGGGGCCGTGCAGCAGCGCGCAGGCCAGGCCGATCTTCTTCTTCATGCCGGCGGAGTAGTCGACCACCAGGGTCCGACCGGCGTCGGTGAGGGCCAGCACGTCGAGCAGCTCCGCCGCCCGCTGGTCGACCACCGCCGGGTCCATGCCGCGCAGCAGACCGTGGTACGCCAGCAGCTCCGCGCCGGTGAGCCGGTCGAACAGCCGGACGCCGTCGGGCATGACGCCGAGCAGCCGCTTGGCCTCGACCGGGTCGCCCCAGACGTCGTGCCCCAGCACCCGGGCCTGACCGTGGTCGGGCCGGAGCAGCCCGACGGCCATCGACAGGGTGGTGGTCTTGCCGGCGCCGTTGGGGCCGAGCAGGCCGTAGAACGAGCCGGCGGGGACCGCCAGGTCCACCCCGGCGACCGCCACCTTGCCGTCGAACTGCTTGGCCAGGCCGTGTAGCGCCAGCGCAGGGTGTTCACCAGTCATGTGTCGACCGTATCCGGGCCGGGCGAGTGACCGCTCCCGCCGGGGGACGATCCGGAATCATCCCCGAGGGGGACGGCAGGCGTGGCGGGCCGGCCCGTGGGCGGCCCGCGGCCACCGCGACGCCGGCCGACCGTGACGACGGCCACCCCGACGACGGCCGACCGCCGACCGCGACGCTGGCCGACCGTGACGGCCCGGTCAGGAGCGCAGGGACTCCGGCGCGTGCAGGCGGAGCATGGTGGCCCCGACGTCGACCGGGGTGCGGCGTCGGGTCGCCATCGACACCGCGATCATCACGGTGAAGGCGAGCGGCACCGTCCAGGCGGCCGGCTGGGTAGTGAGGGTGGCGGGCCAGCCGGACAGCGGCGGGCCGAGCACGGTGACCAGCACCGCGCCGATCGCCGCGCCACCGCCGACCAGCACGCCGGCCGCCGCGCCGAGGTCGGTCAGCCCGCGCCACCAGATGCCGAGCACGAGCAGCGGGCAGAAGCTGGACGCGGCGACCGCGAAGGCCAGCCCGACCACCTGGGAGACGTCCAGCCCGGAGACGTTCAGGGCGAGCAGCGCCGGCACCCCACCGGCGATCACCGTGGCCAGCCGGAAGCCGCGCACCGAGCCGCGTCCGAGCACGTCGGTGGAGATCACCCCGGCGACGCTGGTGAGCAGCCCGGACGAGGTGGACAGGAAGGCGGCGAACGCCCCGGCGGCGACCAGCGCGGCGAGCAGCCGCCCGGTGACGCCGTCGCCCAGCGCCGCCCCGGGCAGCAGCACCACCACCGCGTCGGTCTGCCCGCTGACCAGCAGTTGCGGGGTGTAGATCCGGCCGAGCACGCCGTAGATGGTGGGCAGCAGGTAGAAGACGCCGACGAGGGCGAGCACCACCAGCGTGGTGCGCCGGGCCGCCGCCCCGTCGGGGTTGGTGTAGAAGCGGACCAGCACGTGCGGCAGGCCCATGGTGCCGAGGAAGGTGGCCAGGATCAGCGAGTAGGTGGCGAACAGGCCCCGGTCGTCGTCCCCGGCGGTGCTCGGCAGCAGCCAGTCGGCCGCGCCGGTGGCCACCCCGGACACCTCGGGCACCGGGTCACCGGCGGCGAAACTCAGCTCGTCGCCGGGGCGTACCTCCCGGATGGTGCCGTCGGCGAAGGTGAGGGCCGCGCGGTGCTCGACCACGACGGTGGTCGCGGTGCGGAACGCCGGGCCGTCGGGCGGGGTCACCGCCGGGCGGGCGTCGGCCTGCCACTGCAGGGCCAGGAAGATCGCGGGTACGGCGAGTGCGGTCAGCTTCAGCCAGTACTGGAACGCCTGGACGAAGGTGATCGCCCGCATTCCGCCCAGCGCCACGTTGGCGGTGACCACCGCCGCGACCAGCAGCGCACCCACCGGGTACGGCGAGCCGGCCACGGTGGCCAGGGTCAGCCCGGCGCCCTGCAGCTGCGGCACCAGGTAGAGCCAGCCGATGAAGATGACGAAGACGGTGGCCAGGGTGCGCAACCGGCGGGAGCCGAGCCGCAGCTCGCAGAAGTCGGGCAGGGTGAACGCGCCGGAGCGACGCAACGGCGCGGCGACGAAGAGCAGCAGCGCCAGGTAGCCGGCGGCGAAGCCGACCGGGTACCAGAGCACGTCGACGCCGTACTTGAGGATCAGGCCGGCGATGCCGAGGAAGCTCGCCGCCGACAGGTACTCCCCGCCGATCGCGGCGGCGTTCCAGGTCGGACTGACCGTGCGCGACGCGACCAGGAAGTCGGAGGTGGTACGGGCCAGTCGCAGTCCGTAGAAGCCGATGCCGACGGTGACCAGGGTCACCGCGACGATCGCCGGTACGACGTACCCGTTGCCCATCAACGTTCCGGCCGCTGGACGAGGTCGACGAAGTCCTGCTCGTTGCGTTCGGCGAGCCGCACGTACGCCCAGCCGACGGCGATGAGGAAGGGGAAGGAGACCACCCCGAGCAGCAGCCACGGCAGGTTGACGCCGAGCACGGTGACCCGGCCGACGGGGGGTGCGATGGCGAACAGCCAGGGCAGCCCGCCCAACCCGACCAGCACCAGCAGGCTCAGTCGCAGAGCGAGCGTCAGTTGGGCCCGGACCAGGCCCCGGACCAGGGCCTCGCCGACCCGGGTCTGCTGGGCCAGTTCGGTGCGGGTGTGGTCGGCCCGGGTGTCCCGGCGGGAGACCTCGGCCAGCACGATCCGCGCCCGCCCGCCCGCTCCGACGGCCGGCGGCCCGGGGTACCGGGGCACCGGTGCGGGATCGTCGTGGGCGGTCACCCCGGCAGTCTCGCCTGCCCGGCTCGAATGTCAAGTGTCGTCCACCGGGGGGTGTGGACAACCTGTGGACGGGGCGGTTGCCCTGTGGACGACGGGTGCGCGCCGAGGACGAAGATGGCACTACGTCTGATTCGTCCTCACCGGAAGGTCACCCGCAGGTCATCTGTAACGGCCTTGCCGGCATTGATCCAGGCCCCTACGCTGGGACGGCAAATCCTTTACCTCTTCGAACACGGGGTCTCTATGCGCAAAATTCGCACTATCCTCGGCGTCACTCTCGCCGGAGCATGTGCACTGGCCGCGGTGCCGGGCACGGCGTCCGCGGCTCCGGTCTCCGCCCCTCTGAAGGGCGCGCAGGCCCTCCCCGGCGACGTCACCGGTGCCTACTACTCGGTCGCGCCGGCCCGGCTGCTGGACACCCGCAACGGGACGGGCGCCCCGGTCGGCAAGATCGGCGCCGGCAAGAAGGTCGACCTCCAGGTCTCCGGCCGTGGTGGCGTGCCGACCAGCGGTGTCGGCGCGGTCGTGCTGAACGTGACCGTCACCGGTCCCACCGCCGCGAGCTTCCTCACCGCCTACCCGGCGGGCGAGTCCCGGCCCACCGCCTCCTCGATCAACTTCGCCAAGGACTGGCTGGGCTCCAACAACGTCACCGTGAAGCTCGGCACCGGTGGCAAGGTCTCGGTCTTCAACAACAGCGGCTCGACCGACGTGATCGTCGACGTGGTCGGCTTCTACGCGGGCGACGACACCCTCACCAACCGCAACGGCGGCCAGTACGAGTGGTACGTGCCGCAGCGGTACTGGGACACCCGGGAGGACCCGGAGGGCAAGCCGCCGGCCGGTCAGGTGCTGGAATACTCGCTCGACTTCGGCGACTACAACCCGCACGTCAAGTCGCTGGTCTTCAACCTCACCGCCGTCTCGCCGGCCAAGTCCGGCTTCCTCACCGCGTGGTCCGGTGCGGGCGCCCGGCCGACCGCCTCGACGGTGAACTACCTCGCCGGCAAGAACGTGCCGAACCTGTCCTTCGTGCAGACCACTCCCTGCACCGGCACCGAGCAGTACGAGTGGTGCACCAAGGGTGCGCCGAAGTTCAAGATCTACACCTCGCAGGCGGCGCACGTCCTGGTCGACCTGGTCGGTGTGGTCGACGACGGCGAGTCCCCGTACGGCATGCGGTTCGCGCCGCTGAGCCCGACCCGGATCGTGGACAGCCGCTCGAACCTGGGCATCACCGGCGCCATCCCGGCGGGCGGGGTCCGTAAGGTCACCGCGCCGGCCGAACTGGTCACCCCCGACACCGGAGTGCTGGCGATGAACGTCACCGCCGTCACCCCGACCAAGAACACGGTCGTCACCACCTGGCCGGCCGACTACGACGGCATCGACAAGCCCGACACCAGCAACCTGAACCCGTACGCGGGCCAGGTCGTCTCCAATGGCGTGCTCGGACCCATCGGCCCGAACTACGCGTTCAACGTGCACAACCTCTCCGGCAGCACCCACCTGGTCGCTGACGTGGTCGGCACGTTCTACTTCCCGCCGGCGACGGCCAAGACGGCCAAGTCGGCCAAGGCCACCCCGGCCACGTCGAACGCGGTTCCCTCCGCCAACCGGCGCTGACCGACACCCGCGACACCGCAGGGCGTCCCGACCATATGGTCGGGGCGCCCTCGCGTCTCCACGAATGGTGAATCCGGGGACGGCGTTGTCGACGCCGATCCGGTGGCACGCAATGCCCTTTCGTGGCATTCCGTCTTTGCGGCCTTGCCGCAGGTGATCACCATCCATAGTTGTGTCCACAATCATTCTTTCTTCTTCACGGGGTATTCATGCGCACTTTCCGCGCTCTTCTCGGCATGGGAATTGCCGGGGCCTGTGTGTTGGCCGGGCTACCGGGGGTGGCACTCGCCGCGGTGGACGACTCCGACCGGCCGAGCAACCTCCAGGCGGAGCCGACCAGCAGTGTGGTCGGCACCTACTACCCGATGACGACGCCCAGCCGGATCCTGGACACGCGTACCGGCAACGGCACGCCGAAGGGCAAGATCGGCCCGGGGCGGAAGATCGACCTTCAGGTCGCCGGCCGCGAGGGACTGCCGGCCCAGGGCATCGGCGCGGTGGTGCTGAACGTGACCGTCAGCGGCCCCACGGCGAGCAGCTTCGTCACCGTCTACCCGGGTGGCGAGGCGCTGCCGACGGCCTCCACGATCAACTTCGCCAAGGGCTGGCTGGGCTCCAACAACGCCACCGTCAAGCTCGGCGTCGACGGCAAGGTGTCGGTCTACAACCGCAACGGCGAGACCGACGTGGTGATCGACGTGGTCGGCTTCTACGCCGGTGACGAGAGCGTCATGGCCGAGTACGGGATGGGCGGCCAGGTGCAGTGGTACGAGCCCTACCGGATCATGGACACCCGCACCCGTGGGGTGATTCCCGCCGGGGGCGAGTTCAACGCCTGGATCGACTTCAGGGACTACAACGCGAAGGTCAAGGGGCTGATCCTCAACGTCACGGCGGTGAGCCCGCAGAAGGCGGGCTTCCTCACCGTCTGGTCGGGTGAGGGGGCCCGGCCGAACTCCTCCACCGTCAACTACGCGGCAGGCAAGGTGGTGCCGAACCTGTCGTACGTGAAGACGATGCCGTGCCCCTCGGGTAGTTGCAACGGGGCTACCGGCGCGGCGCGTTACCGGTTCTACACGTCGGCGACCACCCACATCGTGGTGGACCTGGTCGGGGTGGTCGACGACGGCACCGAGGTCGACGGCATGCGATTCACCCCGACGAGCCCGACCCGCATCGTGGACAGCCGGATCGGGCAGGGCCTGCCGAAGGCGCTCGGGCCGAACGTGACGGGGAAGGTCACCGCCCCGCCCGTGCTGTTGACCGAGGCGACCCAGGTGCTGGCGATGAACGTCACGGCGGTCGCTCCCACGGCGAACACCGTCATCACCGTCTGGCCCGCCGACACCGGGATGTCGAAGCCGAACGCGAGCAACCTGAACCCCGCGCCGGGTCAGGTCGTCTCCAACGGCGTGCTGGGGGTCCTCGGCCCGCAGGACGCGTTCTACGTCAGCAACCTCTCGGGCACCACCAACCTGGTGGCCGACGTGGTCGGCACGTTCTACGTGTATCCGGGCACGGCAGCCGGCACCCGGCGTACCACGGGCAAGCCTGCGGTGGCCGGCAGCGGATGGTCGGTCGCTCTCGGCTGACCGACCCGGCGGAACGGAAGGGCGTCCCGGCTTCGGTCGGGACGCCCTTCTGCCGTTCGGGAACCCGTCACCCGCGTCCAGGCCAACGCCGCCACCGGACGCGGTCCCCGGGGGCTCAGCCGGCGGCCGGTTCCCGGGTGTCGGCCGGTACGACCAGCGGCGCTCCGGTGACCGGGTCGGGGACGACCTGGTTCGGCATCCCGAAGACCTCGGCGACGAGTTCGACGCCGACCGTCGAGGCGGGATGGCCCTCGGCCACGATCCGGCCGTCGCGCATCGCCACGAGATGGGTGGCGTACCGGGCCGCGTGGTTGAGGTCGTGTAGCACGGCCACCACGGTGCGGCCCTGGGTGACCAGGCGGTGCAGCACGTTGAGCACGTCGATCTGGTGCGCCACGTCCAGGTAGGTGGTGGGCTCGTCGAGCAGGACGATCGAGGTCTCCTGGGCCAGCACCATGGCGATCCAGGCCCGCTGCCGTTGCCCGCCGGAGAGTTCGTCCACCCGACGGTCGGCCAGGTCGGTCGTGCCGGTCGAGGTCAGGGCCGACTCGACGGCCTCCTCGTCGGCGTGCGAGAAGCGGCGGAGCACCTGCTGGTGGGCGTAGCGGCCCCGGCCGACCAGCTCCCGGACGGTGATCCCCTCGGGTGCGGTCATGGTCTGCGGGAGGAGGGCGATCCGGCGGGCGCGTTCCTTCGCCGGCAGGGTGACGAGGTCCGATCCGTCGAGCAGGACCCGGCCCACGGCGGGGCGGAGCAGCCCGGACAGCGCCCGCAGGAGCGTCGACTTGCCGCACGCGTTCGGCCCGATGAGCACGGTGAACGAGCCGTCCGGCACCGCGAAGGACAGCTCCTCGCTGACGGTCCGCTGGTCGTAGCGGAGGGTGACCCGTTCCGCACGGAGTCGGGCGTTCAGCTGGTCGACCATCGGGTCCTCCTGATCTCGTGGACGAGCAGCCAGAGCAGGTACCCGCCGCCGAGGGTGACCGTCACCACCCCCACCGGCACGGTCAGCGGGATCACGTGCTGGGCGACCAGGTCGGAGCCGAGCAGCAGCACCGCCCCCACCACGGCGGTGGCGGCGAGCGGCAGGCCCGGTGCCCGGACGAGCCGGCGGGCGATCTGCGGGGCGGCCAGGGCCACGAAGGAGATCGGACCGGCCACCGTGGTGACGGCGCTGACCAGGACGACCGCGATCAGCACGAGGGTGGCGCGGTTCCGGTCGACCGCGACTCCGCTGGCGGCGGCGACGTCGTCGCCCAGTTCGAGCTGGGCCAGGGCCGCCGACCACAGTGGGGTGATCAGCAGCAGCACCAGGATGACCCCGGCGGCGGGCCAGACCACCTCGGCGGTGGCGGTGTTGAGGGAGCCGGCACCCCAGGCGGCGGCGAAGAGCGCCGTCTCCAGGTCGGCGCGGAGCAACAGCCAGGTGTTGGTGGCGGCGAGCATCGAGGAGACCCCGACCCCCACCACGATGAACCGGAACCCGGAGAGCCCGTCCCGGTACGCGAGCAGGTAGATCGCCAGGGCGGCCAGCAGGCCACCGGCGAGCGAGCCGAGCATCAGCAGGTGCCAGCCGCCGCCGAGCAGCAGCAGGGCGATCAGCATGCCGGTGAACGAGCCGTTGGCCAGGCCGATGATGTCCGGGCTGGCCAACGGGTTGCGGGTGATGGTCTGGAAGATCGCTCCGGCGACGCCGAGCGCCGCGCCGAAGGTGATGGCGGCGGCGATCCGGGGCAGCCGCCATTCCAGCACGACGGTGCGGGTCAGCCCGCCGATCCGGCCGCCGAGCACGCCGAGCACCTCGTCGAAGCGGAGCGGGAAGTCGCCCACCCAGAGGCCGACCACCGCCAGCGCCGTGACGAGCAGCGCCGCGGTGGCGCAGACGGCGGCCTCGCGTACGCCGACGGCCACGTGCCGGCGGTCGGTGCCGAGCACCAGCCGGCGGCGTCCACCGGTGAGCCGGATCGGCCGGTTCCCGGCGCTCACAGCGCGGTCGCCTGTCGGCGTCGGGCCAGCGCGATCAGCACCGGCGCGCCCACGAACGCGGTGACGATGCCGACCGGCATCTCGCTGGGCAGGACGGCGACCCGGCCGAGCACGTCGGCCAGCAGCACCAGGACCCCGCCGGCCAGCAGGGAGCCGCCGAGGATCCGGCGCTGGTCGGTGCCGACGCCCCAGCGCACCAGGTGCGGCACCACGAGCCCGACGAACGAGATGGGGCCGGCGATGGCGCTCGCCCCACCGGCGAGCAGGGTCACCGCGCCCAGCACGAGCAGCCGGGTCCGGACCAGGCTGACGCCCTGCGCGGCGGCCAGGTCCGGACCGAGCGCGAGCGCGTTCAGGCTGCGTGCCGCGAGCAGCGCCGCGAGCAGCCCGGCCGCGATCAGCGGCAGCACCGGGAGCAGCACGGCGGTGTCGCGTTCGAGCAGGCTGCCGGCGTTCCAGCCGCGCATCCGGTCGAAGGTGTCGGGGTGGGTGAGGGTGATCCCGGTGGTCACTCCGGCCAGCACCGCGCCGGTGGCCACCCCGGTCACCAGCAGCCTGGTCGGGGTGGCCCGCAGGTCGGCGGCACCGCCGACGGCGTACACGGCGACGGCGATCAGGAGCGCGCCGAGCAGGGCGAGCCACATGTAGGCGGCCGGCGAGGTGACCCCGAAGAAGGCGATGCCCACGGCGACGAACGCGGCAGCGCCGGCGTTGACGCCGAGGATGCCCGGTTCGGCGAGCGCGTTGCGGGTGAACGCCTGCATCAGGGCGCCCGCGACCCCGAGCCCGGCGCCGACCAGCAGTCCGGCCAGGGTGCGCGGCAGGCGCTGTCCCCAGACCACGTACTGCGCGGTATCGGTGCCCGCGCCCCGCAGCGCCGCCCACACGTCCGACGGGGGCACCGGGTTCGCGCCGACGAAGACCGACAACACCAGCGACCCCAGGAGCACGGCGACCGCCCCGGTCAGCCAGCGCCGGGTGGTACGCCGACGCGCGGCGCGGCCGGTGACCGGCCGTGCCGCGCGGGCGGGTGTGGTGGTGGTCAACTCGACGCGGTGAGGATGCGTTCGAGGTCGTCGAGGACGGTCTGCCCACCGACCGTGCCGACGCCGGTGATCCAGAAGGACTGGTCGACCAGGTGCAGACGGGGGAAGGCGGCGGCGTTGGCGCTGACCGAGGCCGGGATGGTGCTGCGGTCGTTCACGTCGACGGTGGTGACGAAGACGTGGTCGGCCTTGGCCTCCAGCACCCGCTCGGGGGAGATGTCGACCGAGATGGAGTTCTCCCAGTCGCGCTTCGGGGTGGTGAAGCCGACGCACTCCAGCGCGCTGCCCGCGAAGGAGGTGGGCCCGTACAGCGTGAGGACGCCGTCCCGGGGGCGGATGAGCTGTGCGGACTTGCCGGCGGTGCCGAACTTCTTGGCGATCTCCGCGCACCGCTGCTGGTAGTCGTCGAGGAGCTTGTCGGCGGAGTCCGCGCCGCCGAGCGTGGTCGCGGTGAACCGGACGTTGTCCTGCCACGGGTCCGACTGCGAGGTCATGAAGACGGTCGGGGCGACGGCGGTGAGCTGGTCGTAGAGGGCGGAGTGCCGGGATTCCGTGCCGATGATCAGGTCGGGCTTGAGGGCCGCGATCTTCTGCACGTTGGGTTCCTGGACGGTGCCGACGGTGGTGATGCCGGCTGCCTTGTCCCCGAGGTACTTCGGCACTCCGGCGGCCTCGTTGAGCACGGCCGCGCCGACGGGGGTGATGTCCAGGGCGATGGCGGTGTCGAGCTGGACCGGTTCGAGGACGACGACCCGGGCCGGCTTGGCCGGCACGTCGGCCTTGCCGCGCGCGTGTTCGACGCTTCTGGTGTCACCGACGCCGCTCGCCTGGTCGGAGTCGGCGGAGCCGCAGGCGGCCACGGCGAACGCCATCGTCGAGGCGATGGTGAGGGCGAGGAGGCGTCGGCGGGTTGTTCGAGGGGTTGGCGAGCGCATGGTGCGGGTTTCCCGTCTGGCGACTTACAGTGAGGGCGTGGTGGCGATTTAGGTTAGCATTACCTAATCCACTGCCTCGTCGCGGGATGGGCGATCATGCCAATAGCCCTGTGTGTGAACCTGCTGCGGGTCGACGTCCGCAGCCGTAAAGAGCCGGCGCACCTGCGCAATCTTGCTACTCTCCGTAGCCACCCAGGCGTAGAAGCGAGTCCCCGACCCGGCCGCCGCCGCGCCGTGCTCGGCCAACCAGTCGCCCACCAGAGCGGTCAGCGCCGTCCCGCCCCGGTCCCCGCCCCGCAACCGGACCTCGACCGAGTGGCCGCCGGTCACGTCGTCGAGGGTGGCGGCGTCCGCTGCGGCACCGGCCTCCAGCAGGACCGTCGCCCGCACCCCCGGCCCGAGGCTGGGCAGGATGCCCCGCACCGCCGGGTACGCGGTCTCGTCCGCCGCGATCAACACCTGGTCCGCCGGCCCCGGCTCCCACTGCACGCCGTACCCGGGCTGGCCGGCCCGGACGTGCGGGCCCGACAGCAGCAGCCGGTCGTCCGGGCGGGCCGCCGCCGCCCAGCCGCTCGCCGGACCGTGCGGCTGGTGCAGGTAGAAGTCCAGGTCCAGCTCACCCGCCGCCGGCCGGGTCCGGTACGCGGTGTAACTGCGCAGCCATGGACGCTCGCGGTCGGGGATGGACCGCCACTCACGCCGCCACTCCTGCTCGGGCTGCCCCGCCCGCAGCTCGGCCGGGTAGTCGCCGGTGACCGGCAGCATGATCTTGATGCGCTGGTCGAGCTGGTGCGGAGCCAGCTCCCGCAGTCGTTCGTCGCCGAGCGTGACGCGGACGAAACCGGGCGACAGGCGTCGGGTCGCCGTCACGACTGTCTCGAACAAAACGTTGGGCGAGTTCCGGAATGCAGCCATGCCGGCAGAGATTAGCGGGCCGCGCCCGGCCTGTTCACCGCCCCCAGTCCTGCTTGGCGGCCCGGACCAGCTTGTCCTTCAGCTCCCGGGTGTGCCGTCGGCTCACCGGCAGCTCGGCGGCATCGATCAACACCACGTACCCCGAGTTGACCAGGCGCAGCTCCGCGATCAGCTTCAACTGCACCAGGTACGACCGGTGGATACGGACGAAACCGGCGTCCGCCCAGCGCTCGGCGAGGGTGGCCAGCGAGACCCGGACCAGGTGCGACCCGTCGGCGGTGTGCAGCCGGGCGTAGTCGCCCTGCGCCTCCACCCACCGCACCGCCGAGCGGGGCAGCATCCGGGTCGTCCCGGCCAGCTCCACCGGGATCGTCGGGTCCTCCTCGGCCCGTGCCAGGGCCGCCGGGTGCGACGGCACCACCCGGGCACCCGTCACCCGACGCAACGACTCGGCCAGCCGTTCGGCGCGTACCGGCTTGCGGACGTAGTCGGTGGCGCCCAGGTCGAACGCGTCCACCGCCCCGTCGTCGTACGCGGTGACGAAGACGATCGCGGGTGGCCGAGCGAACCGGCGCAGCACCCGGGCCAGCTCCATGCCGTCCAGGCCGGGCATCCGGATGTCCAGGAAGACCACGTCCACGTCGGCGTCCCGCAGCACCCGCAACGCCTCGGTGGCGTCACCCGCCGTGTGCAGCCGGGCCACCCGGGGATCGGCCCGCAGGTGGTACGCCAACTCGTCGAGCGCCGGCGGCTCGTCGTCGACGGCCAGCACCCGCAGGAACCCGGACGCGCTCACCGCGCTGGTCCGCTCGGTCACGAGCCGGCCCGTACGCCCGGGTGGAACTTCGGGATCCGCAGGCTCACCTTCGTACCCGAGCCGGGGCCGGTCTCGACGACCAGGCCGAACCCGTCGCCGAAGACCGACCGGAGCCGTTCGTCGACGTTGGAGAGGCCGACGTGCTGGCCCGGGTCGTCGGTCGGGTCGCTGCCGGCCCGGGTCAGCTCGGCGATCCCCGCGGTCAGCGTGGCCGGGTCCATCCCCACTCCGTCGTCCTCCACCGTGATGTGACACTCCGCACCCGCGTCCCGGGCCTCGATGCTCACCATGCCGGTACCGGGCTTGCGCGACAACCCGTGCCGCACCGCGTTCTCCACCAACGGCTGGAGGCAGAGGAACGGCAGGGTCACCGGCAGCACCTCCGGGGCGATCTGCAACCGCACCTGCAACCGGTCGCCGAACCGGGCCCGTTCGATGGTCAGGTACCGGTCGATCGAGCGCAACTCCTCGGCGAGGGTGGTGAACTCCCCGTGCGCCCGGAACGAGTACCGGGTGAACTCGGCGAACTCCAGGATCA
Source organism: Micromonospora sp. NPDC051925 (assembly GCF_044548625.1). NCBI lineage: Bacteria > Bacillati > Actinomycetota > Actinomycetes > Micromonosporales > Micromonosporaceae > Micromonospora > Micromonospora sp. NPDC051925. The sequence continues at coordinate 70,841 of NZ_JBIUCH010000009.1, read as the reverse complement.
GCTCCCGGGCCCGTTCCGGGTCGGTGCGGACGAACGAACCGATCGCGGTCAGCGCGTTGTAGATGAAGTGCGGGCTGATCTGCGCCCGCAGCGCCCGGATCTCCGCGCGGGCCAGCCGCTCCCGGGACGAGTCCAGCTCGGCCAGCGAGAGCTGGTTGCCGGCCCAGTGCGCGGTCTCCCGGGTGGCCTGCACCAGACCGGGCGCGGGCGGCCCGTCGGCCACCGCGACCAGCGCCCCCGTCACCCGGCCGTCCGCCGACAGCGGTGCCACCACCGCCCCGCGTACCAGGCAGTCCACCCGGTCGCAGTGCAGCTCCGCCTCGCCCAGCACGGTCGACCGGCCGGTCTCGGCCACCCGCCGGGCCGCCGCGAGCAGTTGGTCGCCGTGGTGCCCGCCGCGCCCGTCCAGGGCGAGCAGCGTGTCGGCGTCCGTCAACGCCAGCCCGGCCGACCCCACCAACACCCGCAGATGGCGTACGGCCTTCGCCGCGCCCGCCGGATGCAGCCCTCCGCGCAGCGGCTCGGCGGCCAGGCCGGCGGTGTGCAGCACCTCGTAGGTGGCCCGCTGGGTGGCGGTGGCGATGCCCCGTCGCCCGCGCAGCCGCAGCGCCGCCCAGAGCGCGGCGGCGAGCGCGGTCACCAGCGACACGACGCCGACCACGGCGGAGATGTTGCCGTTCACCCCGCGATCCTGGCCTGTCCGGGTCGCCACGCCAAGCGGGTCAGTACGCGCCCTTGCGGGCCAGCACCACACCCACCGTGCGCCACAGGATGCTCAGGTCGTACGCCAGCGACCAGTTGTCGACGTAGTACAGGTCGAGCCGGACCGACTCGTCCCAGGACAGATCGGAGCGCCCGGAGACCTGCCACAGCCCGGTCATTCCCGGCCGGACCAGCAGCCGACGCCGGACGTCACCCAGGAAGTCACCGTCGTCGGCGGGCAGCGGACGCGGCCCCACCAGCGACATCTCCCCCCAGAGCACGTTGATCAGCTGGGGCAGCTCGTCCAGCGAGGAGGCCCGCAGGAAGCGACCGACCGGGAAGACCCGGGGGTCCTGCTTCATCTTGAACAACATGCCGTCGGTCTCGTTCTGGTCGACCAGGCCGGCCAGCCGCTCCTCGGCGTTGACGTACATGGTGCGGAACTTCCAGACCCGGAAGGTACGGCCCTCGTGGCCGACCCGGGGCTGCCGGAAGAAGACCGGGCCGGGGTCGGAGAGCCGGATGGCCAGCCCGATGGCGAGGAAGACCGGCACCAGCATCAGCAGGCCCAGCCCGGCGGCGACCCGGTCCAGGAGGTTCTTGGCCAGCAGCGCCGGCCCGGACAGGGTCGGCTCCTCCACGTGCAGCAGCGGCAGACCCTCGATCGGGCGGATGTGCACCCGGGGGCCGGCGATGTCGGTGAGCTGCGGTGCGACCACCAGGTCGACGCCGGAGCCCTCCAACTGCCAGGCCAGCCGGCGCAGCTCGCCCGGTTCGGCGCTGGCCGAACCGCAGACCGCGATGGTGTCCCCGCCGACCTCCCGGACCAGGGCCAGCACGTCCCGGCCGGCGTACACCGGGACGGGGGTCTCGATGCCCCGGGCGGCGGCGTACCCGTCGGTGATGTGGATGGCCACCGGCACCAGGCCGGCGCTCGGGTTGCGGGTGACCGCGACGTAGACCTCCAGGCACTCCGGCAGGGTGCCCACCAGCACCATCCGGTGCCCGGCCTGCCCGGCCCGGCTACGCATGTTGTGCAGCACGAACCGGGCGGCGATCCGGCCGAAGAGAACCAGCACCAATGCCCCGGCCAGGGCGAAGCCCACCGTGTAACGGGACAGGTCGGTCTTGGTGGCGAAGGCGACGAACGAGACGGTCGCGGCGACCGCGACACCGCCCCGGATGACCCGTTTGTACTCCTCCGGGCCGAGACCGAGGTAACGCCGGTCGTAGGCCCGGTTACCCCACAGGAGCACCAACCAGCCGAGCGGCACCAGCACGAAGACCACGGTGTAGAACCAGGTCGGGTCCGCCTGCGCGTTGTAGAAGCCCGCCCGCGCCTGGCCGAACGCCTCCTGGGCGATCCAGTCGGCAAGCACCACGGCGGCGAAGTCGAGCAGCAGCAGCGCGAGAATGTACGGCCGGTGCCAGCGGGACACCCGGCGACGCGCGCGGGCCCAGGCCGACCGGGGCACCCCGTTGTGTGACGGCGGTGTCGGCGGCTGGATCTCGAAGCTGTCGACGTGCCGCACGAGTTTGCTCCGGCCTGTGTTGGTTACCGGGCGCTGGAGGCTTGTCGTCACCTCAACCCATGTCCTCCCGCATGACACGCGCCGCTCACTCGCCGTGAGGGGCCCGGGTCGCCCACCGTTCCAGTCTCCCACGCTGCCAGCAGGTCAAACGCGGACCCGAGGGGCTTTGCGTCTGGGGCTGCCAACGAGGAACCGGCCGACTTCACGTCAGTTTTCGAAGCCGGGGACCGAGCCACTATACCGATGGATGACCGGCGGGGTAGAGCGCGGACGGGGAGGTTCCAGGCACCAGGGCCGATACCTCTCCGTAACCGTGACGTGTCGTCACTCACCGTACGAGGCGGGACAACCGACGGTCAGCGAGCGGTTTGCCCCCGGTCTGGCAGGTGGGGCAGTACTGGAGGCTCGAATCGGCGAACGACACCTCGCGTACCGTGTCGCCACAGACCGGACAGGCCAGCCCGGTCCGGGCGTGCACCTTCAACCCGGAGCGCTTCTCGCTCTTCAGCTCCGCCGCCCGGTGCCCGGCCGAGCGGCGTACCGCGTCGCCGAGCACCGTCCGGGTCGCCGCGTGCAGGTTGGCGAGCTGGTCGTCGGTGAGCCGGTCGGTGATCGCGAACGGGGACAGCCGCGCCGCGTGCAGGATCTCGTCGGAGTACGCGTTGCCGACGCCGCAGAGCACCGCCTGGTCGGTCAGCACCCCCTTGACCTGCCCCCGTCGGCTGCGCAACCGTTCGGTGAAGGTGGCCAGGTCGGCGTCGAGCGCGTCCGGCCCGAGCTTGGCCACCCCGGGGACCTGCGCCGGGTCGGTCACCAGGTAGGCGGCGAGCTTCTTCTGGGTGCCCGCCTCGGTGAGGTCGAACCCAGAGCCGTCGTCGAGGCGTACCCGCAGGGCGATCGGGCCCTTGCCGGGGCGCAGCGGGGTGGTCGACGGAAACGCCTCCCGGTAGTGCAGCCAGCCGGCGCGAGCCAGGTGCACCACCAGGTGCAGGTCACCGTCGAAGATCACGTCGAGGAACTTGCCGTGCCGCCGGGCGTCCACCACCGCCCGGCCCGACACCGCCGAGGGCGCCGGGTCGTACGTCTTCAGGGCGCTGATCGCGGCGACCTCGACCCGGTCGACGCGTCGCCCCACGGCGCGCTCACGCAGGTAGCCCGCGAGCGCTTCCACCTCCGGTAGTTCGGGCACCACCTCACGGTAGCCTTCGTTCCCGTGAGCGCGAGGAATGAGCTTGCGAGTCCCTGCCGCGAGCGCGAGGAGTGAGCTTGCGAGCCCCGCAGTCGCGAGCAGGGGTAGGCACAGCCGCGAACGAAAGGCAAGCTCAGTGAGAATCGTGGTGGCGCACAACCGGTACCGGGAAGCCCAGCCGTCGGGTGAGAACACGATGGTCGACTCGGAGATCGGGCAGCTCACCGCCGCCGGGGTCGAGGTGCTGCCGTTCATCCGCAGCTCGGACGAGATCCCGTCGATGCCGAAGTCGGCCAAGGCGCTGCTGCCGATCTCACCGATCTACGCCCCGCGCGCCCAGCAGGATCTGTCCCGGCTGCTCACCGAGCACCGGCCGGACGTGCTGCACCTGCACAACCCGTACCCGCTGCTCTCGCCCTGGGTGGTGCGGACCGCGCACAAACACGGGGTGCCGGTGGTGCAGACGGTGCACAACTACCGGCAGGTCTGCTCCTCGGGGATCTACTTCCGCGACGGCGTCATCTGCCAGGACTGCAAGGGCCGGGCGCTGGCCGTGCCGGCGATCGTGCACCGCTGCTACCGCGACTCGCGGGCGCAGAGCGCGCTGATGGCGACCACGCTGGCCGTGCACCGGGGCACCTGGCGCTCGGTGGACCGGTTCATCGCGCTCACCTCGGCCATCGGTGACCACCTGCGCGACTACGGCATCCCGGCCGACCGGATCGTGGTCAAGCCGAACGCGGTGCCCGACCCGGGTGGCCCCGCCCCGCTCGGCGACGGCTTCCTCTACCTGGCTCGGCTGACCCCGGAGAAGGGCCTCGACCTGCTGCTGGACGCCTGGCGTCGGCACCCGGTGGGCACCCTGGGCACGCTGCGGGTCGCCGGGGACGGCGAGCTGCGCCCGCTGGTCGAGGCCGCCGCCGCCGAGCGCGCCGACGTCGTCTACCTGGGCCAGCTCGACCGGGCCGGGGTACGCGCCGCCGTCGAGGCGAGCGCCGTGGTGATCGCCGCGTCGATGTGGCACGACGTGCTGCCCACGGTGATCATCGAGGCACTGGCCAGTGGGCGGCCGGTGCTCGGCACCGCGCTCGGCGGCATCCCGTACCTGGTCGGCGCGGACGCCCCGCACGAGCCCGCCGGCACCGGCCCGGCCGCCGTCGCCTCGGCCGTCGCCGGCCACCTCCCGCCGCCGGCCGGTCCGCCGGCGGTGCCGGTCGGCCTGGTCAGCGGCACCGCCGGCTGGGTGGTGCCGCCGGACCCGGCCGCGCTGGCCGCCGCGCTTCCGGTCGCGCGGGCAGGTGCCGCCATGCTCTCCGCACCGGCCCGGCTGCGGTACGAGCAGACGTTCCACCCGGACGTGGTCATCAAGCGGCACCTCGCCATCTACGCCGCCCTCACCCGCCCCCACTGACCGGCCCCCTTGGCCGCCTCTTCCCCGAACTCGGCGTGCTGGCCTGCTGCTGCCGGGAGGGGTAGCCGGGCGTGTCGCGGACCGACCCACATACCCGCAGGAAGCGGTATGCCGAGCTGGCATATTTATGCCAGCTCGGCATACCGCTCGTCAGTAAGTCAGTAGGTCGGACTCGGCGGCGGTGCGGGCGCGAGGTTGGCCCTGTTGTACGTACCGCCGGCGGTGTGACCCCTCGATCTGCTGCTGGCCGCCCGCGAGGACGATGAGCGGTCACCTAACCCCGACTTGCCTGTGTTCCAAGCCGAGAGGTAGGGCTTGCCGGGCGGCCAGCCGAGGCGGACTCGATGACGTTGCGGGCAGCAATGGACAACCGGCAGTCCGGAATCCGGCAGACCCGGCAGTGACCGTCGGGGCCGGGCCGGTGGTCGCGGAGGACCGCTCGGGCGGTGAGGATCAGCCGGTTGCGGATCTGCGCCAACGACAGGTTCGGCGCGGTCATGGTCAGGTCACCCCGAGGGCGGCGGCGAACTGGATGATCGTGGCCGGGGCCTGCGGGGTACGGGCCACCTGGGCGAGCACCTCCCGGGCGGCGGGCCGGTGGCGTACCTCGGCCGGTGCCATCCGGGCGGCGTCGACCAGGACCCGGCCCGCGTTGGTCGGGTCGTCGGCCTGGACGTAGGCGCGGGCCGCATCGATCAGGTGCGCCGCCCGGTGTTCCAGTGGCAGCCACCGCCAGGCGTCCCGCCTGGTCGTCTTCTCGTGCCAGGCCACCGCCTCGCCCGCGTGACCCAGGTCGAGGGCGGCGGCGGTACGGGCGAGGTCGACCGCCGTCGGCCCGAACGCGGTCCGGTGGTGGTCGTGGCCCTCGCCGACCTGCGCGGCCATGTCGGCGGCCTCGTCGAGGAGTTCGGTGGTGGCGTGGTCGTCGCCCCGGCGGGCCGCTGCCAGGGCGGCCTGCACCAGCAACGTCCCGCACAGCGACAACTCACCAGGGCCACCGTCGTCGAGGTCGGGCGGGGCGATCCGGTACGCGGCGGCGAGCGCCGCCGAGCCCGCCGCCCGTGCCCGCCCCGAGGCGCGGAACACCTGGCCGAGCTGCACCGTGGCGGCGGCCACCAACAGGGGATCGCCGGCCCCGGTGGCCATGGCCCGGTCTGCGGCCAGCCAACCCAGGTCGACCTCACCGAGCTTCACCAGCAGCGACGCGGTGAGCCGGTACGCCTCCACCAGCAGCGGGCGGCTCCGCTCGTGATCGTCGGCGGCGACCCGTTGCACGCCGGCCAGCAGACCCGGCAGGACGGCGATCACCTGTGGGTACCGGGCATGCTGGAACTGCACCCAGGCGTGCCCGACATCCCGGGCCGCCCGATCGGCCGGCAGCACACCACGGGCCGCCGGTCGGCCCAGCGCGATCTCGTACGCCGACAGGGCGTCCCGGATCCGCTCCACCCCCGCGACCCGCTCGGCCGCCGTGGCGGGTTGCGCGTCCCGGCCGAGCAGCACGGCGGTGTCGATCCGCAGCACGGCGGCGATGTCCCGCAACGTCGACACCTTGTCGAGGGACCGGACGCCCCGCTCGACCTTGTCGACCCAGGACTTCGACTTGCCGAGCCGATCGGCGAACACCTGCTGCGACAGTTTCCGCCGACACCGCCAGTACGCCACCCGCCGGCCGACGGGCAACAACTCGCTACTGTCCACGACGCCACCGCCGGTCCGGCACCGCCCGAGTGGTCTCCTCGGCCGGTATTCGCTCCGCCTCGGCCTGGGCGAGGATCCGTTGCCGCGCCGCCTCGCGCTCCGCCGCCTGGATCTGCTCGCCCCGGTCCTCACGGTCGGGCTTGCGCCGCGCCGTCACGACCAGCACCCCGCCCGGTACTCCCCCGCCAGGGTCAGCAGCGGCCGTTCCGGCAGGTGGGGCACCCGCGCCACCCCTATCACCCGGTACGCCCCGAGGCGCTCCGCGTGGCTCGTCGCCGGGCGGAGGCGGTCGAGTGGATTCACCCGCCGACGCCTGAACGGCCAGACCTTCGCCAGCAGACCGGGCTGCGTCGGGTTCTTCGCGTGCCGAGCCATGAGACCTCCCGAAGATTATTCCGGTTACTCGAAACAGGATCCTGAATAACGATGCTAGGAGATGTTCCTTGATTTGGGAACCTACGGCGTGTCGCCGGACTGGCGGCCGGGGCAGCGGGATACTCGCTGGATGGTCACCCCCACGATCCAGAGGCGCCGCCTCGGCAACGCCCTCAAGCGGGCCCGAGAGGCGGCAGGCAAGAACCAGGAAGAGGCCGCGGAGGTCATCGACGCGGCATCGAGCAAGATCAGCCGGATGGAGCTGGGCCAGTCCGGTATCCGGCTCACCGACCTGAAGCTGCTGCTCGACTTCTACGGCGTGCCGGCAGAGGAGGCCGAACCGCTGCGGGATCTCGCCCGCGCCGGTAGGCAGCGCGGCCGGTGGAGCGGGTACCGGAACGTGGTGCCGGACTGGTTCCGGCAGTACCTCGATCTGGAAGCGGACGCGGCAGAGATCCGCTGGTACCAGTCCGAGGTCATCCCCGGCATCCTCCAGACCGAGCCCTACATCCGGGCGATCATCGAAGGGGAGGACGTGGAGCGGCAGGTCGAAGTGCGCCTCGAACGACAAAAGGTCATCGATCGCCCGGACGGGCCTGAGCTGAACTTCATCCTCAGCGAGTCCGCACTCCGGCGCGACCTCGGCGACCGGGAGGCCATGCAGGATCAGCTATCCCAACTTGCTACCCTCGCCAACCGCCCGAACGTCACGATCCAGGTCTTTCCGCTGGATGCCGCAACGTATGTGACATCCTCGTACAACTTCATCACCCTCCGGTTCGGGGAGGAAGTCGCGTCGGACGTCGTCTACCTGGAGACGTTCACGGACGCGGATTACCTCGACAGCCCCGAGGCGATCCGGGCCTACAATCGGCTGTGGGGTCGTCTCCAGGCTGCGGCTCTGGGGCCGGCGGAGTCCCGCAGGTTGATCCTGCGCATCGCAGACGAGATGAAGTAGAGGCTGACATGTCGAACCCGGACCTCACCGGCGCGGTGTGGCGGAAGTCCACCCGAAGCGACTCCAACGGCGGCGCGTGTGTCGAGGTGGCTGATCTCCGCGACGGGGTGGCCGTCCGGGACAGCAAGGACAAGACCGGCCCCACGCTGGCCTTCGACACCCACGGCTGGCGTACCTTCGTCGACTCCCTCAAGCACAACTGACGCTCCCCCTCGTACCCACAGCGGCAGCGACCTGCCCCGGCCCCCGCCTTGGGGCCGGGGCACGCTGCTTTCCCGCGTGGCCGAAGCTCGATGACGGGCTGGCGGCGGAAGCTCTACGGGAGCGCCGAGCTTCAGCAGCGCCTGGGCGTGTCGCGCGTCCGCATCGTCCAACTCACCAGCCGACCCGACTTCCCCGAGCCCTTCGACCGGTTGGCCGGCGGATCCGTCTGGCTGGTGACCGACGTGGAAGCCTGGATCACCGAACACCAGCCGCAGAAGGCCCAAGGCGCGGACGAACCCCCACCACCGGAGATCTGAGCGCCCCGGCCTGCTGATCCGCCTGTGTTGGGGCGAAGTAGCGGTGTCCGGGCGCGGTCGATACCGCTACTTCGGCCCCACTGAGTCGATCAACACGGGCTTGCCGGTCGGCCGGTGCGTGGGCGGTCGATCAGTGCCCGTTGACGGGACGCGGAAGCCAGCCACACCGCGCCCCTGATGCAGGAACAGGCCGGTTTTCGTCGGAATCCTGCGAAACGTCAGCCGTGATCGCGGCCTGACCTGCGGTAGCGTGCAGATGTGCTTATCAAGTTCGAGGCCAGTAACTACCGGTCGATCGCCGAGGGTGTCGAGCTGTCGATGGTGGCGGTGGACCGCGACCGCGAGGCGGCCCGGGACGCACCACACCTCGGCGAGAGCCTGCTGACCCGAGCCGCGATCTACGGGCCGAACGCGTCCGGCAAGTCGAACGTCGTCGGCGCGCTCGCCTGGCTGCGCGACGCGGTCGAAAACTCACTCCGGCTGTGGGAAGACGAGATTCCGCTGGAGCCTTTCGCCTTCGGCTCGGGGCCGACCGGCTCCAGCGAGTTCGTCATAGAAACCACAGTAGGCGGTGTGCGCTTTGAATACGTCGTCGAGCTCGACGCCCGCCACATCATGTACGAGGGACTCTTCCACTATCCCGAGAGGAAGCAACGCCGGATCTTTGAGCGGGAGGGTTCCGAGCTGAAGCTCCAGCGCGGCCTGGGCGCACTCTCCGGGACTCGCGAGTTGCTGACGGATCGGACGCTAGCCCTGTCCGCCGCGCGACGTTTCGACGAGCCGCTGGTCACGAATTTCGCCAGAGAGATCCTGCGCATTCAGGTGCTCGGCCAACTGCCGCGCCCGCGCCGGGCGGCAGCGTTCTTCCAGCGGTTGAGGCGATACTCCGACACGCCTGACACGGCCCGCTGGTTTGATGGACCGGACAACGACCAGCCGTTACTGGTTCCCTTCGTCAGCGAAGGAGAAGTCGCCCCCGGCGACGAGGGGAAAGACTGGTCGACCCTGAGCAGTCGGCAACAGGCACTGGCGCTGCTCCGCCTCGCCGACCTGGGCATCGAAGATGTGGTCGTCGACATGCAGGAGGTTGTCTCTGCCGGCGGCGGGATGATGACCCAACGCCGTCTACGTCTCCTGCACAGATCCGGAAACGACTCCGCGCCGCTCGACTTCGCTGCCGAATCGGAAGGAACGAGGACGTGGTTCGGTCTGATCGGTCCGGTGCTGACCACATTACAGGCAGGGTCGATAGTCATCTTCGACGAGTTGGACGCGAGCCTGCATCCGACGCTCTCCGCCGAGCTGCTGCGGGTCTTCCAGAGCCCGGTGACCAACCCCCACGGCGCTCAACTCATCTTCACCTCGCATGACACCAGCCTGCTCAACCACCTGAACCGGGACGAGGTCTGGCTTACAGAGAAGCAGGCCGACGGCTCCACCCGGCTCGGCGCGCTCGCCGAGTTCGCCGGCGAGCGGGTGCGGAAGTCGCAGAACCTCGAAAGCGCCTACCTGCACGGCCGGTTCGGCGCGCTCCCCCAGGTTGACCAGACCGAGTTCCTGCGGGCGCTCGGCCTGATCGGCTGACAAGACGATGAGCCAACGCCGCCGGGAAACGAAACCCCTCAAGCGCACCGTCGCTCGACGCCCGGAGTTGCGCACGGTCGTCGTGTTCTGCGAGGGCAGGAACTCCGAGCCCGACTACGTCAACGGGCTGAAGAAGCTGCCCGAAATCGCGGACAACACCGCCCTCAACCTCGAAATCCACCCCGACCAGGGCGTCCCGCTCACGCTCGTGCAGATGGCGGCCGACCGCCTGGCCGACCCGGAGGTGGATGAATGCTGATGCCGCTCCGAAAGCAGGCCGCCCGCCGGGCCGAGCAACTCGAAAAGCGTCACGACAACAACGGCACCACGTTTCCCGACGACAACCCGTCCTCCGGCACCTGCTACGGGCACTCGGCGCAACGTAGCCGGCGGCCCGCTGGGCCGGCTTTGCTGGGCCGAAGTAGCGGTGTCCGGGCGCGGTCGATACCGCTACTTCGACCCCACTGAGTCGATCACCGTGGGGCGGGCGGTGAACCCGGTACGGCCGGCGAGTGGTTACCCGCCGCATTGTGCGCATACGTACGTCTGGCTGCCGCCGCGTCCCACCCCGTAGTCTGAGCGACCGCGACCACAGTGGACGCCGGTGGATCCGAGGAGTTCGACGCATGGTGACAGACGCCCACGACGGGCCGGTTCCGGAAGCGGCCGGAGGTGGGCAGCGGGTCCTCGATCTGCTGGACAAGGCGATCACGCTCCAGAGCCCACTGGTGCGCAAGAACATCGCTCGGGCCCGCCAACGCAACCCCGAGGCGACCCCCGCCGAGGTGATCCGCAACCTTGAGCGGATGTACGTCAGCGCCCTGACCGGGACGGGTGCCGCAGTGGGCGGAGCCGCAGCCGCGCCCGGCGTCGGCACGGGAGTGGCGCTGGCGCTGTCGGGCGGCGAGTTCCTCTCGTCCCTCCAGTTGAGCGCCCTCTTCGCGCTCTCCATCGCCGAGGTGTACGGCGTCCCCATCGACGAGGTCGAGCGCCGCCGGACGATCGTCATGGGCATCATGCTCGGCGGCTCCGGCTCGGCCACCATCACCAAGATCGCCGAACGCACGGGACAACACTGGGGACGGGTGATCGTCGGGCACGTCTCCGGCGAGACGTTGCGCCAGATCAACAAGGTGCTGGGAAGGCACTTCATCACCAAGTACGGCACCAGGCAGGGAATCATCGTCCTCGGTCGAGTGGCGCCGTTCGGTATCGGCGCAGCAATCGGTGGTGGTGCCAACGCCGCGCTCGCGGCTCTGGCCGTGCGGGCCGCCCGTCGCGCCTTCGGCCCACCCCCCACGTCATGGCCTGGCTGACTGACGCCCGACACCGCACCCCTGTAGCCCAACCGAAGACGGCCGAGCCTGTGTCCAGCCCCATCGAGCTACTGCCGCCCTCGTGACAGACGAAGCGACATGGTGGGCAACTACGCTAAGAACTACAGTCGTCACCGAAAGCACTACGCGGGCGTCTACCTCAAGGAGGTCGCGATGAAGCTGACCAAGCTCTACAAGGACCCTGACTCGGGCGGTAACGGCTGTCCGACGGTCTACCTCGCGGACAGTGGCGAGTTGGTCGTTCAGGGGCACCTGCTCGACGGCGACACCTTCGGCGAGTTGGAGAACGTCCTTCCCGGTGAGGGTGCGGTGCGGATCTCCGCCGATGTGGTGCTCGGCGCGATCGAGCGTTACCGCCAGTCCGGGTAGTGGTGATCCGGGGTTGACCCGGTCGTTCACATCGCTGGGATGACGCCGAGTTCGATCAGTTGTTCCGCGACTTCCGTTACCCGGCCTATCGGCTGGAGACACTTCAGCGATAGCGGGCCGCGCACGCCCTCCAGGGTGTGCGCGACCCGCTTCGGCTGTGGCCGAACTTCGATGCCCGGCCCTACTTGTAGACGATGTTCGAGGACGTGTACTTGCAGTACGTACCATCGGGGCCGCTGCCGGTCTTGACGGGCTCGGCACCGGAGCTGTTGCCCGTGTAGCGGTCGCAGATGGAGATCTTCTTGCTGCTGTCGCCGTAGATGGTGATGCCGGAGAACGTCGCGGTGTCGCCGTAGTTGGTGTTGATGCCGGCCAGCACCTTGCCGGGGGCGGTCACGGTGACGTTCTGGATGACGACGGTCCGCTTGTACTGGGTCGAGCAGTTGCCGCACGACCGGTACAGCTTGCCGAAGTTGCTGACGTCGAAGTTCTTGATGGTCAGCTTGCCGCCGCCGTTGTGCTGGAACACCTTGTCGGACGCGGACCGGGCACCGCCGCCGTCGACGGTGTAGTTCGCCGACGAGCCGCCCTTGAAGGTGGCGGCGTCCTCGCCGACGTCCTCCCACCACACGTTGATCAGCGTGCAGGTGCCCTTGCAGTGGATGCCGTCGGCGGCCGGCGAACCGATGATCACGTTCTTGATCGTCGCGCCGTCGGCCAGCTCGAAGATCGGCTTCTGGCTCTCGCTCTGGCCGCCGTCGCCCATCGCGCCGCCGGCCTTGTAGCGGACCAGGCCGAAGTCCTTGGTGCCGCTGACCGACTGGGTGCTGGTGACGGTGGTGGTGCTCTTGGCGGTGGGCCAGGTGGCGGCCTGGGCACCGGTCTGGGTGACGACCAGGCCGGCGGCGACCAGTCCTACGGTGGCGAGCGGCAGCAGGGCGACCTGCCACCGTCGGCGGCGTGGCGTCGCGCCGTTCTCACGTGTGCTCACGTGTCCTCCGAATGGGTCAAGGGACGGGTGGTGGTGGCGGACGGGTCCGCGTCGCAGGGCGCTCACTGACGTGCCGTACACCGCACGGGAAAGCGCTTGCCTGCGAGTTGTCACATTACGATAAACGTCGATTTCTTGGAAGGGTCTCCGCTCTCGGAAGCCGAGATTCTGGTGCGCAGAGATCGCCACAGCGGCCCGTCGGGGACCGACCTGACTCTATGGGGTCGATGTAGCGGTATCGGGGCGTGCTTGATACCGCTACATCGCCCCAGCTGAGTCGATCAAGCCGGGCGGGCCGACATGGCCCGCGCGAGTATGGGTCAGCGCAGCGAGGCGCGGGCCGAGAAGGCGATGCTGGCGAGCAGGAAACCGCCGTTGACCACGGTGAACGCCGCGATCACCCAGAACACCAGCGCGGGCGCGACCATCAGCACCAGCCCGGCCACGAAGATCACCGCGCCGTAGTCGCGGACCAGCTTGACCAGCCGTACCGGGAGCGAGGTCGAGGTGACCATGCTGGCCGCGTTCGGGCCGGACTGCATCACCGAGGTCACCAGGTTGACCATCCAGGTGCCGGCGAAGGTCGCGATCAGCCAGGTCGGGGTGCTCGGGCGCTGCGCCACGGCGGTGGCCGACAACGCGGCTACCAGGGCGATCTGGGCGGCCACGTCGCAGAGCACGTCGACCCGGGCACCCGCCGCGCTGCCCTGCCCGGTCACCCGGGCGAGCTGCCCGTCGGCGCAGTCCAGGGCGTACGCCACCTGCCAGCCGACCAGCGCGACCAGCCCGACCAGCCAGGCCGGGACGGTACCGGCGGCGACCCGATCGGCGAGCGCCACCACGGTCACCGAGGCGGCCAGGCCGAGCACCAGGTTGGTGATGGTCAGCGCGGTCGGGCGCAGCCCGAGTCGCTGGGCGACCAGGGCGAAGACCGCACCGAGCCACTGGCTGACCGACTCGCTGAACAGGCCGCCGCCCCGGTTCACCCGGTGGAAGTCGGCAACGGTGGGACGGGGTTCAGCCACTGTGGTCGCGGAGTGCACCGGCGTAGTCTGCCAGCCGCTCCCGCGTCTCGGTAACCGACATGGCCAGGTGCTCCAGGATGGTGTACCGGTCGGGCCGGGTCGCCGGGGCGAACTGCACCGCCTCGACGAACTGGTCGTCGGTCAGGCCCACGTCGGCGGGGAGCCGGGGCAGCCGGTGCCGGCCCAGGCAGGCGGACATCTCGGCGAAGCGCCGCTGGTCGCCCCGCAGGAAGGTGCAGAACAGCGCGCCGAGCCCGGCCAACTCGCCGTGGGACGAGGTGCCCGGGAATAGGGCGTCGATGGCGTGCATGATCTCGTGGCAGCCGCCGCTGGCCGGTCGGCTGCTGCCGCAGACCGCCATCGCCAGGCCGCTGGAGATCAGCGCCTCGGCCAGCACCGTGACGAACGCGTCGTCGGTCATGTCGCCGGTGTGCGCGAGCACCGCCTCCGCGCCCATCCGGGCCAGCGACGCGGCCAGGCCGTCGACCGGTTCGCCGCGTACCTGGCGGGCCAGTTCCCAGTCGGCCAGGGCGCTGATGTTGCTGACCACGTCGCCGATGCCGGCCCGGTTGTGCTGGTCGGGGCCGGCCGCCACGAAGTCGAGGTCGACGATCACCGCGATCGGGATGTGCACCCCGTAGGAGCCCTTGATCCCGCCGGTGATCAGGCTGGCCACCGGGGAGGCGATGCCGTCGTTGGCGAGGCTCGTCGCCATGGTCACCATCGGCAGGCCGCGCCGGGTGGCGGCGTACTTCGCCACGTCGATGGTCTTGCCGCCACCGATGCCGACCACCGCGTCGTACGAGCGTTCGCGGAGCTTGCCGCCCAGCTCGTCGGCGGCGTCGAGGGTGCCGCCGGCCACCGTGAACACGTCCGCCGAGCGCAACGACGGCCGGATCAGCTCGGCGATCTGCCCGCCCTGACCGGGGCCGACCACCACCGCCACGTCACCGCCGGAGGAGATCCGCCCGTCGGCGAGGATCGTGGCGAGGTCGGCCACCGCCCCGCGCCGCACGTCGATGTGCAGCGGGGTCAGGATGGTACGGGCTAGTAGTGGCACGCGATCTCCCGCGCGCGGGCCAGGTCGGCGTGGTTGTCGACCTCGACCCAGGAGACGTCACCGATCGGCGCCGCCCGCACCTCGCCGCCCCGGTCGGCGAACTCCTGGTAGCCGTCCTCGTAGTAGAGGTTCGGGTCGCGCTGCCAGGTCGCCTCCAGGGCGTCGGCGAGCGCGTCGGCCACCTGCGGCTCGATCAGCGTCGCGCCGATGTACTCCCCGTACGCCTCGCCCGGGTCCATCAGCTTGGTGATCCGGGTGAGCTGGCCGGCGGCGTCGAAGGTGGTCTTCATCTCCTCGTCGGCCAGTGCCTTGAGGGTGTCGACCGCCAGCAGGATGCCCGGCCCGCGCTCGGCCAGCAGGGTCTTCTCCACGCTCACCGGGTGCACGGTGTCGCCGTTGACCAGCAGCACGCCCCGGGCGAAGTGCTCCCGGGCCAGCCACAGCGAGTACGCGTTGTTCCACTCCTCGGCCTTGTCGTTGTGCACCAGGGTGAGCGTGACGCCGTACTTCTCTTCCAGGGCCGCCTGCCGCTGCACGACCGCGTCGGCGGCGTAGCCGACCACGATCACGATCTCGGTGAGCCCCACCTCGGCCAGGTTGCGCAGCGCGATGTCCAGGATGGTGGTCTCACCGTCCACCGGCACCAACGCCTTGGGCAGGGTGTCGGTGTACGGGCGCAGTCGGCGCCCCGCACCGGCCGCGAGCACCATCCCGATCATGCGGGGCCTCCCTCGTACGACTCCAGGTCACCGTGGAGGATAGCCCCGCGTGACGGTGGGGCTGCCGTCAACCGGTGGTTCAGCCGGGCAGGGCGGCCAGGTCGGCGAGCACGCCCAGCCGCTCCTCGGCGGTCAGCGCCGCGTACGGCCCGGCCGCCCGACGGTCCGTCTCCAGCTCGATGGCCCGCCGCTCCGGCCCGTCCGGCAGCTCCCCGACGCTGGCCGCGGTGTGCCCGGCGGCGGTCCACGCGGCGGCGTGCGCGTCCGTCCGGTGGTAACGCAGCGTGCCGAGCCGGTTGAGCAGCACCACCCCCGACGGGGTGCCGTCCGGCTCGTACGGCGGGGCCATCACGGCGAACGCCGGCCCCGGCTCGGCATCCGGCTCCTCGGCCAGCACCAGCGCGTACGCCAGCACCCGGCCGCACGCCTCGACCAGCCGCAACACCCGGTCGTCGTGCCCGGCCCACAGCTCCTCGGTCACCTCGGCGTGCACCTGGTACAGCTCGGTGAGGAAGTCGACGCCCCGCTCGGTGGCGGTGAGACCACCGTCCGACCGGCGGGCGATCATCCCGTGCGCGACCTGCTTGTCCAGCGCCCGCTGGCAGATCGCCGGGTCGCGGTAGCGGTTGACCGCCGCGAAACCCGGCCGGTCGACGACGCCGCCCGGCGCGGCGAGCCGGGTGCGGAACTCCACCAGGAAGCCGGTGGCGGCCGGCCCGCCGTACCGCTGGCTCAGCTCGGCCCCGCCACCGTCGCGGCCGGCGAGCATCCCGGCCACGAACGCCCGCTCGACCGCCGGGGCGACCAGCCCGGCGAACCGGTGCGGTGCCAGCTCGACGCCATCGTCCACGATCAACGCGCCGGCGCAGCGGAGGGGCTCGGTGGGCACGCTTCGACAGTAGCGAGCGCCGCCCGCCCGCGCCGATGTCCGGTCCTGTCCCGACCTGCACCGGAGTCGACCGTTTCCGCGCACGCCGGCCGGGTTGTCCCCGCCCGAGCCGACCGCACAGCAGACCTGCGACGGGCCTCGCGGCAGACCCGCGACGGATCTCGCGACGGGCTCGGCGGCGGGCCGCCCGGTACGCGACCGGCCCGGCTCGCGACGAGCTGCACGCCGTCGCCCCCGCCCCGGACAACCCGACTCGTGACGGCCGCGGCGGGCCTCGCGAGGGCGCTGATCCGGATGTCGGTGCTGGTGCCGGGGCGGTGTCGGCCGCCCGCATGTTGAACTTGGCGTGTATGCCGGCCGGAGCGACCTGGGCAGGCCCTAGGCTCGTGCGCATGACCGCCGAGCAGCTGATCTCGTTCGCCCGTGGCGCGCCTTCGCTGGACATCGTGGATGTCGAGGGGCTCAAGGCCGCCGCCGTCCGCGCCTTCGACGCCGACCCCGCCGGGGTCACCGCGTACGGCACCTCCGTCGGGTACCCGCCCCTGCGGAAGTGGATCGCCGAGAAGCACGGCGTCGAGGCGGATCAGGTGCTGGTCACCAACGGCTCGCTCCAGGCCGACGCGTTCCTCTTCGACCACCTGGTCCGGCGCGGTGACGCCGTGGTGGTGGAGCGCCCCACGTACGACCGGACCCTGCTCAACCTCCAGCGGATGGGCGGCGAGATCCACGGCGTCGGCATCGAGCCGGACGGCCTGGACACCGCCGAGCTGCGCAAGCTGCTGGAATCCGGGGTACGGCCCCGGCTGGCCCACGTGATCCCGAACTACCAGAACCCGGCCGGGGTGACCCTCTCCCTGGCGAAGCGGCGGGAGCTGCTCGACCTCGCCGCCGAGTACGGCTTCACCCTCTTCGAGGACGACCCGTACGCCGACATCCGGTTCCGGGGCGAGCCGCTGCCGTCGATGCTGTCGATGGACACCCGGGGCGTGGTGGTGCACGCCTCCAGCTTCACCAAGACCGTCTGCCCCGGGGTCCGGGTCGGCTACCTGGTCGGGCCGGCGAGCCTGATCGCGGACATCGCCAAGACGGCGACCAGCCTCTACATCTCGCCGGGCATGGTCTCCCAGGCGATCGTGCACCAGTTCTGCGTCTCCGGTGACATCCAGCGCTCCATCGCCACGGTCTCCTCGGCGCTGGGTGAGCGGGCCGGGGTGCTGGCCGAGTCGCTGCGCCGGCACCTGCCCGAGGTCACCTTCGTCGAGCCGGACGGTGGTTACTTCCTCTGGGTGGAGTTCCCGGACGACGTGGACGTCGACCGGTTGGCCCCCGCCGCGGCCGAGCGGGGCGTCGCCGTGGTCAAGGGCAGCGACTTCATGGTCGACGGCGGGCGGCACGCGCTGCGGCTGGCCTTCTCCGCGGTGACCGCGGACCGGATCGACGAGGGTGTCCGCCGGCTGGCGGACGCGGTGGCGGCCGTACGCGGCTGAAAATCTGTCGGGTTTCTGACAAAAGTGCGACGCGGGCCGGTCGAGGGCTCCCCTCGACCGGCCCGCCGACCCACAATGCTGCGAGCGTCACTCACGTTCGGCCGGTGGCCCGCCCAGGGCACACTGCCGCCGGACGACCGGCGACGCCGCAGCTTTACCCCCGCCCCCAACGGCGCCGGGTGGGTCGGGTCGCCCCCTCACCCCCCTGAACGCGGCCCGACCCGCCCGGCGTCACCTTCCCCGTGACCAGGATCACCACTACCGGTCCCGCACTGCCCGCCCCGGCCCGGGGCCCGCCGATCGTCCGAGGGTCGCCGGCCCGGTCGCGGCGTAGCCTGCAAGCCGCAGCAACTCACCCGGGAGGGGGAACGCCATGACGGACCGGGCGGAGCGGGAGCGGTCGACGACACTCCACGGCGGTCGGGTGCTGAACCCCCGCGCCTGGGCGGCCCCGGTCCGGGCGATGTCCCGCATCCTCAACGCCGACGGCTCCCCCCGTACGCCCGCGCCCGCCGGCCCCGGCCGCAGCGGGGTGGTGGACTGCGGCCTCTACGTCGACGGTGAACGCCGGCCCGGCCAGTGGCACTACGCCGAGGCGCTGGAGGCGGCCCGCGACGAGCGCGACGCGTTCGTCTGGCTCGGGCTGCACGAACCGGAGCTGGCCGAGATGACCGCCATCGCCGACACGTACGGGCTGCACGAGCTGGCCGTCGAGGACGCGGTGAAGGCCCAGCAGCGGCCCAAGCTGGAGCGCTTCGGCGAGGTCAGCTTCCTGGTGCTGCGTACCGCCCGGTACTGCGAGCACACCGAGCTGACCGAGACCTCCGAGGTGGTCGAGACCGGCCAGGTGATGCTCTTCATCGGCCCGAACTTCCTGATCAGCGTCCGACACGGGGACGCCTGCCGGCTGGCCCCGGTCCGCGCCGACCTGGAGGCCAAGCGGGACCTGCTGCGGCACGGCCCGTGGGCGGTGGCGTACGCGGTCACCGACCGGGTGGTGGACCTCTACCTGGAGGTGGCCGACCGGCTCGAGGACGACCTCGACGTGCTGGAGGCGGACGTCTTCGACCGGCAGAGCAGCGGCCGGATCCAGCGGATCTACCAGATGAAGCGCGAGCTGGTGGAGTTCAAGCGGGCGGTGATCCCGCTGCAACGGCCGCTGATGACGCTGACCGCGCAGGTGCACCGGGAGGTGCCGCAGGAGGTACGGCGCTACTTCCGCGACGTGCAGGACCACCTCAGCCGCACCGTCGAGCAGGTCAACTCCTACGACGACCTGCTCAACTCGATCCTCCAGGCCCGGCTGGCACAGGTCACCGTCGACCAGAACAACGACATGCGCAAGATCGCCGCCTGGGCCGCCATCGCGGCGGTCTGGACCGCGTTCGCCGGGGTCTACGGGATGAACTTCGAGAACATGCCCGAGCTGAAATGGACGTACGGCTATCCGGGCGTGCTCGCGCTGATGCTCGCCATCTCGCTGGCGCTGTACCGCTGGTTCCGCCGCAACGGCTGGCTCTGACCGCCCGGAACGCCGGCCGGCGTCCGCCCCCGGCGGACCCGCGCCGGTGGTGGGGCGGTCAGTCGGCCGGCGTGGACGCCGGAGTCGCGGCCGCGAGCAGCTCGGAGACGGTGACGAACTCGAAGCCCCGCCGTCGCAGGCCGGTGATCATCCCGGCCAACCCCCGGATCGCGACCAGCCGGTCCGCCGGCCCGGTGTCGTGGGCGAGCAGGATCGTGCCCGGGTCACACGAGTCGACGACGTAGTCGACCAGGCCGTCCGGGTCCTGGGTGAACCGGGATTCGAGCATCTGCCGGTTCCAGAGGACCACCTGGTAGCCGAGGTCGTTGGCGGCGAGCAGGGTGCTGCCGGCGAGGTGCCCGTAGGGCGGACGGAGCAGGGTGGGTTCCCGGTCGCAGAGCCGGGTCAGCTCGTTGTGCGCCCGGCCGATCGCGGAGCAGGCCTGCTCGTAGGTCATCTTCGCCAGGTCCTGATGGGCCCAGGTGTGGTTGCCGATCTCGTGCGGGGCCAGCCGGCCGGCCACCAGGTGGCCGTACTCGCGGGCGCGGCGACCGACCATGAAGAAGGTGGCCGGGGTGTCGGTCTCGGCGAGGATCGACAACACGCGTGGGGTCCAGTTCGGCGCCGGACCGTCGTCGAAGGTGAGCGCGATCAACCGATGGGTGGTGTCCACGCTCCACACCACGTCGACCCGGGAGGACCTCGGCGGGGTGCGCCTGTCGGCGTGCACGGTGGCCGCGTACCCGCCGTAGACGGGCAGCTTGCTGCCGGCGGTGGCCTCGGCGTACCCGAACTCGCCGGTCAGTACCACCCCGGCGCCGGCCACCGCCGCGGCGGCCCCGGAGAGGATCCGCCGCCGGGAGACGGCCCGGTCCCGCCCGACCGGCGGATCGCGGACCGGCTCCCGGGCCGGCAGCTCCGGATCGCGGACCGGCTCCCGGGCCGGCAGCTCCGGATCGGTGCTCGGCGTCGACATACTCAGCACTGTAGGAGCCGGACGCCCGCCGTACGGTCCGGTGACCGCCGGATTGGGACACGGCCGATCCGCCCGTTCCCGCAGATCCGCCCGTCCGGCCGCCCCCACCGGCCCCGCCGAAGCGCGCGGAACCGGGCCTGGACGCGCCGACGGCGCGGGACGACGAGTGGGTCGTCTCCGCGCCGCCGGTCAGGGTGTGGTGGGGGTCAGCGTCGCGTGCTGGACTGCGCCGCGGCCTTGCCGGTGGCGACCGCCTTGCCGAGGTCGTCGGCCGGTCGGCCGGAGACGTCGGTGGCTCCCTCGGCGACCGAGGGAACCTTGTCGTTCGGGTGGATCACCGGCTTGCTGCCCGAGGTGTCGGCGGCGACGGCGGAACTGCCGATGCCGGTGGGCGGCGTGGCCGAACCGGTCGCCGTGGACCCGGTGGGCGACGTGGCCGAACCGGTCGCCGTGGACCCGTTGGCCGACGGGGTCTCCACGACCAGGATGTCCACCTCGTCGCGGACGCCCTCGACGTCGGGGGTGGCCCGGACACCCGGGACGGCCTGGTCGACGGGGGCGGTCCCGATGCCACTGGTCGGGTCGTACTCGGCCCATTCCTGCTGCTCGCGGCGGCGACGCACGGCCATCGCGCCGGCCACCCCGGCCACCGTGCCGGCGACCAGCAGACCGGCCAGCAGGCCGCCCGACCTCCGCTTCTGCTTCTTCCTGGCCTTGAGGCTCTTCGCCCTGACCCGCTTGCTCACCGCGGCCTGCTTGGCGGCGGCGGCCTTCTTGCCGGCCACCGCCTTGCCGGTGGCCTCGGCCTGGGCGTTGCGCACCGCCAGGGCCACCGGGGCGAGGGCCGCGACCGTCGACGCGAGGCCGCTGGAAGCCCGGTCCCGCACGACGACCGCGGTCGGCGCGACGGCCCCCCGGGCCGCCTGGACCCGTGGGCCGACCGTCGCGCCCGCACCCTTCGCCGCGTGCGTGGCAGCCTGCCTCAGGTGACCGATGCCCTGGTGCAGCTCCACCTTCGCGAGCTGCCCCTGGGTCTTGCGCCGCCCGATTCCAAACACGGTCCCACCTCCTGGGAGTTGTTCCTTCGTCATCCTCCACCAACGGATGCCTCCGCACTGCCAGATCGGGCACATGGGAGGATCCGCATGGAACTGACCAACGAGTGAGGAGTACCCGTGGCCGAGGCTGTCTACGCCACCTTGCACACCAACGCTGGCCCGATCCGGCTGGAGCTCTTCGGCAATCACGCTCCGAAGACGGTTCGTAACTTCGTCGATCTGGCCGAGGGCAACAAGGAATACACCGATCCCCGCACCGGCCAGCCGGGCAACGGGCCGTACTACGACGGCACCATCTCGCACCGGGTGATCAGCGGTTTCATGGTCCAGATGGGCGACCCGACCGGCACCGGCCGGGGCGGTCCGGGCTACACGTTCGCCGACGAGTTCCACCCGGAGCTGCGCTTCGACCGGCCGTACCTGCTGGCGATGGCGAACGCCGGGCCGGGCACCAACGGTTCGCAGTTCTTCATCACCGTCGGCCCGACCCCGCACCTGAACAACCGGCACACCATCTTCGGCGTAGTGGCCGACGAGCAGTCGGCGAAGGTGGTGGACTCGATCGCGAACACCCCGACCGGGCCGAGCGACCGGCCGCTGCAGGACGTGGTGATCGAGCGGGTCGAGATCGAGCGCACCGGAGCCTGATCGCGCCGGCGAGGTACCTTTGCACGCATGACTGAACGCTCCGGGCCGGCCGGCGACGCCACCGGCGGGTCGGTGCCGACCACCCCGGTCTGCTACCGCCACTCCGACCGGGAGACGTACCTCAGGTGCTCCCGCTGCGACCGGCCGATCTGCCCGGAGTGCATGCGGGACGCCCCGGTCGGCCACCAGTGCCCAGAGTGCGTGAACGAGGGACGCCGCAGCGTACGGCCGGCGCGTACCGCCTTCGGTGGCGGTGCCGCCGGCCGTCGCGGCCTGGTCACCCGCACCCTGATCGCCCTGAACGTGCTGGTGATGATCGTCTCGGTGCTCAGTGACCGGGGCGGCGACTCGTTGATCGGCGGGTCCGGCTTCGGGGGCCTGCTCGGTGGTGGCACCCCGCTGACCCAGTGGGGTTCGGTGCTCAGCTACGCCTCGTACGTGCCGTTCGGCGAGGCGCACGGCGTCGCCTCCGGTGAGTGGTACCGGCTGGTCACCGCGATGTTCCTGCACTACGGCGTGGTGCACCTGCTGCTCAACATGTGGGCGCTCTGGGTGCTGGGCCGGGAGTTGGAGGCCCTGCTCGGGCCGCTGCGCTTCCTCACCCTCTATCTGGTGGCCGGGCTCGGCGGCAACGTGGCGGCGTACCTGTTCAGCAGCCCCAACAGCGCCTCGGCCGGTGCCTCGACCGCGATCTTCGGGCTGTTCGCGGCGGTCTTCGTGCTGATGCGCCGGCTCGGCCGGGACACCTCGGCGATCCTGCCGATCCTGGTGATCAACCTGATCTTCACCTTCACCGTGCCGGGCATCTCCATCCCGGGCCACGTCGGCGGGCTGGTCGTCGGGGCGCTGATGGCGCTCGTGCTGGCGTACGCCCCCCGGATGCGGCGTTCGGTGTTCCAGGCGGCCGGCACGGCGGTCATCCTGGTGGCGCTGCTCGGCCTGGTGATCGTCCGCACCGCGATGCTGCTCGGCTGACCCGGCCCGTTCCGCCGCCTGGCCGGTGTGCCGGGGCGGGAGCGTGCCGGCTCGTCGGCGTCGGTGTGACGACGGTCGCGCGGGTCAGGGGCGGGCGGTCCGGATCAGCTCGGCCACCTCGGTCGGTGACGCGCCCAGGTCGGCCCGGCCGAGCAGGTGCAGGGTCTCGCCGGCGTCGATCTCCAGCGTCTCGCCGGTCAGCCCGAACCGGGTCCGCCGGTCCACGGTGATCGCCTCCACCGCGTCCCACGGCAGGTGCCGCCGCCCGGCGTACCCCTGGACGACGGTGATCCCCTCGGCATCGACCGCGAGGCGGACCGGGACGAGCAGGTCGCGTGCCGCCCAGCCGGCCAGGGCCACGGCGGCGGCCACGGCCAGCGTCAGTGGGACCGGATCCCCGGCGGCGAGCAGCAGCCCGAGGGCGGCCAGCCCGATCGCACCGGCCAGCTTCGCCGCCGGAAGCGCCGACTGGACCCGCCACTGGCGGGCCGGGGAGGATGGTGGGTGCACCGCTCCAGCATGCCAGCCGGGACCGGCCGGGGACATGGTGCGGACGGGCCGCCGGTGGGGGACGTAGTATCGACGCAGCCGAAGTTACCGGGGAGTAGTCATGAGTGACGCAGTCATCGTCGGTGCGGTACGTACCCCGGTCGGGCGGCGGAAGGGCGGTCTGGCCGGCGTCCACCCGGTCGACCTCTCGGCGCACGTGCTGCGCGCCCTCGCCGAACGGACCGGCATCGACCCCACCCAGGTCGACGACGTGGTCTGGGGCTGTGTGTCCCAGGTCGGCGAGCAGTCCTGGAACATCGCCCGCAACGGCGTGCTCGCCGCCGGCTGGCCCGAGTCGGTGCCCGGCACCACCCTCGACCGGCAGTGCGGCTCCAGCCAGCAGGCCCTGCACTTCGCCGCCGCGACGGTGCTCTCCGGCCAGGCCGACCTGGTGGTGGCCGGTGGCGTCGAGTCGATGACCCGGGTGCCGATGGGGGCCAGCGTCGGCGACGGGATGCCGTTCAGCGCGCAGCTCCGCGAGCGCTACCGGGGCGTCGAGGGGTTCGCCGACGACCAACCGCTCCCGTTCAACCAGGGGGTCGGGGCCGAGCTGATCGCCGCCCGCTGGCGCTTCTCCCGTGCCCAGCTCGACGAGTTCGCGCTGGCCAGCCACGAGAAGGCCGCCGCCGCGCAGGACGCCGGGGTGTTCGACCCGGAGCTGGCCCCGGTGCCGCTGGCCGACGGCGGCACCTTCACCGCCGACGAGGGCATCCGCCGGGACACCTCACTGTCGGCGCTCGGCGAGCTGAAGACCCCGTTCCGCGCCGACGGGGTGGTCACCGCCGGGTCCGCGTCGCAGATCTCCGACGGCGCCGCCGCGCTCGCCGTCACCACCGGTGAGTGGGCCAGCCGGCACGGCCTGCGTCCGCTGGCCCGGGTGCACACCGCGGTGGTCGCCGCCGACGACCCGGTCGCCATGCTCACCGCCCTCATCCCGGCCACCGCGAAGGCGCTGCGCCGCGCGGGGCTGGGCATCGAGGAGATCGGCGTGTACGAGGTGAACGAGGCGTTCGCCCCGGTGCCGCTGGCCTGGCTGGCCGAAACCGAGGCCGACCCGGAGCGGCTCAACCCGCGCGGCGGGGCGATCGCGCTGGGCCACCCGCTCGGCGCGTCCGGGGCCCGGATCATGACGACGATGCTCCAGCACATGCGGGACAACGACATCCGCTACGGCCTACAGACCATGTGCGAGGGCGGCGGCATGGCCAACGCCACCATCCTCGAACTGCTCTGACCCCGCCCCGCCCGGACGCACGGTAAAAGGTGGGCGTCGGAGGGTGGGGGTGGCCTACCCTGCGCTGCGTGACCATCACCTCCGTACCCGCCGGTTGGGCCGACCCGCAGTGGCGGTCCGGTGCCCTCGACTGGGTGACCGACCACCTCGACCGGCACGGCCGCCGGGTCACCGGCCCGGTCGAGGCCCGGGTGCGCCCCTGGTCGCTGGTCTGGCAGGTGCCCACCGACGCCGGGCCGTACTGGTTCAAGGCGAACAACCCCGGCACGGCGTACGAGGCGGTGCTCCTGGCCGGGTTGGCCCGACGTGCCCCCGACCGGGTGCTCGACCCGGTTGCCGTGGACACCGGGCGGGGCTGGTCACTGCTGCCCGACGGTGGACCGTCCCTACGCGACAGCTCCGAACCCGATCCCGCCCGTTGGGCCGACGTGCTGGCGGCGTACGCCGAACTCCAGCGGGCGGTGGCACCGGCGGTGGACGAACTCGTCGCGCTCGGCGTGCCCGACCACCGGCCGGCGGCCATGCCGGGCCTCCTCGCCGGCCTGCTCGACGACCGGGCGGCGCTGCTCCTCGACGCCGAGGGCGGCCTGGACGCGGCGACCCACGACCGGTTGCGGGCGCATCTGCCGCGCTTCGCCGAGGACTGCCGGCGGCTCGCCGACAGCGGCGTCCCGGCCAGTGTGCAGCACGACGACCTGCACGACGGGAACGTGTTCGCCGCCGCCGACGGATACCGCTTCTTCGACTGGGGGGACGCCTCCGTCGCGCACCCGTTCGGCACCCTGCTGGTGACCCTGCGGTCGGTGGCGCACACCTTCTCGCTGGCCGAGGGCGACCCGGTGCTGCGCCGGCTGCGCGACGCCTACCTGGAGCCCTGGACCGACCGCCACGACCGGGCCACCCTGCGGGAGACCGCCGGCCTGGCGGTGCGGGTGGCCACGGTGAGCCGGGCGCTGTCCTGGCGGCGTGCCCTGGACACCACCGACCCGAGCCGCACGGAGTACGCCGACGCGGTGCCCGGCTGGCTCGGCGAACTGTTCGCACCGATGCCCGTCTGACCGGGCGCCACGCCCACCGGTCCGGCGGTACGGGAAGGACGCACCGGCGGTGCGACACGCGGGAGTGGAACTTTCAAAAGTTGACAGTGACCCATATCACCGCCGGTCAAAGGTCGTTGGCCGGGTATGGACGTCTTCTCGCGCACCTTCCTCCCGGCCGCCGCCGAGACCGGGCTGGCGGTCCAGACGGTGAGCCGACACATGCCGGTCTTCCGACAGTGCGTCGGGTCGGGTGACGCCACCGTCCTGGTCGCCCGGTGCGCCCGCCCCGACCGACCGGTCGGCGGCGAGTACCTCCTCCTGCTCACCCACCGCCGGCTGGTGGTCACCCGGCAGACCCGGGTGCTGCACCGGCTGCGCCTGCACCTGAACACCGAGCTGCGCGAGCTGAGCAACGTCACCTGGAGCCCCGACCCCCGGGCGCGGGCGGTGGAGTTGGCGGCCACCGCGATCGACGGGGTGCGCGAGCGGTTCGTCATCCGTACCCAGCACCCGAAGCAGGTGTGGCAGCTCGACACGCTGCTGCACCACGCGTTCCGGACCCGGCTGCGCAAGCCCGAGGAGCGGGTCGTCGCCACCATCGGCGACGCCCCGGCCGCCGCACCGGCTCCGCTGCTGCGCCCGCTGCCGGCCCGCTGATCGCATCCTTACCTGACCCGAACACCGCCGTACGTCCCAGCCGCCCCCGGGTCGGTCATCATGGGCCGGTGACCGTCGACGCCACCGCAGCACAACGCGGGCTGGTCCTCGTGGTGGAGGACGAGCCGGCCATCGCCGAACTGGTCCGGCTCTATCTGAGCCGGGACGGGTTCGGCGTACACCTGGAACGGGACGGCACCGTCGGGTTGGCCGCCGCCCGGCGGCTGCGCCCGGTGGCCTGCGTGCTCGACATCACCCTGCCGGGCCTGGCCGGCACCGAGATCTGCCGGCGGCTGCGCGAGGCCGGCGACTGGACGCCGGTCATCTTCCTCACCGCCCGCGACGACGAGGTCGACCGGATCGTCGGCCTGGAGCTGGGCGCGGACGACTACGTCACCAAGCCGTTCAGCCCCCGCGAACTGGTGGCCCGGGTCCGGGCGGTGCTGCGTCGTACCGCCGGTGTCCCGGACGGGGCGGACCGGCCCCGCACGGTCGGCCCGGTCACCCTCGACCCGGCCCGCCGCACGGTGGTTGCGGCCGGTGCTCCCGTCCAGCTCACCTCCACCGAGTTCGACCTGCTCGCCCACCTGATGGCCCGCCCCGGCCGGGTCTTCACCCGGGAGGAGCTGCTGGCCGGGGTCTGGGGGTACGCGGCGCACGCCGGCACCCGCACCGTCGACGTGCACGTCGCCCAGGTCCGGGCCAAGCTCGGCCCCGCCAGCGTGATCCGGACCCACCGAGGCGTCGGATACGCCGCCAATGGCTGAGCCCCCCGACCCCCGGTCCCCGTCCACCCCACCACCGGCTGCCCCGCCACCGTCCACCCCGCCGTCGGCCGGACGGGAGCCGGGCGGTGGGTCGGGGCGTCCGCACGAGCCGACCGTGGCGCTGCCGGTGATCGGTCGCCGCGCGACGTCGGTCGCCGCGCCAGCGCGCCGCCGGTTCACCCACACGCTGACCGCCCGCGCGGTCCTGGTCACCTGCGCGGTGGCGCTGGTGTCGGTGCTGGTCACCGCGCTGGTCGCGGTCCCCCTGGCGGCACGCGGGGTGGAACGCCGCGACCAGGAGGCGCTGGCCGCACAGGCCCGCCTCGCCGCCGACGTGCTCCGGCTCCGCCCCAGCCGGCAGCGCGACGCGGCCGGCGACCGGCTGATCCGCCAGCTCCGCGAGCAGCAGATCGAGGTGTACGTCGTCCAGGGCGGAATGGCCGACCACCCCGGCCTGCCCCGACAGGTGGTGAACCGGATCTCCGCCGGCCGGGACGTCTCCGGCCGACGGCTGGTCAACGGCGAACGGACCCTGGTCGAGGGGCGGGCGCTACCCGGCGGGGAGGGGGTGGTGCTGACCCAGGGCACCCCGCAGGGACCATGGCGGCAGGTGCTGCGCGCCCTCTGGCTGCCGCTGCTGGCCGGGCTCACCGCCGGGGTGGTGGCCGGGCTGCTGCTCGCCCGCCGGCTGGCCCGTCCGATCCGGCACGCCGCCACCGCCGCCGCCCGGCTGCGCGCCGGTGACCGGGCGGTCCGGGTACCCGTCGAACCCCCCGACGAGGTCGCCGACCTGGCGCACGCGTTGAACGGGTTGGCCGCCGCGCTGTCCACCAGCGAGGGCCGGCAGCGGGAGTTCCTGCTCTCCGTCTCGCACGAACTGCGTACCCCGTTGACCGCGATCCGGGGCTGGGCGGAGGCGCTCGCCGACGGGGTGATCGGCGCGGACGAGGCCCCCGCCACCGGCCGGACCATGCTCACCGAGGCCGAGCACCTGGACCGGCTGGTCTCCGACCTGCTGGCGCTGGCCCGCCTGGAGGCAGCGGACTTCCCGCTGGAACCGGTGCCGGTGGACCTCACCCGGCTGGCCGCCGACGCCGAGCGGACCTGGTCGGACCGGTGCGCGGCGGTCGGGGTGTCGTTCCGGCTGGAGACCCCGGGCACGGCGGTGCCCGCGTACACCGATCCGGGGCGGATTCGGCAGGTGGTGGACGGGCTGCTGGAGAACGCGCTGCGGGTCGTACCACCGGGGGCGCCGGTGGTGCTCGCGGTCCGGCCGGCCGGTGCCGGCCCGGCCGCCGGTGGGCTGGTCGAGGTCCGCGACGGCGGACCCGGCTTCACCGACGACGACCTGGCGGTGGCCTTCGAGCGGGGGGCGCTGCACCAGCGGTACCGGGGGGTACGCAAGGTGGGCAGCGGGTTGGGGCTGGCGCTGGCCGCCGGGCTGGTCCGCCGGCTCGGCGGGGAGATCGTCGCCGGGCACGCCGCCGAGGGTGGCGCGGCGTTCACCGTCCGGCTGCCCGCCGATCCTTACCTGACCCGAACGTCGGCCTGACGCCGCGCCCATCCCACTCCCCGACGCTGGTGACACCACCGACGAGAGGGAGAGTCATGGCACATCGGAGAATCGCCGTCACCGCCACGTCGCTGCTCGCGGCGCTCACGCTCGGCGTCGCCGGTTGCGGGTCGGCCCAGGTGGCGCAGGACGACACGAAGGCCGCCGCGGTCGAGGTGGCCGCCGCGCTGGGCGTCGAGGGGCAGGCCCTGGCCGCGCTGGGCCTCGACCCCGCCGAGCTGGACCTGATCGCCGCGCCGTCGACGGCGGAGTCGGGCACGCCCGGGGCGTCCCCCTCGGCCGAGGCCAAGGGCAAGCGTGGCGAGCGGGCGCAGGAGTTGCGCAAGCGCCGGCAGGCCCGGGTGCTGCTGCGGAAGGACGGCCTGCACGGTGAGGCGGTGGTACGGACCAAGGACGGTGGCACGAAGACCGTCGTCGTGCAGCGCGGCGAGGTGACCGCGATCGACGCCGACTCGGTGACCGTGAAGTCCACCGACGGCTTCACCCTGACCTGGAAGCTGGGCGACCAGCTCCGGGTGGTCGAACGGCGGACCACCATCAAGGCCGACGACATCAAGGCAGGTACGAAGGTCGACGTGGCCGGGGCCAGGGACGGCGACGCCAGCGTGGCCCGGCTGATCGTGGTGCCGGTCAAGCAGCAGTGACCGGTCGGGGCCGCCGCTGACGTCCACGCCGGCCCGGCGGCGTGGGGCAGCCGGGCCGACGCTCAGCGGGTCGGGGGCAGCGCGTAACCGACGTGGTCGCGGTATTCGAGGGTCCAGCCCGGCGGGACCAGCCGGGCACACTCCGTCCGCAGGCCGGTGCAGACGATCGCGTCGACCGAGGTGGGGTCGGCCGGCGGCCGGTCCGGCAGCACCGACTGCAACGCCACCAGCTCCGGCGACCGGCCGTCGTCGCCGCGCAGCAGCAGCCACCAGGGGTACTCCCAGTTGTCGTTCTGCTGCACCAGGCCGATCCGGCGGGCGTCGCTCGCCCGGACCGCCGTGGCGGCCCAGCGGAACTCGTCGGCCCACTGCGGCCGACGCAGGAACCGGGTGTCCCACTCGGTGGTGGTGAAGACCGAACCGGCACCGACCAGCCGGCGCGGGAAGCCGTACGACAGGGCCAGCACACCGGCCAGCGCGGAGGTGGCCAGTACGGTCACCGCCAGCCCGGCGGCCACCGACCGGCGGCCCGGACCGGAACGCCGCCGGAGCAGCGCGTCGACCCAGAGCCCGGCCAGCGGCACGGCCAGCACCAGCGCGTACAGCAGCAGTCGGTTCCCCCACGGCTGCCACTTGATCATCGCGGTGTGCAGGGCCACCGCGACCACCACCACGGCCGCGTACGCCCGCAGCGACCCCGGCCGACCGGGGTTGACCCGCCGGGGTCGGACCAGGGCGAAGACCGCCCCGAGCAACGCCAGCGACCCGGCCAGCGGGAAGGCCACCCGATCCTCGTCGGGATACCAGGACGGCACCGGGAAGACCTCCCGGCCGAAGGTGATGGCCCGGTCCTGCGGGTCGACGCCGATCGCCCGGGAGCCGCCCGTGATGGCCTCGGCGGTGCCGGCGCGCAGCGGGGCGAGCGGGGTGTCGAACGCGGTGTGCCCGATCCGCAGTGCGTTCACCAGCACCGAAGCGGGGTCGTGCCGTTCCATCGGGATGGACTCCCGCAGCCGGGGCGGCCCCAGCGGGTGGCCGAACTCGGCGGTCTCCCGGGCCAGGAACGGCCCCACCACGACCGCCGCGACCAGCAGCACCAGCAGCGAACCGCCCACGGTCCGGGCCACCTGCCGTGACCCGGTCGCCGCCGGACGGCCGGCCAGCCGGAGCTGGGCCAGGCCCCAGAGCAGCAGCAACGGTCCGACGGCGAGCAGCCCGCTGGTCTTGGTCAGCGCGGTCAACCCGGTGGCCGCGCCCAGCGTCAGCGCGTCGCTCAGGCCGGCCCGGCGGCGCAACCCGTCCAGCGCCAACGTGCCGGCGCAGGCTGCCCAGCCGGCGGCCACCAGGTCGGTCTGGGTGCTGGTCGCCTGGAGGGCCACCATCGGCGTGGTGGCGAGCAGGAACGCGGTGAGCAGTTGGGCCCGCCGCCCCCCGCCGAGCTGGGCGGTGATCCGGGTGGCCGCCAGCAGGCAGCCGAGGCCGGCGGCCCACTGCACCAGGTTGTGCAGCGCGTCGCCGCCGGTGAACAGGCGCAGGTGCAGCAGCAGGTACTCCGCGCCGGGCGGGATGGTCACCTGCCGGTGGATGGCGGTGGGCCAGAAGTCCAGGCTGCCCTGGGCCACCCAGTGCTCCACCTTCGGCAGGTGGTACGTCTGCGAGTCGAAGTTGTTCGGCTCGGCGAGCAGCGCCACCACCAGTTCGATCAGCACCACCCCGACCACCGTGCCGGCCAACAGCCGCTCGCCCCGCCCCGCCGTACGCCGGAAGTCGGCCAGCCGGTCCGCCCAACCGGACAGCATCGACGCGACGCCGCCCCGGACGGTGGCCGGGGGTGCCGCCGACGCGGCCGGCAGCTCCGGTCCGGGTGCCGCGCCGGTGCCGGCGGTGGCGCCCACGGCCGAGCCGACCAGCACCGCCCGGCGGGCCTCGGTAGCCGTCGTCGCGTGCCCGACGGCGTCGGGGCGGCGTCGCCGGCCGGCCACCACCGCGACCCCGGCGACGAAGAGCAACCAGGCCAGGGCGAAGGCGGGCAGGGTGAGCGCGTCGACCGCGCCGAGCAGCTCCACGGTCAGCACGGCGAAGACGCCGGTCAGCAGGGCGGCCCGGACGACGCCGAGGCGGGTCGGGGCGACCACCCCGGCAGCCCGTGGCCGCAACAGTGCGGTGAGCACCACGAGCGCGGCGACGGGGGCCGCCACGAGCATCCAGCCGGCTGCTGACATGGGCGGAAGTAAACACCATCCTTCTGAACAACCGGGTGTCGCCCGGTACGGTGGCGACCCGCGCGCGGCTGACCTGGCAGGCTAGGCTAGGGCCCGACTCACTGTCGCCACCGTGGAGATTCCCGTGAAGCTCTCGATCCTCATGCCGGTCTACAACGAGGAAGAACGCATCGCGGATGCCCTCAAGCAGGCGTTGGCGGTCGACTATCCGTGCGAGATCGAGCTGGTCGTGGTCGACGACGGCAGCCGGGACGGCACCGGGGAGATCCTCGGCCGGGCGGACGACACGCGGCTGCGGGTGATCATCCACCCCCGCAACGCGGGCAAGGGCGCGGCCATCAAGACGGCCGTGGACAGCGCCGAGGGTGAGTACATGGTCATCCTCGACGCCGACCTGGAGTACGACCCGCAGGACATCCCCCGGCTGCTCGCCCCGGTGCTCGACGGCCGGGCCACGGTGGTCTACGGCAACCGCACCTTCGGCAGCCACAGCGCCTACAGCTTCTGGTACGTGATGGGCAACAAGGGCGTCACGATGGCAGCGAACGTGCTGTTCAACTCCTACATCGGCGACCTGGAGACCTGTTACAAGCTGATGCCGGTCGAGCTGTACCGGTCACTGGGCATCCGGTCCCGGGGCTTCGGGATGGAGGCGGAGGTGACCGGCAAGCTGCTGCGCCGCCGCATCCGCCCGTACGAGGTGCCGATCAGCTACCGGGCGCGCGGGCGCGAGGAAGGCAAGAAGATCACCTGGAAGGACGGCGTCGAGGCGATCTGGATCCTCGGCCGGGAACGCACCCGCCGCAGTCCCGCCCGCGCACCCCGCTGATCCCCCCGCTGTCGCCAGGTCCGGCCGCCGCGTCGGGTCCGGCTACCGCGTCGGGTCGCCCGCTGTCAGGAAGTCGCCGATCGCGCGACGCAGCCCGGCGGGGTCCAGGCCGTGCCAGCGGTCGTGGTCCTCGGCGCTGCCGTAGCGCCGCAGCTCCGAGCGGCCCACGCCGAGGCTGAGCAGCCGGTGCGGCCGGTCGGCCAGCGCCTCGGCCACCACCCGCGTCGAGGTGCCGGCCAGGTAGGGCTCGACCACGATCACCTCGGTGCCGGCCAGCACCCGCAGCCCGGCCACGTCGAACGGCCGGGGGCGGTGGGTGTAGGCCACCGTCACCGGCAGGTCGGCCACCGCCGCGAGCGCGTCGTCGCGCACCGGACCGACCGCCACCAGCAGCGCCGCGCCCGGCCCCGCGTCGCGCACCACATGCAGATCACCCGCCTGTGGGTACGCCCGCGCGTTGCTCCGCGTCGACAGTCGCAGGTAGGTCGAATGCTGCCCGCAGACCGCGTCGCGCAGCAGGCCGGGCACCTCGTCGGGGTGGCCGGGCACGTGCACCGTCCAGCCGTCCAGGGTGTCGACCAGGGCGACGTCGGCCGGGGCCAGGTGGGTCCGCCGGACTCCGCCCGGTCGTACGAGGCGCCGATGCTGACCAGCACCGCGCCGACCCCCTGGTGGTCGAGGTCCAGCTTGATCTGCTCGTACGCCCGCTCGACGAGGAACGGGGCGTAGCTGTGCACGATCGGGCGTTGCCCGCTGAGCGCGAGCCCACCGGCCACCCCGATCATCAGCTGTTCCCGGATGCCGACGTTGACCACCCGGTCCGGATACCGTCGGGCCGCCTCGGTGAAGGCGTCGGCGGAGATGTCGGCCAGCACGATCGTGGTCCGGGGGTCGTCGAGGAACCCGGTGGCGCTGGCGACGAACGCATCCCGCATGATCATTTGCTGCTCCCGGGGTGCTGTTCGTTGGTGTCGTCCGGTCGGGCTGCCCCGTCCGGGCGGCCGGCTCTCTCAGGGTGGCCTGCTCCCCCGGGGCGACCGGCTCTTTCGGGGCGGGGCTGGTCGAGTGCGACGACGACGTGGGGGCGGTGGCCGTCGTGGCCGGTGAGGGCCGCGTGGAGGGCGTCGTGGTCGTGCCCGTCGACGGTGCTGGCGGTCCAGCCGTTGACGGTGAACCGGCTGGCCACCCCGCCGGGCCAGCCGTGACTGGCCGACGAGTTGTCGAGCACGATCGCGGTGAGACCGGCCAGCCCGGTCGCCCCGGCGTACGCGATCGCCTCGTGGTTGGAGCCCTCGTCCAGTTCGGCGTCGCCGAGCAGGACGTACACCCGGGGGGTGGTGCGGCCCTGGGCGCGCAGGCCGAGTGCGGTGCCCACGCCCAGCCCGAGTCCGTGGCCGAGCGAGCCGGAGCCGATCTCGACGCCGGGGACCAGGGTCCGGTCGGGGTGGCCGCCGAGCCGGCTGTCCGGCCCGCCCTGGTCGTCGAGCCAGTCGGCGGGGATGAAGCCCTTGGCGGCGAGCACCGCGTAGTAGCCCGACACGGCGTGCCCCTTGGAGAGCAGGAAGCGGTCCCGGTCGGGGTCGTCGACGGTGGCCGGGGTGACCCGCAGGACCCGGTCGTAGAGCACCCAGTGCACGTCGACGGTGGAGTACACGTTGGCGTCGAACTCGCGGCCGGCGCGGATCCGCTCCAGCGGCGCGACGACGGGTGCGGGGAGGACGCGGCCCGGTGGGCGGGTTGCGGTCGGTGTGGTCATGTCGGTAGCGTGCAACTTGAAGTTAACTTCAACTCAAGGGCAGTGATGCACGAGTCACTCACCATCGGGCAGCTCTCCGCACGCAGCGGGGTGGCCCAGTCGGCGCTGCGCTACTACGAACGGCTCGGCCTGATCCGCGCCGACCGCACCGGCGGCAACCAACGCCGGTACGCCCGCACCGAGCTGCGCCGGGTGGCGTTCGTCCGGATCTCCCAGCAGGTCGGCATCTCGCTGGAGGAGATCCGCACCGCGCTGGACTCGTTGCCGTCGTCGCGCGCCCCCAGCCCGGACGACTGGGCCGCCCTCTCCCGCACCTGGCGGGAACGGCTGGACGAGCGGATCAAGCTGCTCGGCAAGCTCCGCGACGACCTGGACGGCTGCATCGGCTGCGGCTGCCTGTCGTTGCAGCGCTGCACCCTCTACAACCCGGACGACTCGCTGGCCCGCGAGGGGCCCGGCGCCCGCCTGGCGCTACCCCGTCGGGAAGGTCCGGTCACGCCGTCCTGAGCCTGCCGTGCCGCCCCGGTGAGGCGGGTGCCGGCACGCCGTCACGCCCGGCCGCGCCGGCACGTCGTCCCGGCCCGTCTGGTGTCGCTCCAACCAGGGCCGCCGCCCGTCGCGGTCCGTTCGGTGTCGCCACGGCCGGGGTCGTCACGCCGTGGTGAGCAGCACCTTGCCCACGTGGTCGCTCGACTCGACCAGCCGGTGCGCCTGCGCCGCGTCGCTCATCGGCAGCCGCCGGTCCACGATCGGCCGGACCGCACCCGCTTCCACCAGCGGCCACACCTGCTCCCGGACGCCCCGGACGATGTCCGCCTTGTCAGCCAACGGGCGGGAGCGCAGCGCGGTGGCCGTCACCGAGGCCCGCTTCGCCAGCAGCGCGCCCAGGTCCAGTTCGGCCTTGCGCCCGCCCTGCATGCCGATCACCACCAGCCGCCCGCCGTCGGCCAGCGCCGCCACGTTCCGCGCCAGGTAGGACGCGCCCATGATGTCGAGGATGACGTCCGCACCCCGCCCGTCGGTGACCCGCCGGACCTCCTCGACGAAGTCCTGCTCGCGGTAGTCGATCGCGTGCGCCGCGCCCAGCCCGCGCAGCCGGTCGTGCTTCGCCGACCGGGCGGTCACCAGCACGGTCGCCCCCAGCGCCGCACCGAACTGCACCGCGAACGTGCCGATCCCGCTGCCGCCGCCGTGCACCAGCAGCGTCTCGCCCTTGCCGAGGTGGGCCAGCCGCGCCACGTTCGACCAGACCGTACAGGCC
Source organism: Micromonospora sp. NPDC051925 (assembly GCF_044548625.1). Taxonomy (NCBI): domain Bacteria; kingdom Bacillati; phylum Actinomycetota; class Actinomycetes; order Micromonosporales; family Micromonosporaceae; genus Micromonospora; species Micromonospora sp. NPDC051925. Next base: position 35,280 of record NZ_JBIUCH010000009.1, on the reverse strand, counting down.
ACCTCGGGCAGCGCGGCGGCGTCGACCAGGTCGACGCCGGCCGGCACCGGCAGCAGTTGCCCGGCCGGCACCGCCACCCGCTCGGCGTACCCGCCGCCGGCCAGCAGCGCGCAGACCGGCTGGCCCACCGCCCAGCCGGTCACCCCCGCACCGACCGCACCGATCACCCCGGAACATTCCAGACCGGGGTACGCGGGCGCGCCTGGCGGCGGCGGGTATTGCCCCTGCCGCTGGAGCAGGTCGGCCCGGTTGACGGCGCTGGCGGCCACCTCGACGACCACCTCGCCCGCGCCGGGCACCGGGTCGGGCACCTCCGCCCAGACGAGTGCTTCGGGTCCGCCGGGTTCCGGGATCGTGATCGCGCGCATGGCCCAGTCTTACCCGATCCGGCCCCCGAACCACGTCCGGTGACGATATTCGCCACTCCCACCACATCCGGCCGGCAATATCCACCACCCGTCGCCCCGGGCGGACCACCACTCGTTCACGACGGCCGGAATTTCGACCACAGTGGACCATCCGGGTGAGGTGATGCTGGTCATGCCAGGGATGAGCGACCCGCTCCTGGTCCAGTCCGCTCCGCCCGGGGGTGGTGGGACGGCTCATCCGGGCTCCGTTCGTGGCAGACTAGACAGCGAGCCGCACACCTCGCGGTGGCGGTTCGGGAGGGTTCGCCTAGTGGCCGATGGCGCTGGTCTTGAAAACCGGTAAGGCAGCGATGTCTTCGTGGGTTCGAATCCCACACCCTCCGCTTGCTGGGTAGCAGAAACGCCCCCTGACCAGCGCGGACGCCGATCAGGGGGCGCTTTGTGTTGGTGAACCGCAGTCCCACGCCCGCCACTCGAATCGGATACCCCCACGGAGGGGCGCGAGGTCGTACACGTGCAGACCACGGCCGATGTCATGGCCACGCTGCTGTACGGATGGCCGGACGTCGCACCAGGGCGGCGGACCCGGGGGTCAGTTCTGGCCGGGGCTTGCGGTGGGTAGTCCTGCTTCCTTGGCGCATCCGAGCAGCCGCCGGTCGTAGGTGACGAAGGCGGTGAGTGCCGTGCCGGACTCGTTGGTCAGCACATGGGCGGTGGCCAGGTGGATGGCGTCGAGGCTGCGGAGCGTCGGCTCGGCGAACGCAGCTGCGGTCGCCCGGATCGTGCTGTCGATCTCCAGCCGGAACAGCCGTCCGACCGCAGCCGGCACTCCGATCAACGCTTGCGGAGCTGACCGGCGCAGCGCTCCGGGCACTTCCACCTCGACGAGGGCGGAGGACACCAGTGGCACGTCGTCATGCGCGTTGAGCCAGGAGACGAGGTCGGTGCTGCACACCTCCTGCCGAACCAGCTTCACGACGGCGGCGGAATCGAGATAGATCACCAGCGTTCCTCGTCACGCGTCGCAGCGAGCGAGGCGGCCACGTCCACGTTCTCGTCACCGAGTTATGGCGGAAGCGGCACGGAGCCACCACCGGTGGGGGCGACGGCCCGCCATGCCGCTACCAGCTTGGCCAACACCGACCTGTCGTCGCCCATCGGAACAAGTCGGGCGATCGGGCGGCCGCGATCGGTGATCTCGACGGTCTCGCCACCACTCACCCGAGCCAACACCTGGCTCGTGTTCTGGTTCAGCTCCCGGACCCCGATGCGTTCCATGGGCAGAGTTGTAGAACTAGATGTTCCACCGTTTCAGCTTCTGGCGTCATCCGGACTGGCTTCGCCGACCAGGCGGGATCAACGGGGCCCAGGCTATGCCTCCCTGCGGCCCTCGGTCACGTACACCCCGGCGCCGGCCCGACCGACCGTGAGCCCTCGGTCCCGGGTGAGTTCCAGGGCTCGCTGGATGGTGGACACGCTGACGGAGTACAGGTCGGCCAGTTCCCGCAGGGATGGCAGCTTGGATCCCGGCGGGTACTCCCCGGAGCGGATGCGGGCGGTCAGGTCGTCGGCGATCTGGCGTGAGGACATGGGGATGGGCATGGCGGATCTCCGGATGGTCCGGTACCTGGTTGGCCTGGCCAGTAGATCACGACACGCCGGCTACCTCGGGCTCTCCTTGCATAGTGGTCATAGTGTGACCTAAGTTGTGGGTGCGGGTATTCCTCCCTGGTCGGCACCTGGCCGTGATGCCCCTGCCGGGCCGGGTTGGACCCCGTGCCATCTCGGCCCGGCATCCCGTCGCTGCAGCACCACTGGCTGGAGGTATCTCCATGGACGAACGCCCGCACGACGGCCCCCTGCCCGCTGCCTGTCCGGTCCCGGGTGGCCCCCCACCCCGGACGGGGACCGCATCCCCCAGCCCGCTCTCGCTACGAACGCTCCGGCGCGCTGGCCCGGGTGGGTTATCACCGTCGTCGTCCTGGTCCTGATGGTCGCCGGGATCGCCGAGGTGCTGCGGTGAACGACAGCGGCCCCACCGATGAGCAGATCGTCCGCTGGTGGCGGGGCACCGGTAGACGCCGGCAGAAGGATCGGATACTCATGCTGCGCTTGTTGATCACGCGAGCCTTGCGTCGGCTGGCTGGCCGTCCGAGTGCTTCCCCGTCTCTGGATCGGACCGGCCCGGCCACCGCGTATCCGAATCAGACCGGCGCATGGGCACCGGCCCGGAGCGCGCCGCCACCGCCCTACCCGCGCACTGCCACTGATGACTGCCGCCGCCGAGTGGCGGCTGTTCGAGGGGGCGCGGTAAATGCGCGCAGCGGAGCGCCGCTCCTGGTCCAGTCGGCGTGGCACTGCCTGGACCACCACCGCCACAGCCGGTGCGGTAGGTGCACCGAGGGCGGCTACTGTCCGATGGTCGAGGCTGCCCGTGCGCGGATCAGGGCGTGGCGCAGGCTACGTCAGGTCTGGGGCCATCGATGAGCGCGCCGCTTCCGAAGGCCGGCGACCTGGTGTACGTCACCCGCGCCGCCAGCGTGCAGTTCATCAAGCCGATCTCCTGCCGGGTCATCCGCGTGCTCGACTGGATCACCTATGACGGGTGGTGCTGGCTCGACGTCTACCAACTGGACGCCAAGGGCGATGCGGTCGTCCGGCGATCGATCTCCGTGCAACCGGCGAAACTGCAGAGCCAGCAACCGGCACCTACGCCTCGCGTCCGGCGTGACCGGCGGCAGTCTCCGAGTGCGCGGCGTCCTCGTCCGCTGGCCGGGGAGCAGGCCCGCTCCGCAGCACCGATCGACTTCTGATCAGTGCGCCGTCGGGTCAACCAGTCAGGTGGGTGGGGGGAGGATGCTGAGGTGGGCGGCGAGGATGCGCCAGCCGTGCTCGTCGTCGTGCAGCCAGGTCCGGGTGTAGCGCAGCCGCGCCGCGAAGGGGCCGCCCTCGGAGGTGCCGCTGACCCGGCCCCGGAAGAAGGTCACCCCGGTCGTCCCGGCGACGACCAGTTCGAGGCCCTCCTCCACCAGCTCGTCGAGCACCGAGCCGCCGGTGCGGTGGGCGGTCAGGTCGTCCTCCTTGGTGAAGGTACGACCGTCCGGTCCGATCGCGATCAGGCGATCGTCGAGCAGGGTGTCGAGCGCGGCCACGTCGCTGGTCCGCTGGGCGGCCTGGAGGCGGCGCTCCGCGTCCAACAGCTCCGCCTCACGTTCGGTGTCCCGCATGCCGTGGCCCTCCTGGTCGTCCGCCCGGCCGGCCGGCGGGCGCGTCACCTCATTCTGGCTGCTCAGTGGCGCGGGGCAGCGCACATCCGGTGGGCGGCGGCCAGTGTCCCGGGAGCGCCGGACATGGGGTGCTTCCGGTTCGTCACTCCGGCCGGGCGGGGTATGAAGGGCACAGGAAATCGCGCACACCGGAAGGAACCTTCCCGATGACCCTGGAACGACCGATCGCCCCGGACCCGTACGAGCTGCTGCCGACCGTGTCGTCGTTCGACCTGACCAGTGACGACGTGCAGAACGGCGAACCGATGGACGCCCGGTACGCGCACGGCAGCGCCGGTGGCGAGAACATCTCCCCGCACCTGGCCTGGTCCGGCTTCCCGGCCGGGACGAAGAGCTTCGTGGTGACCTGCTTCGACCCGGACGCGCCGACCGGCAGCGGCTTCTGGCACTGGGTGCTGGTCGACGTGCCCGCCTCGGTGACCAGCCTGTCGACCGGGGTGCAGGAGGCCGACCTGGGCGCCGCGTTCAGCGTCCGCAACGACTACGGCGACACCGGCTACGGTGGCGCGGCTCCGCCGCCGGGCGACCGTCCACACCGGTACGTCTTCGCCGTGCACGCGGTCGACATCGAGCGGCTCGACGTCGGGCCGACCGCCAGCCCCGCGTACGTCGGCTTCAACCTGGCCTTCCACACCCTGGCTCGGGCGGTCATCCGGCCCACGTACCAGATCAAGGAGTGACCGGTGCCCCGCCGATCCCGCCTGCGCGCGGGATCGGCGGGGTCGCTGTCAGGCGGGCACCCGGGCGACGGCGAAGACGGACTGGCCGAACGGCGGCCGGACCAGCTGCTCGGCGGCCTTGGTGGCGGGCAGGACGAGGGTGTCGTACACCTTCACCATCGGCCCTTCCTTCGGCATCAGGCGGAAGACCTTGGTCGCCATGAAGTAGCCGATCAGGCCGAGCGCGTTGGCGTAGTGCATCGTCTCGACCCGCAGCCCGGCGGCGGTCATCGCGTCGCCGAGGGTCTTCTTGGTGTAGCGGCGCACGTGGCCGGTGGCGATGTCGGCGGGGCCCATCGCGAACTCGAACGCCGGCACGATGATGATCACCGCACCACCTGGCCGGACCAGGTCCTTCATGCTGCGCAGCGCGCCGACGTGGTCCTCGATGTGCTCCAGGACGTTGTACGAGACGGCCGCACTGTAGTCGCCGCCGCCCGGGTGCGGCAGCAGCATCTCGCGTACCTCGATGGTCGGCTCGTCGACCAGTCGCTCCTTGAGCGAGATCAGCCGGTCCGGGTCGGCCTCGGTGGCGGTGAACCGGGGCACGTGACGGGCCCACTCCAGGGCATAGTCGCCCAGGCCGCTGCCGATCTCGATCGGGTTGTCACCGAGGTGGGGCACCGCCAGTTCGACGAACCACCTACGGTGGTTGACCGCGGTGGCCAGGCCCTCCAGGACCTCGGACTGGACGCGCTGATCCCCAGTGATTTCTGCCATGCGTCGATTCCTCACGATATGACTGACCCGCGCCTGGACCGACAGAGTGAATCATCCGCAGGAGGGGCGGAGGAAACAGGGCACCGTGGGGGCCGAAATGTGGTCGGGGGAGGGCACGCGATCGGCGGTCGGCGAACCCGGCACATAGTACGGCAGTACCCGAAACATGTCACGTGCCCGCCATAGGGCAACTACGCTCTGAATTGTCATGACTACTCCCGAATCGGACCCCGGGGCCGGCCGATCCGGCGTCGGGGACGCCGAGTCGATGCCGGCTCGGCGTGTCGCCCGGCGGGGGTGGCGGCGCACGCTCCGGTGGTCAACGGCGGGCCCACCTGCGGCGGGAGGCCCGTCGGTGGCGGCAGGTCCGACCGCGGCGGGGTGGCGATGGGACGCGCTCGCCGTGGTCAACTATCTCCTGCTGGCCCTCTGGGTGACCGGCCGGTTCTGGCTCAGCCCCGGGGCCGGGGTGCGGGACAACCGGTCGGACCAGGCGCAGTTCGAGTGGATGATGGCGCATGGCGCTCGGGTGGTCACGGAATGGAGCTACCCGTTCGGTTCGGACCGGATGAACGTGCCCGACGGCGTCAACCTGATGGCGAATACCTCCGTATTATCCATTTCAATACCAATGACCCCGGTCACCCTCCTCTTCGGGCCGCACTGGTCATTTCTCATTTTTCTCACTCTGGGAATGGCGGCCACCGGCACCGCCTGGTACTTCTTCCTGTCCCGGGTGGTCACCCCGTCCCGGGGGCCGGCCTGGCTGGGTGCGGCGTTCTGCGCGTACGCCCCGGCGATGGTGTCGCACGCCAACGCCCACCCGAACATCGTCTCCCAGTTCGTCGTCCCGCTCATCGCCTGGTGCACCCTGCGGCTGGCCGAGCCGGGCCGGTGGTTGCGCAACGGACTCCTGCTCGGCCTGTTGATCGTCTGGCAGGCCTTCCTCAACCTGGAGATCCTGCTGATGACCGCGATCGGCCTGGCCGTGGTGATCGGTGCCCTCGCCATCGGCCGGCCGCACCTGCGCGGGGCGGTTCGACCGTTCCTCGCCGGGCTCGGCGTGGCCGCGCTGTTCTCCGCCGTGCTGCTCGCCTACCCGCTCCACGTGCAGCTCTTCGGGCCGGGCTCCTACCACGGGCTGTCCCGGCTGATCCGGGGCTACCGCACCGACCTGGGCGCGTTCGTGGGTTGGTCGCGGGAGTCGCTGGCCGGCGACGCCCGGTCCGCCGGGCCCCTGGCCCGCAATCCCACCGAGGAGAACGCCTTCTTCGGCTGGCCGTTGGCCGTCCTCACGGTCGCCCTGGTCTGGTGGCTACGGCGCAGCGCCCTGGTGGTCGGCCTGGCCGTCCTCGGTCTGCTCTTCGCCGTCCTGTCGCTGGGGCGCGAGGTCCAGCTCAACGGCCGGGACACCGGCATCCCGGGCCCCTGGGCGCTGCTGGAGAACCTCCCCCTGCTGCACTCCGTGGTGCCCACCCGCTGGTCGCTGGCGATCACCCCGATCGTCGGGGTGCTGCTGGCCCTCGGCACGCAACAGGCCCGGGACCTCGCCCGGCGGCACCCGGTGGCCCGACGACAGATCCGCTTCGCCACGGCGACCGTCCTGCTGATGGCCCTGCTGCCGCTGCTGCCGACCCCGCTGCCGGCCACCCGCCTCGACCCGGTGCCGGAATTCGTCACCTCCGGTGGCTGGCGTCCGTACGTCGCGGGAGGCCGCAGCGTGGTGACCCTGCCGCTGCCCGACAACACCTACGCCGACCCGCTGCGCTGGTCGGCCCGGACCCGGCTGGAGATGCCGCTGGCCCGGGGGTACTTCCTCGCCCCGGACACCCGGCCCTGGTCGCCCGAGCCGGAGGCCGCCCTGTTCACCGCGCCCTACCGGCGGACCAGCAACTTCTTCGGCGGGATCGCGCGGACCGGAACCGTCCCGCCGATCGCCGACGCCGACCGGCGCGCCGCCGTGACCGACCTGCGCTACTGGCGGGCCGGAGTGGTGGTCCTCGGCCCGCACCGGAACGCCGACGCGTTGCGCCAGGCGATGACCGCGCTGACCGGGATCACCCCCACCCGTACCGGCGGGGTGTGGCTCTGGGACGTCCGACCGCTCACCGGGTGAGCCCCGTGCGGCTGCCGTGGCCGGGTCGGACCGGGTCAGGCCGAGCGGACGCAGCAGCCCTGGCAGACCTTCGGGCTGGGCAGGGTGAACGCCAGGCAGCAGGTACGCCGCTGCACGGTCGGCTCGCCGTTGCGGCCGGGCGTCAGCTCGACCAGGTCCGCCACCCCGAGGGTGTCGAGCAGGGTGTCGATGGTGCGCACCGACGAGCCCGGCAGGACGTCCGCCGCGCGCAGGATGCCGTGCGCGATGCCGGAGGCCACCGAGCCGAGCAGGGTACGGGCACCCACCCGCGCCTCCGCCTGGATCGCGGCGATCATCGGGGCGAGGTGGGCGTCGAACAGCGAGGCCCGCAGGACGCGGAGCAGCTCCGCCTCGTCGGCGACCACCCGGACCCCGGGCTGGCCGGTGAGGGCCAACGGGTCGCCGGGCAGCGCCGCGACGACGGTCGACCGGCGCAGGCCCATGGTGAGCAGTTGCCGGTGGTCCTCGAAGTGGATCAGCACGTCGGCCGGGTCGAGCAGCGGCACCCGGCGGGCCGAGGCCCAACCGAGCACCACCGGCAGCGCCGTCCAGTAGGAGTAGGACTTCCAGGCCAGCGCGGCGCAGGCGTGCGGGGTGCCACCCCAGCGGCGGGCGGCTGCGCGCAGGAAGTCGGGCATCCGGGTGCCGTCGACGAGGGTGGTCGCGGGGCTCCAGCCGGCCTCGTCGGTCACCACCAGGCCGGGGGCGAGACCGGGCAGCGCGTCGGTGCCGAACATGGCACGGAGGGTGGCGGTCATCGGGGCGAGCCGGTCGGCGAGTTCCTGCCCCGGCATCACCGCTGTCACCTGGACCGCCCTCCCGTCACCCGCTCGGCCGCCGAGTGTGGCGGCGGTCCCCCGGCCACCCCGCGGCGGTCTCCCCGACCGCTCCGGTGCCGGAGGGATCGTCCATGAAGCTAAGGCTAACCTAACCATGCCGGCGACTCCGAGGGAAGCCTCACCAGAGGTGGATCGGGAGGTCGGCATCACTACGTCCGTCCGGTCGGTGCGGATCGGGCCGGTTCGGCTACCTACCCAGCGCAACACGAGGAAAACGCGAGTCGGTGTCAAGGCATATGTCGGCAACGTGCCAGTTCGGTACGGGTCGGCCGGGGGAACGTGAACACTTGTTCATCCCGGCTGCGTGAGGAAGCTGATGACGACCTCTCCCCTGGAGCGGGCCGCCGATTCGTTCGCGGCGGAACTCGCCCGGCACCGGACGGGGCGAGGGCTCACCAAGAAGCAGCTCGCCACGATGATGGGTTTCGACCCGTCGTACGTGAGCCACGTCGAGGGGCGTCGGCACCGGCCCACCGAGGACTTCGCCCGCCGCGCCGAGGCCGTCCTCGACGCCGGCGGCGTCATCTGGCAACGGTTCCGCGAGTACGACCAGATCCGCCAGGCCCGTCCCGCCCCCGGTCAACGGGAACCCGTGCCCCCGGGGCGGTGGCTCCCCCCGGGCACCGGGCTCGTCGTCGAACGGGAGACCGCCACCCTCACCCTGGTCGACAACACCTACCGGTGCGTGATCCGCCGCCGACTGCACAACGCCGGTGCCGAACCGGTCACCCGGTACCTCGTCCGGGTCGCCGTCGACCGGTGGCCCGACGACCCGGGTCGCTCCAACCGGCACCACCGGGAACACCCGCTCACCTTCGCCGAGCTGCGGTTCCGGGCCGTCCACCACGACGGCGGCGGCCGCGAACCGATGCACTGGCGGGTCCGCCACGACCGGGACGCATACAAGGAGATCTGGCTGCTGTTCGAGAACGCCGACGGGCCGTTCCCGCTACACCCCGGCGAACGCGCCGAGGTCGAGTACGCCTACCGGGTCGGCCGGGTCAAGTGGGGCCCCTGGTTCCAACGGGCCGTCCGCCTGCCCACCCGGCACCTGGCCGTCCGGCTGGACCTCCCGTCCGCTCTCGACCCCCGGGTCTGGGGGGTGGAGACCTCGCTCTCCGCCGACGAGGGGCCGCTGCGCACCCCGGTACGCCGCCACGACCGGGGGGACCGGGTGGTCTTCGACTGGTCCACCGACGACCCGCCGCTCAACACCCGCTTCCGGCTCCAGTGGCGGTTCCGGCAGGAGCCCGCGGAACCCCCGCCGCCGGTGTCGACCCGCCCTGCCGACCGGCTGCGCGCCCTCGGCGTCCTGCCCCCCGACGCCACCCCGCCGGGCCGGCCGGCCCGCCCCTTCGACCTGCCCCGCGAAGCCACCGCCGCCCGCGAGGTGGTCGACCGGCTCACCGACCTGCTGGCCCAGGCCGACGAGTTGTACCCGTTCAGCGCCGGAATGGGCCTCGGCGCACCGCAGCTCGGCCTGGACGCCGCCGTGGCCGTGGTCCGCCCCGCCGACCGGGCCGCCCCACCGGTCGTCCTGGTGAACCCCCGGGTGGTCGCCGAGAGCCCGGAGACCGTCGAGCAGTACGAGGGCTGCCTCGCCGCCGCCGACCACCGTGGCCTGGTGCCCCGCCCGTTGCGCCTCGACGTGGAACACGCCCGCTGGGACGGCAGCCGGATGATCACCTCGTTCGCGTACGGGATGGCCCGGTTGGTCGCCCATGAGATCGACCACCTCGAGGGCCGGGCCTGGACCGACCGGATGGCGCCCGGCGTGCCGCTGGTCCCCGTCGAGGAGTACCGCGAGAGCAGCGTCTGAACCCCGTCCCCCGGTCCAACGGGCCGCCGCTGTCCGCCCCATGCGCCGGCCGGCGGTGCCGGCCCCGGTGCCCGGGGCACTATTCCGTCGCCGGTGCCCACGCATTCCGCCGGCCGCCGGAAGGGGACCGGGTCGCGTGCCCCAGGGGGCGGGGGCACGCGACCCGGTTTCGGGGGGAGTAAAGCTCTACAGGTCGCCGAAGGTGTCGTAGCGGATGTGCTGCGGCGGGACCTCGTCGGCGGCGAGCGCCCGCAGGGTGGCCCGGACCATCGGGGCGGAACCGGAGACGTAGCAGTCGTGCGTCGTCCACGGCCCGTAGCGGGCGATCACGTCGGGAAGGTCCCCCCGCTCGCCGTCGAAATCCGGGTCGTCGCTGCACGACGGGGTCAACGACAGCCACGGGTGGGCGGCGACCAACTCCTGCAGGCCGGCCAGGCCGTACAGCTCGTCGGCGTGGCGGGCGCCGTAGAAGACGTGCACCCAGCGGTCCCGGTTCCAGCCGGTCAGCTCCTCCACCATGGCCTTCACCGGAGCCAGGCCGACCCCGCCGGCCACGCAGAGGATGTCCCGCTCGGAGTCGCGGTCCACCGTCATCGAACCCATCGGAGCAGCCACCCGGAGCAGGTCACCCGGCTTGGTCCGGCGGACCAGCGCGCCGGAGACCCAACCCGCGCCGATCGGCGTACGGACGTGGAACTCCAGCACGTTGTCGTCGTTCGGCGCGTTCGCCACCGAGTACGTCCGCCACACCCGGGGCAGGTGCCGGGGCACCTCGACGCTGACGTACTGCCCGGCCTTCCAGACCAGCGGGTACTGGAGGGCACGAACGGTCAACACGGCGGTGTCCGCGCCGTGCCGCTCGTGGGTGAGCACCTCCGCGTGCCAGTACGGCGGGTTCTCGTCCGACTCCGCCCCGGCCAGCATGGTCGCCGTGATCGCCGCGTACGCGTCCCGCCAGGCCTGGTCGTACTCCAGGTTCCAGCCGTCACCCGCGGTGCTGCGCAGGGCGTCCAACAGCGCCACCCCCATCGTCGCGTAGTGCGCCGCGTCGACGTGGTACTTGCGGTGGTCCCGACCCAGCGAGCGCAGGTACTCGTCGAAGCTCTCCGGGTCGTCCATCACCTGGGTGGCGGTGACGATGGCGTCCAGGATCCGGTCGCCCTGGCCGGTCATCTCCGCCGGGAAGAGCCCGCGCAGTCCGGGATCGAGCAGGAACAGCCGGGCGTAGAAGCGACCGCTCAACCGGCCCCGGTCCTCCTCGACCAGGGTCCAGCTCTCCTTCAGCAGCCGCGCGACGTTGTCCACGGGGGGCGGTCCTCCTCCTGACGGCGGATCGGGCCCAAATAGAATGTCCACGCAGCGTGTGCATCGGTCGCACAGAATGTGCGACCGGCTCACTCGGGTCCACCGGCCGGTGCCGTCGGCCCGCCTCTTCGGGCAGAGTGGTGCGGTGACCGTTGAGCAGCTCACCCGCCCGGTGTCCCGCCGGGTCCTCGGCACCGAGACCCTGCTGGTGCTCGGCCTGTCACTCGGGCAGTCGGCCGTCTACGCCGTGGTGTCGCTGACCGCGAAGCTGACCGCCGACGGGCCGCTGTCGAAGCAGACCGCCTCGCTCAACACCTCGCAGTCCGCCCGGCCCTGGCTCGATCTGACGTACCAACTGCTCGGCATCGTCTTCGCGCTCCTGCCGGTGCCGCTCGCCGTACACCTGCTGGCGCGGCACCCCGGCGACCCGGCGCGGACCCTCGGCGTGGACCTGCGGCGGCCCGGGTCGGACCTGACCCGGGGCGCCGGGCTGGCCGCGCTGATCGGCCTGCCCGGCCTGGCCCTGTTCTGGGCGGCGGCGCAGCTCGGCATCAACGCCACACTGGTCCCCGCCGGCCTGCCGCAACTGTGGTGGGCGGTGCCGGTGCTGATCCTCTCCGCCGTGCAGAACGCCGTGCTGGAAGAGGTGATCGTGGTCGGCTACCTGGTCACCCGGCTGCGCCAGCTCCAGTGGCGGCTCGGCGCGGTCATCGCGGCCAGCGCGCTGCTGCGCGGCTCCTACCACCTCTACCAGGGCTTCGGCGCGTTCGTCGGCAACGCCGTGATGGGCGTCGTGTTCAGCCTGTTCTACCTGCGTACCCGACGGGTGATGCCGCTGATCGTGGCACACACCCTGCTCGACGTGGTCGCCTTCGTCGGCTACTCGTTGCTGCCCAGAGACTGGTTCAGCTGGCTCTGACCGCTGTCGCCGGCAGGCTGGCTCGGCTGGCTCTGGCCGAAGCCGCCGGCCCGACCCGGCCGGTAGGCGGACACCGTCCGGGCGGCGAGCCGCTCGGACGCCGCGGTGTTCCCGGCCGCCGTGGCCAGCACCGCCGCCCCCGGCAGCAGCCGGGCCGCCAGCCGTAGCGCCACCCAGCCGCCGACCTGCGCGGCCAGCGGCTTCGCCAGCCGCCCCGCAAACTCTGCCGCGCGCGGCCACGGCCCGTCCCCGGGACCGTCCGCCGCCCGCGCCGCATCCAGCGCGGCACGCGCACTGTCCGCATTCGGGTGAACCTGGGTCAGCACCAGCAGCTCCACCGCCCGGTCCGGGTGGGCCGGATCCCGGCCGTACGCCGCCGCCAGGTGCAGCACCAGCGCCGACTGCGTCCAGAGCACCGACGCCAGTTCGGCCACCGGCGCGAGTAGCCCCGCCACCGCCGCCGTGGCTCCGCACACCCCGGCCAGCCGCACGAACCGCCGGGTGGCGAGCCGGGCCAGCCCGTCCGGGCCGACATCCGGGTACGCCTCGCGCTGCCCTCGCGCCCACTCCCGGGCGCGCGGCCCGATCCCCTCGACGGCCGCCAGGGCCAGCAGCTCCGGTGCGAACCCCGGGTGGGCCAGCAGCCGGGTCCGGATCACCGCCAGCTCCAGTCCTGGGGTACGCCCCGACCGGTCGACGCCCGTACTCGCCTTTCCGGTCCTGACGGGTTCGATGGTGGCGGTCGGCTTGCTGCTGACGGTGATGGCCGGTCCGGGGGCCATGGCGGTCGCGAGTTCGGTGGTCGTGGTGGTGGTCGGTTCGGCGGTGGTCGGTTCGGTAGTGGCGGTCGGTCCAGGGGCCATGGCGGTGGTGGTGGTCGGTTCGGCGGTGGTGAGCTCTGGTGGGGTCGTCGTCGTACGCGGCGGAGTCCTGCGGGTGGCCCGGCCGGCCGCCTGCGTCGACGCGGCGCTCCGGCCGGTCTTCGCCGGTGCGACGGTCCTGCCCGCCGCCGTACCCCGTCGCCTGGGTGGGCTCGATCCGGCGGGAACAGCGCTTCCGCCCATGGGCTGGGCCGGCTCTGTGCTCCCACCGATGGGTCGGCCCGGCTCTGCGGTCCCGCTCGCAGATATGGCGGATTTCGTGCCGACAGGTGTTTGCTCGACCGCGCCCACGTCTTCGGTTATCGGGGCGGTCGGTTCAGGTGCTTGCTCAACCGCGCCCGACTCCTCGGTTGTCGGACCGGTCGGTTCAGGTCCTTGCTCAACCGCGCCCGACTCCTCGGTTGTCGGACCGGTCGGTTCAGGTCCTTGCTCAACCGCGCCCGACTCCTCGGTTGTCGGACCGGTCGGTTCAGGTCCTTGCTCAACCGCGCCCGCGCCCGGCTCCTCGGTTGTCGGGCCGGTCGGCTTCGGAGCGGGTGACTGCTCAGGGAGGGGCGTCCGCCGGGTGCGGGTTGTGGTCCGCCTCCGTGGCGGCGGGTTCGTCGCGGCGGGTGTGGTCCCGGTCGCGGCACCGGAGTTGGTGCCCGTGGCAGTGGCGGTGGCGTCTCGGTCGGGTGGCGCCTGCTCGCCGGCCGGGGTCTGGGTCGATGGACTGCCGCTGGCAGCCTCGCCCGTCGCCCGGGTGCGGGTGCCCCGGCGCGGGGCCGACTTCGTGGGAGCAGATCTGCGCACTGGTGTCGGCGCATCCTCCGTGTCCGGCTCGGCCGATCCCGCCGACGGGTCGTCCGCCAGGATGGTCGGATCACCCATCGGCGTGGTGTCGTCGGCCGTGCCGCGCGGCCGGGTGGCGGCCAGCGGACGAGGCACCGTCGGCTCGGCGGCGGGCGGTTGGAACAGTACGGCGGGCGCTGCCTTCGCCGGGCGCGTTCGCTTCGGCGGTGGCTGCTCTTCGTCGTCCGACGGCTGCGGCTGCCGGGGTGGGGCGGGCGGTGGGGTGAAGGTCGCCTCCGGGGAACGGCGACGCGCCCGGTCACCGGTGGGGCGGCGGGGCGGGTCGCTCGGCGGCTGCTCCTGCATGTCGATGGAGCGTAGTCGCGAACGTGACCTCGCACACGGTGGAATACGCCCGCGCGGTCCAGCGGTGCGGATCTCCTCGGCCGGGGCTCTCACCAGCGGGCCGTCCCCCACCCGGAAGTCACTTTGCCCCCGGTGGGGGCAGACCTGTATCCTCGTCCGCGGTGGTCCGCAGGGTCGCCAGGGAGACTTCGCCTAGTCTGGTCTATGGCGCCGCACTGCTAATGCGGTTGGGGTCTTAAAGCCCCTCCCGGGTTCGAATCCCGGAGTCTCCGCGCAAAGCCGGTTGTGTAGACTGGTCGAGCACCAGGCGCCCGTAGCTCAATGGATAGAGCATCTGACTACGGATCAGAAGGTTAGGGGTTCGAGTCCCTTCGGGCGCACAAGATCAAAAGGGGTCTGACCTGCCGAAACGGCAGTCAGACCCCTTCGACTTTTCGTCCCTTGTGGTCGGTTGGGTGCTCGGTGGGTGCTCGTGCGACGAGCATCCCTCACGTCCGGCCCCGTCCGGTCGGTTGCTGGCCCGTCCGGGTGGGTTCTGATCATGGTTTGGCGCGCCGATCCGGACGCCCGGATCCCGGGACGGCTTCTCTCGGCAATCTGCAACGCGATCCAGGCTGGTTCGCGGCATGTCGAGCTGTTTGTGGCGGGGCTGGTGTCTGGGCAATCCGTCGCGGTCGTTTTCGGCTAGTGTCACGTTGCCGTGAGGGATGTGTAGCGAACGGTGATCGCCGCCTCCGGTGATGGTGGAGGGCATCTTCGTGGATCCGCAGCAGATCAGTGACGTGAAGCGGGCGCTTGGGCAGGGACTCGCTGGTTGGCGTCGGAGGCGTGGCCTGACTCAGGATGACGTGGCGCGGCGGGTGCACAGCACGCGAAGCACGGTGGCCAACGTCGAGAGCGGCCGGCAGGTGGTCGACCGGGTCTTCTGGGTGCAGTGCGATTCGCTCCTCCAAGCCGGCGGTGAGTTGATCACCGGCTACGACGAGTACCGCTTCCTCGACGTGCGGCACAAGGAAGAGAAAGCCGAGGCGGCGCGCCAGGCCCGGTGGGGAGCAGTCCTCGACCATCAGGCGATCGTCGAGGCGAGCGAACCGGCCCAGGACCGCGACACGTCACTTGCGTCGGCGGTACCCGACTCTGCCCATGGGCTTCGCCGTGATCGCCGATCGACAACCTCCGCTGAAGTCGGTTTCCCGGCCGTCATGGACGAGGTTGACGGCCTGCGGCGCTCGCTTCATGAAGCCCTGAGCATGGGGACGGTCACTGCGGCCGGACTCGACGAGTGGGAGGGGATCGTCGCCCACCACGGCCGTGCGACTCGTGATCACTCGACGGACACGCTGCTTCGAGAGATCGCTGGTGACCTCGGCGAGTTGACCGAGCTCATCGGGCGGAGCCCGTCCGCCTCCGCTCTGCGTCGCCTGACCGGGATGGCCGCGCAGATGTCTGGTCTGATGTGCCTTGTTCTGTGCAGGATCGACGACAGGACCGCAGCGTATCGGTGGGCGCGTACGGCCCGGCTCGCGACCGTGGAGGCGGGCGACCCGGTGACTCGATCCTGGGTGCTCGCGCAGGAGGCCCATGTCTACTACTACAGCGCGGACTTCCGCGAGACCGTGCACCTCGCACGCCACGCGCAGGACGTCGCCGGACGTGAGGCGTCGGTGGGGGCCGTGCTGGCGGCGGCGATCGAAGCACGGGCGTTGGCCGCGATGGGGAGGCGTGAGGAGACCCGGGCGGCTCTGGGGCAGGCCGAGGGCCTCTTGTCCCGGTTGGAGGGAGACTCCCTGAGTGCCTCCGCGTTCGGTTACAACGAGGCCCAACTCCGTTTTCACGAGGGGAACGCCTACACCCGTCTGGGGGAGACCGACGCGGCGCTGGCCGCGCAGGACCGGGCACTCGAACTGTGTTCCCCTGGTGACTACACCGACTGGGCACTGACTCGACTGGACCGTGCTATCTGCCTGACCAGGATGGGTCACGCGTCCGATGCGGTGGAGTCGCTCGCGGAGACGATCGGGAGCCTCGACGGGGCGAAGCGTCAGGGCATAATCGCCGAGCGAGCGCGCATCGCGCTCGACGGGCTTCCTCCCACGCAGCGTTCATCCTCCACCGCACGAGACCTCCGAGCAGCCTTGGCTGACGTCCGATAGGAAGGGCAGTTCCTTGACCCTGGTAGCAGCCGCCGAGGCCGCCCACGTCGATGCGGTCGCCGCACTGCTCGAAGAGCTGGACAAGTTCTACGGCGACACCGACGTGGAGCCGCTCGATGTGCGGGTGCGCCAGATCAACGAGGCGCTGTTCGGTGACCCGCCCCTGGCGTATGCCGTGCTGGCCTGGGACGCCGAAGCGCTGGTCGGGCTCGCGACGTACTCCTTCCTGTGGCCCGCCGCCGGCCTCACCCGCTCGCTCTACCTGAAGGAGCTGTACGTGGCGGAGACGGCCAGGGGGCGCGGCGTCGGGAAGCTCCTCATGGACCGCCTCGTCGAGGTAGCGGCCACGAATTCCTGTAGCCGGATCGAGTGGACCACTGATCGCGACAACGCGCAGGCGCAGCGCTTCTACGAGAAGCTCGGTGTCGCGCGGAACGCCAACAAGATCTTCTACCGGCTTGAGGGCAAACTTCTCCCGGTGACAGATGCCAGGTAGGGGTGCGTTGGTGACCGTGATGACTGCGGGAGACGCGGAGTGATCGCGGATCTTATGTCCACGGCGACGACCACGGATGAAGCCAACCGCCACGCGGATGTCGCGGTGCTGCCGGTGGGCAGTTTCGAGCAGCACGGCAATCACCTGCCCCTGCTGACGGACACGATCGTCGCCTGCGCCATCGCGAAGGCCGCAGCAACCGCCTACGACCTGATGCTCCTACCGCCCGTGACCATCAGCTGCTCGCAGGAACACGCCGGCTGGCCCGGCTCGGTGAGCATCCGCTCGTCCACCCTGGCCCGCATCGTTACCGACATCGCCGAATCACTGCGTAGTTCGGGGGTCGATCGGTTGGTCGTGGTCAACGGCCATGGTGGGAACTACATCCTGGCCAACATCGTACAGGAAGCCAACGTCGAGGGGCGCCGCATGGCGTTGTTCCCGAGACGGCAGGACTGGGAGGCCGCTCGCCGGGATGCCGGACTGGCCAGTAGCGGTCACGACGACATGCACGCCGGGGAGATCGAAACCTCCCTCCTGCTACACCTGTGCCCCGACCTCGTACGCGACAGCTATCAGACCGCCGATCACCGGGCGGAGCGTCCGGACCTACTCGTTCTGGGCATGCGCGCCTACACCGACACCGGAGTCATCGGCGAACCGTCCCTCGCCACAGCAACCAAAGGGAAAGCGGTCCTCGCCAGCTTCACCGCCTCCTTCGCAGAGACCCTGGCAGTGCTTCGCGGCGGCACCGTTAACTGAGACTGCGGGCGAGACCTGCGGAGTTGGCGAACTGCATCGTCGCCGCCGAGGTCGAGAAGGCTCCCGAGCAACGCGCGGAACCGCGAGTAGTAATCGTCGAGTTCGCTGCCAGTCAGTGCCCGCGCGATCTCGAGCTGGCAGGCACTGCGGAACCTACCGCGACGGGCGGTCCGGGCCGCTGACGCCAGCGGCCGAAGACCTTCAGCAGCGCGAGAACGGCATGAGCGGATGTTCAGGTCAGGTCGTCGCCGCTGACCACCGGGCAACCGAAGAGATCGCTGAGAACTGTCCGCTGATGCTCGGTCAACGGGTTGACAAAGACGGCCATGGCGGCCGCGGCTAACCGGCAGGCGTCGGCGACCTCGTGGGCCTTGCCCGAGCTGAGCAGGGTTCGCCGAGAGAACGGCAACGCCATCCTGCTCGCGCCGCCGCGAGAGATACCCCGCCTCTGGACCTGCCGGCCAACCACTCGTCCACCAAGGGCTTCCACTTGAGTTCCCCCCGCTTTGATGGAGCGGTGGTTACCTGCTCCCGGCTGGTGCAGGGGCGGCGATAGGTGGTTCGGCTGGTTGCGTCTGGCGGGTGTGCCAGGCGGTCTCGTACTCGTTCGGGCTGAGGTAGCCCAGCTCGCGTTGGATGCGGCGGGTGTTGTACCAGCCGTCAATGTAGGCGAAGATCGCGTTCTCGGCCTCGTCGCGGGTCCGCCAGCTCGTGCGGTAGACGAGCTCGATCTTCAACGTTGACCAGAAGTTCTCCATCAGGGCGTTGTCGTAGCTGTCGCCGACGGAGCCCATCGAGGGCAGGATCCCGTTGTCCTGCAAGCGTTCGGAGAAGCGGAACGACGTGTAGTTCGACCCGCGGTCTGAGTGGTGTATCAGTTGGCCGTCGCGGACATCCCGGGACCAGATGCCGTATTCGAGGGCGGCGAGGATCAGATCGGTGTCGCAGCGGTCAGACGTCTTCCAGCCGACAATCCGGCGGGAGAACACATCCCGGACCGCGGCGAGCCAGAACACGCCCTCGCCGCAGGGGATGCGGGTGGCGTCGGCGACCCAGAGCCGGTTCGGTCCGTCGGCGGTGAACTGCCGGTTGACCAGATCCGGCGCCGGCGTGTGCCGCGGGTCCTGCTTCGTGGAGCCGCCGCGCCAGCCTCGACGCAGGAACGCACCCTGCCAACCCTGCTGCGTCATCAACCGCGCGACCCGTTTACGGCCCACCCGGATGCCGTCGCGGCGCAGCTGCCGGTGCACCCGGTCCGCGCCGTAGGTGCGCCCGGACGTCTCCCAGATCTCGTGAATGTTGGAGATCAGGCCCAGGTCGACCACGTTCCGGTCGCAGGACTGCTCGGCCTGCTTGACCCACGCGTAGTAGGTCGACGCGCCGATGTTGAGGACCCGTAGCAGGAGCGCGACCGCGAACTGGTCACGGTGTTCATCAATGAACCTCATGACCGTCGCCGGGTCGGGTCGAGCTCCGCCGCGAAATACGCGCTCGCGGCCTTCAGGATCTCGTTCGCCCGCCGCAACTCGGTGACCTCGCGGCGCAGCCGCCGGTTCTCCTCGGCCATCTCACTGGTCGGCCGGTCATGACGCTCGTCGGCGTCAGCCTCGGCCTGGCGGATCCAGTTCCTGAGCGCCTCGTGATGAACGCCCAACTGCTCGGCCAGACGCCGGATCACCGACTTCGGATCCGACTCGCGGTACAGGCGCACAGCGCGCTGACGTAGCTCGTCGGGGTACTTCTTCGGTGCAGCCACGGACTACTTCCTCCCCCACGGCCATCAGACCATGGTCAAGAAGCTCCATGAAAGCGGGGGTGGCTCAGGGGCGCGCCGGGGATCTGGCCGGTGCTGAGGCCCCAGCGTTGCGGGCTGTTGATTGCGGCAATCCCTATCCGCTGCGGCATCTGGTCGAGCTGCGGGCGCGGAATGGGGATCTGGTTGGTGCTGGGGCCTTGGCGTTGCAGGCTGCTGACCGCGGCTACACCGAAGCGCTGCTCGGACGGCTCTACGTGCTGGTCTTGATGGAGGTGACCACCGACGCGTCCACCTGCTCGGGATCATCGCGCATCCGGACCATGCCTGGGTTGTCCACCAGCCCGCGACCCCGTCATGGACCTCGACGAACGAACCAGTCGCTTCCGTTTTCTGGTCCTCGACTGGGACGGCAAGTACAGCGCAGCGTTCGACGGGGTTCTCGTCGCCGAGGGCATCACCGTGGTCAAGATCCCGGCACAGACACCGCTGGCGAACTGCTATATCGAACGGCGGGGTCGCAGCCTCGGGATCCCGACAGTTCGCTGACATTGCACGGTGAGAATCCCGCCATGTCCATCATCGGAGTTTCCCGTTCCCGCGGCGCGGCGGCGGTTGTCACCGCCGCTGTCAGCTTGACTCTCGTCGCCGGCTGTAATGGCGCCGCCAAGACCGACTCCCCGTCCGGTGCCCAGGGCACCCCGGGTGTCGCCAGCATCCAGAAGCCGTCCACCGCTGCCTCGGCCAAGGCAGTCGCAGCGGAGCGTCCCCTCATCCGGCTTGACTCCTCCGACGAGGAAATTGCCCGCCTGCGAGGTGTCTATATTGACTGCATGTTGGCGAATGGCTTCCCCAGGCAGTTTGTCAAGGGTCGGACCGGGTATCCCACCGACCTTGAGGACCTTGGTCTGTCCACCAAGGTGCTGGGTGACATCAAGAAGAACTGCGCGTCGAAGGAACCAGAGAGCACGATGGCACGGGCCCAGCGGCTTGACCCGGCGTACGCCGATCACCTGGACGCGAACATCAAGTGCCTCAATGACCACGGTGTCAAGGCTGTCGTCCAGGACGGCAGTCCGGCTCTGGTCGACGGTCTGCCCAGCGAGAGCGAGGCTCATTGGCTGGATGACTGTGAAAAAGAGGCGTTCGGCAGCTATTACTCGACGTTGAAATGACTGCCGGTACTCGGCGCTGACATGATCGCCGGGCCGGACCTGTTGTCCGGTCCGGCGATCGCCGGTCAGGTGCCGCTGAGCGCCTCGGTGGGCATGAGCCCGGCGGCTCGCATCGCGGGGTAGGCGCCGGCGACCGCCCCGATCAGCGCTGCCCCGCCGAGGCCGGCCAGCGTTGCTGCGGCGGGGATGACTACCGGCCAGTTCTGTGACCACGCGTATCCGGTGGTCGCGGTGATGCCGAGCAGGGTTCCGCCGATGCCGCCCAGCGCGGACAACACGATTGCCTCGGTGAGGAATTGGGCTCGGATCTGGCCGCGGTGGGCGCCCAGCGCGCGGCGCAGCCCGATCTCGGCGCGCCTTTCCAGTACCGAGATCACCATGGTGTTGGCGACACCGATGCCGCCGACCAGCAGGGCCACCGCGGCCAGGCCGAGGAACAGCGCCGAGAAGCTGGTCTGGGTGGCCCGTTTGGCGGCCAGTGCGTCGGACGGGGCGGTGACCTGGACGTCGGACGGGTGCTGCGGGTCGATGGTGGCGGGTAGCACGGTCCGGACGGCCTCGATGTAGTCCTCCTGAGCTTGCAGGTAGATCACCGTGGGATGGCCGTCGAAATGCAGCAGGGTACGGGCGGTATTCCAGCCGATCAGCGCCGCCCGGTCGATGTCGGGGTTCAGCGCGACGCTGTGCAGGATGCCGATGACGGTGAACCACTGGTCGCCGATCATCACCTGCGGCTTGGTCGTACCGGCGGGCAGGTCGCTGAAGCCGAGCCGGGTCGCGGCCACCGAGCCGAGCACCACCATCGGCAGTCTTTCGCTGGTGGTGTCGAGGAAGCGACCGGAACGGACTGTGCCGTTGAGGGTGGTCAGCAGGTTGCTCTTGCTGGCCAGGACGGTCAGGCCGAGCCCGTCCTGGGCATCGGTGCGGTCGTTGCGGCGGATCACGGTGTGTGTGTTGGCCACGGCGCTGGCGGTAAGGACCGGTCCGATCCGCGCCACCATGGCGGGTGCTTCCTCCGGCAGGGTCACTGGCGGGTCGCGATCGATGGGTGCCGCCTGCAAGGTGTTGGTGCCCAGCGCCGACAGGGTCCGCAGCAGGTCCGCCTGGCTGGATGCCGGTATGCCGGTCACCACGACCATCGTCGCGATGCCGATGGAGATTCCCAACGCCGACAGCAGTGCTCGCATCTTGCGGGTGCGGATGCCGATCAGGCCGACACCGAGCAGGTCACGAGGGCCGAGCCGGCTCATGCGGCACTGTCCGGCGAGAGTACGTCCGCGATGAGGCGTCCATCGCGCATGTGTACCTGTCGTGGTGCTTGGGCGGCGATGTCCCGGTCGTGGGTGATGAGCGCGATGGTCGTGCCTTCCGCATTCAGTTCGGCCAGCAGCTTCAGTACGGCGTGGCCGTTGGCCGTGTCGAGGGCACCGGTCGGTTCGTCCGCCAGCACCAGGGCCGGACTGTTCACCAGGGCTCGGGCGATGGCCACCCGCTGCCGTTCCCCGCCGGACAGCTCGTGCGGCCGGTGGGTGATGCGATGGCCGAGTCCGACCCGGTCGAGGGCTTCCTCGGCCATGCCGCGCCGGTTGCGGCGCGGTACCCCGGCGTAGAGCAGGCCGGTGGCGACGTTCTCGGCGGCGCTCTGCCCGGCGGTGAGGTGGAACTGCTGGAAGACGAAGCCGAGTAGCCGTCCGCGGAGATCGGACAGTTTGCGGTCGGCGAGCCGGGTGACGTCCTGGCCGAGGATCTCGATCGTTCCGGAGGTGGGCCGGTCGAGCGTGCCCATGATGTTCAGCAGAGTCGACTTGCCGGAGCCGGACGGGCCGACGATGGCCAGCATTTCGCCCTGTTCGATTTCTAGGGACACGTCGTCGAGGGCGGTGACGTTGTCGGCGTACCGCATGCTTGCCCCGCGCACCGACAGCACCGCACTCATGAGGTCGTCACCACGATCAGGCCCTCGGTGACGTCGGTGCCGCTGACCTCGACCTGGCCGTCGGCGAAGATGCCGGTTTTGACGGCGATTAGGGCACCGGCGGGGGTCTGCAGCGCGTACCCGCCCTCTTGCAGCGCGAGCAGCGCGCTGATCGGGACGGTCAGGACTTGTTTGTGGGTCTGCGCCGCGAAGGAAATCTGCAGATCGGCCGAGTCGACCTGCTTGAGCTTCGACGGCTGGTCCAGGACGAGGGTGAGGGTGAGTTTCGGGCTCGACGGGTCACCGCCGTCCTGGGTTTGTAACGCTGTGCCTACCGAGGTCACTCTGGCCGGCGTGGTGGTGCCGTCGGAGAGGACCACCGTGGCGTGATCGCCGTTGTCGACGGTGGCGGCTTCACTCTGGTCGGCCAGCACGGTGATCACCTTGCTGGTCGACGTGGTCGCCAGCAGCTCTCCCGTGGCGGGGGCGCCGACCTGCGCAGACAGCGCACTGACGCGGACCGCGGCCGGGAGCACCAGGACGGAACCGATCGTGAGCTCGCCGCTCGCTGGGAGCTCGAGGTGTCGCTGCCAGGCTTTGATCGCCTCAATCAGGGCCGCGGTCAGGACTGCCTCACCGTCGTGGACCGTCCTGGTGACGACCCTGGTCGGGGGATGCGTCTGGGTAGGGGTCGGCCCCCTATTTGTCGTGGCCGCCGGCGAAGGAGCGCCCGCGGGCGCAGGCATATCCGTCACGGCAGCCGACGAAGACGACGCCCCCGTCGAGTCGGCACTAGCCGGGACGGACTGGGTAACGGCCGTGCCCGGTGACGGTTGTCTACCTACCTCGTAGCCCAGGGCGCGCAGGTTGTTGAACACCATCCGCACGTCGCGTCCCACGGTGCCCTTGGTGTCCAGATCCCGGAAGAGGGGGATCGTGCCGTAGAACAGCGGGACGGATTGGTCGTTTACCGCGTACACCCGCTGTCCGCGTGTGATCGTCGTCCCGGCGGTCGGCAGCCAGGTGATCACTCCGTTCCCGCTGCCGCTGATAGTGCGGGTCGCACCGTAACCGAGAGTTCCGGAAATGGTGCGCGAGGTGGAGATGTCGCCTTTGGTGACCGTCGTGGTCGCCGTCGGGGTCACCGTTTCCGCTTTCTGGTCGGCAGCGGCGGCTCGACCGGCCCACCGGGCGAAGCCGAGAGCGAAGCCCAGGATGGACGGGGCCACGATGACACAGACGATGACGACAAGACGGCGTCGGCTGCGGGATCGACCCGGTGGGGGTGCCGCCGGGATGGCCGATCCGGCGGGCACGGATCGTGGGATCATTGGCATACCGGCAGGCTGCCGGGCGATTGTCGGGAAACTGTCAAGGAAAAAACCGCAGGTTGGCGACGGCTGCCGGTGGCGGCTTATAGTCCGCCGGGTGTGCGCTGACATTCTCGTCGCCGAGGACAACCGGCGTCAGGCCGACCTGGTGGGCTCCTACTTGCGGGCGGCCGGCCATCGGCTCCTCGTCGTACACGACGGGCGCGAAGCGCTCGCCGAGGCACGCCGGACGCGACCGGATCTGATCATCCTTGACGTGATGATGCCGGGCCTCGACGGTCTGAACGTGTGCCGGATCCTGCGACAGGAGTCGTCGGTGCTGGTCCTGATGCTCACCGCCCGTGCCGGCGAGGACGACCTGCTGCTCGGGCTGGACCTGGGCGCCGACGACTACGTGACAAAGCCGTACAGCCCGAGGGAGTTGGTGGCTCGGGTGCGTGCGCTGCTGCGGCGAGTGGATCGGGTCCGGGTCGACGACGACCTCTTGCACGTCGGTGACCTGACGATGGACCTGACCCGGCGGACCGTCACGATCGGTGAGCGAGAAATTTCGTGTACGCCGGCCGAGTTCGCGATCCTGGCGATGCTGGCCGGGCAGCCCGATCGGATCTTCAGCCGCGGCCAACTCCTCGAACACGCCCAGGGACTAGACCGTGACTCCACCAACCGGGCGGTCGACACCCACGTGCTGAACCTGCGGCGCAAAATCGAGGACAACCCGCGGCACCCGGTCCGGCTACTGTCGGTGTACGGCCTCGGATACAAGCTTACCGATCCGTCCGTCACGCCGAAAGACGCCGATGCGCTCCCCTGACCTGCCGTGGCACCGTAGTTTGATCATCCGGCTGCTGGCGACGTCGATCCTGATCGCCATCGCTGCGATCGCGGCGACCGCGTGGTTCACGGCCAAGACGACGACCCGGGCCATCGAGCAGCAACAAGGCCGCTCGCTCGCCGACGACACGCTGGTCTACGACACGCTGATCGGCTTCGCCGCCACCCACTCGAGCTGGGACGGTGTCTCGCCCACCGTCGCGGACCTGAGCCGGCGTACCGGTCATCGAGTCACCCTGCTGACCCGCGACCGCCAGCCGATCGCCGACTCGGCCACCGGGCCGAGCCTGCAAACGACCCGGCCGTCAGCCGTCGTCGACCCGCTTCGTGTCAACCCCGACAGCACCGATGCGGGCAAGGCAACCATCGATGCCCGCGCGGTCGGGCCGTACCGGCTCCCCACCCGCGAGCGCCAAAAACTGGACCAGTACGCAAGCCAAACCGTCAAATGCATGAATGGCAACCTCAATGCGCGGTTGACTCACACACCCAGCGGTCGTGCCACCGTGATCCCTGACCCGGTGGGGACCAGTTGCGACTCCAAGGAGTTGCGAGCACCGACACCGACCGAGCTGAAGGCGCTGCGGTCCCTCCTGGGCCTGATGGGCAGTTGTCTGGGCCAGGAGGTGCCGGACTCCGTCTATATCGATCCGCTGTTCACCGTGCTGGGCGGCGGTGAGTCGTTGCCTCGCGGCGTCAGCCTGGACAAAATCCAGCGATGCCTGCAATCCGCTCGCCAAGTGCAACTCACCCCCTACGTAGCACCGTCCGCACTGCTGTTCATCACTGATGACCAAGCCGTCACGCCGGCCACCTCGATCAGCCTGACCCGTGCCAATGTGCTCCGGATCGCCGGGAGCACCGGACTTGTGCTGTTGATCGCGGTTGCGGTCACCTTCCTGGTCGGCACCCGCTTGGTCCGGCCGCTGCGGCGGCTCACCGCGTCCGTCCGCCGCCCGGTCGAGCAGCAGAGCCGGGTCCCGGTCGGCGCTCGCGACGAGATCGGTTACCTGGCGATGGCCCTCAACGATCTGTTCGACCGGCGGGAAACCCTGGAGGCGCAGCGTAAAGCCCTGGTGAGTGACCTGGCCCACGAGCTTCGCACGCCGCTGACCAACATCCGCGGCTCCATCGAGGCCGCCCAGGACGGTATGACACCGACCGACGCCCAACTACTGGATGTGCTGCTCGAAGAGACGTCATTGTTGCAACGCGTGGTGGACGACCTGCGCGACCTGGCCGCTGCGGACACCGGAAACCTGCAGCTCTACCCCGAATATGTGTACGTCAACGACGTCCTGACCCAGGTCGCCGACGCACACCGCGGGATCGCCGAGTCTCAGCACGTACGCCTCTCGACCGATTTCACAGTCGACCCGCAACTGTCGGTGGACCCGGTCCGGCTGCGCCAGATTGCCGGCAATCTGGTCACCAACGCCATCCGGCACACCGACAAAGGCGGGGTTGTCACCCTGCGAACCGCGGCAACCCACGACCAGTTCATCATCGAAGTCGCGGACACCGGAACGGGCATCGCGCCCAACGACCTGCACCGAATCTTCGACCGCTTCTGGCGCGCCGACTCCTCCCGCAGCCGAACCACCGGCGGCAGCGGCCTCGGCCTGGCCATCGCCCGCAAACTCATCGAGGCCCACGACGGCCGGATAACCGCGACAAGCCGACTCGGCGTCGGCAGCACCTTCACCATCACCCTGCCCCAGACCCGCCAAGCACCAACGTAACCCTGTCGCCGGATGAGGAGATCGCGCCGGAGAATATCCAGTTCGCCGCCGGTAGGCCTGGAAGTGGACCGACGAGCGCCTGCATGACGGGAACGGCGCCGGGCTGCACGTCCGGCAGACGATCGTGTCCGCCGCTCCGGCGGTCGGGCCTGACGGGTTCCATCGACAGTTGCTGACAGTTTCCCGACAATCGTCGCTCATCCTGGCCGACAGCCCGTCAGTTGCCGGCGCGACGTCACCGGTTGACCGGGACCCACGACCGCAATGAGGTCGGGCAAGAGGCGACGCCTTTGACTCCCGCCCGGGGTGGCGGCGACATTCCCATAGTCCTCCGGAGGTTCCCATCAGATCGGCTCACTGGATCGCCGCGTGCGCGGTGATAGCGCTCACCGGCGGCACGATTTCTGTATCCGAGACGTCCGCCTCCGCGACGGCGTCCACTCACGGCCTCGGCGTCTATGTCGGGGAATTGAACCCGCGGCAGCTTGGCCTGCTGCACGCCGCCGGCATCGAACGCGACGAGACCCGGCTGGCCGACCGGCCCGGTGACAAAGTCGCCGTCGAGGCCGTCCTCGGCGAGCGTCAGGCTGCCCGGCTCGTCTCTCAAGGCTTGTCGCTCAGGCGGAAGAAGACCGCCCCGGCACCGGCGGCGTCGCAGCACGTGTTCCGGCAGTACAACGTACCTGGTGGGTTGCGCGCCGAGATGGCCGCAACGGTAGCGGACCATCCTGAGCTGGCCGAGCTCGTCACGGTGGGCACGAGCCTGCGCGGCGTGCCGATCCAGGCGGTCAAGGTGACCCGGGGCGCCCAGCAGGTGCCGGACGGGCAACGGCCGGCCGTGCTGTACCTGGGTGGCCAGCACGCACGGGAGTGGATCACGCCGGAGATGACCCGCCGGCTGATGCACCACGTCATCGACGGATACGGCCGGGACCCGGCCCTGACCACCTTGCTGAACACTACCGAGCTGTGGTTCCTGCCGGTCGCGAACCCGGACGGCTACGACTACACGTTCACTCCCGGAAACCGCCTGTGGCGCAAGAACCTGCGGGACAACAACGGCGACGGCAAGATCACCGAGGTCGACGGTGTCGACCTCAACCGCAACTTCGCCGACAAGTGGGGTTACGACAACGAAGGTTCGTCGAACGACCCGTCGGCCGAGACGTACCGAGGTTCGGCGCCGAACTCCGAACCTGAGACCCGGGCGCTGGACCAGCTTTTCAGGCGGATCGGGTTCAGCTTCCTGATCAACTATCACGCGCCTTTGGAACTGCTGCTCTACGGCACGGGCTGGCAGGTCGCCACGTCCACCCCGGACGACCAGATCGCAACCGCCATGGCCGGTGACCACACCCGGTCCGCCGTGCCCGGCGCCGATCCGCGACTCATCGCGGCCCTCTACACCAGCAACGGCGACACCAACCAGCACTCACAGAACCGGTACGGCACGATCGCCTTCGCCGTGGAGATGTCCGCCTGCTCCACCGTGGCGAACGACCCGGACAGTTGCGCGGACGAGTTCTCCTTTCCCGACGACGAGAAACTGATCGACACCGAGTTCCGTAAGAACCTGCCCTTCGCCCTGTCGGCGGCAGCCTCCGCCAAGGACCCCGCCAATCCGGTCTCCACGGTCGGTCGCCGCACACCCGACTTCACCGTCGACACCTTCGACACCTCGTACGGATCACGGCAGCGGGTCGCGGTCACCGCACGGCGCAGCCTGCGCGACGTGACCCTGCACTACCAGATCAACAAGAACACCCCGCGGACCACCGGCACCAACGAATGGAAAGGCGGCGACCGATACGGCGACACCAGCAACCGGTACTTCGCCGAACTGCGTGGCACCGTGCCCGGCGCCTCACCGAAAGATCGAGTGAAGGTCTGGTTCACCGCGGACAAGAACGGCGCGACGGTGACCAGCCCGGCGTTCACCTACCAGGTGGCCGACCACATCGGGGCTGACGTCCTGGTGCTCGCCGCTGAGGACGTCACCGGCGACTCGCCGACGAGCACCGACGGCGCCACCTCGGCCCGGTACGCCGACGAGCACGTCTCGGCGTTGCGCCAGGCCGGATACACCGCCGACGTCTACGACCTGGACACCCACGGCCGCCGGGCACCGCATCCGCTCGGCGTCCTGTCGCACTACCGCACGGTGGTGTGGGAGACCGGCGACGACATCCTCCCCCAGGCCGCCGGCCAGGCAGAGGAGGGCACCATCGACGCGGCGGCGCTGGCAACCGACTTCGCCGTCCGCGACTACCTGAACGAGGGCGGCAAGGTGCTGCTCGACGGCAAGTACGCCGGATACGCGCAGCAGAACGACTGGCAGTACGGCTCGGACTCCGCGGACTGCACCGTGACCTGCGCGCCGTTGAGCAACGACTTACTGCAGTACTGGCTGGGGGCTTACAGCTACGTCGAGGCCGAGTCCGCGCCTGCATTGACCGGCACGTCGAACGCGTTCGCCGGTTTCGCCGGCGCGCTCAACACTGCCGGATCGGCCGGCAATCAGAACCACACCACCGCTTTTCAGACCACGACGAGTTCGCTGCCCCAGGCATCGTTCCCGCAGTTCGCGAGTGCCGCCGCGATGACCTGGCAGCCACCGGGCGGGGCCCCGTACGCCGCGCAAGACGGCGACTGGTACGTGTGGAGCGGGGAAATAGCGTACGACAGTTACAAACGGTTCACTCGCACGATTGACCTGTCCAAGGCCACCACCGGACGGTTGCGTTTCACCACATCGTTCGATCTCCCGAACGACCAGGACTTCGTGTTCGTCGAGGCGCACACGCCCGGTTCCGACGATTGGACGACGCTGCCCGAGGCCAACGGGCGCACCACCACGGCGATCGGCCAGGCGTGCTCGGACGGCGTCACCACCACCCCGTTCCTGAGCCACTACATCGGCGCGGATTGCGAACCCACCGGCAGCACCGGCTCCTGGAACGCGGCCTCCGGGTCGAGCGCCGGGCGGCAGGAGTGGAACATCGACCTGTCCCGCTACGCCGGCCGGCAGGTCGAGGTTTCGATCTCGTACGTGGACTTCTCGGTCGTCCCGGGCCCCGGCGTATTCCTCGACGACGCGCGAATCGAGGTCGACGGGGTCACCAGCGCGCGAACCTCCTTCGAGACCGACCTCGGCGGCTGGACCGCGGCAGCCCCGCCAGCCGGCTCACCGCCGGCCCCCGGCGGCACCTTCCACCGTACCCAGCAGGCCTTCGGCGCGGCCGTCACCACCGCAAACTCGGTCTACCTCGGCTTCGGCCTCGAAGGCCTCCCACCCACCACCCGAGAGGACCTCGTCAACCGGGTAATGACCTACCTAAACGGTCCGAGCAGGCAACGAAACTAGTCAGTTTCGTTGATCCTGGTGTGATGCTGAGCCAGGAGCAGGCCGAGAAGTTGCCGGTCACGTGAATGTTCACAGAGCGGATGAGATTTCCCCCGGAGTTGAAGCCACGCTTCGAGGGCACGCAGCGTCACTAGTCGGAGGATGCGTTGTGCATGCCTGCCAGGACAAGGGAGAGAAATGACGTCCCGTAGAACTCTGCTGTTTGGACTAGCGGGTACCGCCGCTGCCGCCGCTGTGCCTGCCTGGCTCATCACGGCCGGTTACGCCGGAGCGGAAGAAGTCCCTGTCAAGCCCCGGGTTTCCCTGTCTGTCAGGCTGAGATGAGGCAGCTGTTCCGGGAGCGTTAGGCTCGCCGGTCACTGACCTGGGACCGCGGCAAAGAGCTGTCCGCGCACGCACGCTTCACGGTCGAAACCGGCGCCCGGTGTTCTTCGCCGGCCCCCACAGCCCCTGGCAACGCGGCACCAACGAAAACACCAACGGCCTGCAGCGGCAGTACTTCCCGAAAGGCACCGACCTATCCCGATGGAGCGCCGACGAGATCAACGCCGTCGCCCACGCCCTCAACAACCGACCCCGGAAAACCCTCGACTGGAAGACACCAGCCGAAGCCCTCGACCAACACCTACAATCGCTCCAACAAGCTGGTGTTGCAACCACCGGTTGAATCCGCCTTGGACTCCTCGGTCCGAGTGATGGACTAGTTTGCGCAGGTCAGCGCCCTGATTCTCGCGGCGCCAGATCGCCATCTTCAGCGCGTCGAGAGCCAGATCCGTGTAGAGCGACGTGGACACCTGCCAGCCGACGATCACGCGGGAGTGCACGTCGAGGACGAACGCGGCGTACACCCAGCCCACGGCGGTGCGCACGTAGGTCAGGTCGGCGACCCACAGCTGGTTCGGACGCACTGCGGTGAAGTCCCGTCTGACCAGGTCGCCCGGGCGGCCGGTCTCCGCCGCCGGTCGGGTCGTACGCGGTGATCTGTCGCGCAGCAGCCCGCGTAGCCCGGCCTGGCGCATCAGCCGCTCGACGGTGCACCGGGCCACCGACATGCCACGCCGGCGCAGCTCGTGCCAGACCTTGCGGGCTCCGTAGACGCCGTAGTTGGCCGCGTGGATCTGCTCGATCATCGCGGTCAGCTCCTCGTCGCGCCTCGACCGTGCGCTGGCGGGGCGGGTCTTGGCGGCGTAGTAGGTCGGACGGTGCGATCTGTGCCGGCGTGCCTTGCAGCGCCTGCAGGACCGGCTGGACACCGTGTTCGGCCTTCTGGGAGTCGACGAAGTCGACCCTCACCGCGACGGACGGTCCAACTCCGCCGCGAAGAAGGACGCCGCGGAGCGCAGGATCTGGTTCGCCCGGCGCAGCTCACGCGCCTCCCGTTCCAGGGCGGCAAGGCGTTCGGCGTCGCTGCTGGTGGTACCCGGACGCTGGCCGGCGTCGGTCTCGGCCTGCTTCACCCAGGTCCGCAACGCCTCCGGGTGGACTCCGAGTTGCTCGGCGATCCGTCGGATCGCGCCGACCGCGCCAGCCGGATCCCGGCGGGCCTCGATCACCAACCGGGTCGCACGCTCACGCAGCTCATCGGGGTACTTCTTCGGTGCGGGCATCGCTGACGTTCCTCCCAGGTTTCGATGTCTCCATCAAACCCGGTGCGGGACAGTGCGGTTCAAGACGGCGACCGGTTGGACGGACTGGACCGAGGGTGCAGGCTGCACCCGGGGGCGCTGTTGCGTTGGCGGATCGGTGGGCGCGCTGAGCTGCGTCAGTGGGCGCCAGTCAGATCGCTCGTGCGAGTTCGGTGAACGCGGTGGCCACCCGGGTCGTGGGTGGGGCGTCGGTGGCGAGTTCGTAGTGTCCCCGTCGGAGGTTCTGCACGAAGGCGTGGCCGGTGATGATCGTCTGGGTTGTGCGGTCGGTGCGTAGCCCGCGCATCGGTTTGAGCCGGTGTTTGAGCTGGCTGTGGTCGGCCTCAATCGGGTTGTTGGCGTGTCGTTCGACGTGATGCCACGCCGACGGGACCAAGTCCTCCAACACCCTGACATAGGCGGGAGCGGCGTCGGTCACGACTTCGCTGGGCGTGATCTTCAGCGTGGTCAGGACTCGGTGGAAGAACTGCCGGGCCGCGGCGGCGTCCCGACGCGGTGAGACGAGTACGTCGATGACCTGCCCGTGCTGGTCGACGGCCCGGTAGACGTACCTCCAGATGCCGTTGATCTTGACGTAGGTTTCGTCCACGAACCAGCGGTCACCGGGTGAGTGGCGGGTGAACCGGGCGGCGTCGGCCAGCAGCGGGGTGAACCGCTGCACCCACCGGTAGACCGTCACGTCATCGGCCTCGACACCGCGCTCGACCAGCAACTCCTCCACATCCCGGTACGAGAGGTTGAAACGTAGGTACCAGCCAATCGCCAGGACAATCACCTCGGGCGGGAACCGAAACCCGACGAACGCCGAAGGCGGTGGGGACCAAGACCGGACGCGGGACGACGACCTCACCGGGCAAGGAGACCACACCGGACAAGCCAAAGTCGATCATGCTTTCACCCAACGCAACAGACCCCCACCGGCCACCATCACGAACACCGCCCGACCCACCAGCCGAGGAACTGACCAGGCGAAGACACCTGCCCACCTGACCGGTCGCGCCGGCCGTCTCCTTCCAGCGCAACCCCAGCGACAGCGGCCACAACCCAGCCGACGGACGTGTGATCCGTAGCCCCGCGAGCAAGTTCTCGTACCGGTTACCAGATCGGTGCAGCAGACCCATCTGCGTACGCGCCCTTCGGCTGCAGCTGGTAGGAGCAGCGAGTTGTTGGGTCGATACCACCGCCAACCAGCGACCTCGCAACGTAGACCCCGAGACCCGCAAGATCAACCGCGAGCCAAGCCAGCCACGCGTAGAGTTTGGTCAGCCCGAAAACCCTGACATCCCAGTTCCTCAGGTACCCAGCGGTACCCGGACCACCCGTAGGGGGATCTCATGTCCGACGACGTGAACCGTACCCGAAACGCACCGGCGGACCCGGCCCCGGCCGTGCCGCCGCAGGAGCCCGCCGTCTTCCCGTCGACCCAGCGGGTCCCCTTTACACGTACCGGCGCCGCCTGGTTCGGCATCTGTGCTGGCGCGCTGCTGTTCGTTGTGCTCATCGTGTTCATGCTGCAAAACACCCGCAGCGTGCAGGTTACATTCTTCTGGATGCAAGGCACCCTGCCGCTGGCCCTGGCGTTGCTGATCGCTGGCGTCGGCTCGGCAATCCTGACGATGGTTGTCGGCGTCGCACGGATCACTCAACTACGGCGGGTATCGCGCCGCCAGCACCACTGAACCGCCCCGCCCGCCGCCATCGACGTCTTCACAGTGGCTCTCAACGGTGCAGCCCCGCCGCGGCCGTTCCGGAGGCCGTCGCGCGGAATGGCCGGGCCGTTCCGCACCCCGGATCGGGGGTTTGCGCGGGTTGCCGGCTGATGATGGCCGTAGCGGGAGCCGTCCGGCATCGTTGAGCCCGGGGCCGACCCCGGTTGGGCGTTCCGCATTGCTGGTGCGGGAGTTCGTCCACGACGTGCATCACACACCGCGCACCGATGCGGTGCGACGGTGCGGCCAGGTCACCACGCACAGCACCGATCAGTGGCTCTACACGATCTCTCCAGCGGAGCGGGAGATCAGCGCCCCGCCGCCGGAGACGGCGTGCGACGAGTGCGGGCGCGTCACGCCCCGGGCGGGGCGGTCGCGGACGAGATCCGGCTGCCCTGGCGGGTGCCCGGGGGACGATCCTTGACGGACACCCAACAGATAAGTCCACGGGTTGACCTCCCCAAACATGATCAGCCACTGGGCGCCTGGTAACGCAGGGCAAAAGAACCTCCCATCTATGCTCCGCCCCGTGACTGAGAACGAGATGAGCGGCGTGGATCTCAACGACGTGCTGCGCGCGGTGGAGAAGGCCGCCCCGGTCGACGCCGTAGAGGCAGTGACCCGCAGCATTGGGTTGAACCTCGACGCGTTGTGGGTGTCGTTCCTCGTAGCGGACATGAGCGGCCATGCCCTCGTACGCCTGGTGCACGTCCCGATCGGTGATGTGCCCGGCGGCCGCCGGCAGGACGAGGACGTTGCGATGGTGCTGCCGTTCGACGGCGGCCCGCAGGAGCAGGCGCTCCGCGCGCAGCACGTGCTGGTCGAGTACCTCGGTGACCGGCACGTGGTGCGGGCGCCGGTCACCCAGCGCGGCGAGGTCATCGGGCTGCTGGAGATCGCCCTGCCCGCCGCACCGACCGACGCGGTCGTGCAGCGGATATCGCGGGCCGCGCACACGTTGGCGTTCGTAGTGATCGCCAACCGTCGACACACCGACCTGTTCGAATGGGGGCAGCGGACCAGTCCGTTCAGCCTCGCCGCGGAAATTCAACGGCGGCTACTTCCCCCGTCGTTCACCTGTGAAGCCGACTCGTTCACCTTGGCAGCATGGCTGGAACCTGCAGCCAGCATCGGCGGCGACACCTTCGACTACAGCCTAGCCCGGGACCTGCTGCATCTGAGCATCACCGACGCGGTTGGCCACGGCGTGCACAGCGCGCTCACCGCGACCCTGTGCGTCAGCGGACTACGCAACGCCCGCCGCCGCGGCGGCACCCTGCACGAACAGGCACAAGCCGCAGACGAGGCACTCATCGACAACGCCCCGGCAGTGTCGCCGTTCGCCACCGGACTTCTCGGCCGGCTTGACCTGTCCACCGGAACCCTCGCCGTCGTCAACGCCGGGCACCCGACACCGCTGCTACTGCGCGACGGGACCACGCAGACTGTGGCACTGCCCGCCAATCGGCCGTTCGGGGTTCTGCGCCACAAGCCCTACCGGGCTGCCGAGATCGAGTTGCAACCCCGCGACCGCCTGGTGCTGCTCACCGACGGCATGCTCGAACGCGGCGCCGCCGCCATTGACCTGTCCGCACGACTACAGCACCTGAGCGCCTTGCACCCCAGGGAGGTCGTCCGCGTCCTCGGCAACCTCGTCCTCGAAGCCGCCGGCCCCGTCCTGCCCGACGACGCCTGCCTGCTTATCCTCGACTGGCACGGCGGGCACGGCGACACCCGCCGCACCGCGGCCGGCGCCGACCCCCACCGGGCCAGCAAACCCCGCCGCCGATAGCACCGAGGCGGAAGCACCCATCGCCACACCACCACGCCGCAGACAAGCCATCCAGACGAAAGAACTCCACCTAGCCGCCGCAGTCGAGGCTTCGCCCAGTTCCTCATGCCCCAGCCGGGAAGCGCCGACAAGCTCTCGCACTGGATCAACGAGGTTCGCTCGGTCGATCTGCCCCATCTGCACGCCTTCGCCCGGGGCATGGAACGGGACCGCGATGCCGTGAACGCGGCACTCACGCTTCCATACAGCAACGGCCCCATCGAAGGCGTCAACACCAAGACCAAACGGATCGCCCGCCAAATGCACGGACGCGCCGGCTTCACCCTCCTACGCCACCGCATCCTGCTCGGCTAACCACCACCCTCCGTCACCACCGAATGCAAGTGGGTGATTCGAGAGCGTTCGTCCAGTGTGGGTTTGTAGACGGTCTGAGGGCCGGGCCCTCGCCAGCGGGTCGTCGGTGAATGGCGTAAAAGG